>NZ_JAMXWT010000001.1:0-351409 GCF_050958665.1 Microbacterium sp. gxy059 | reverse complement strand
TTCCGGCGCCTGTGGGACGTGCATTCGGGTCATCTGAAGCGTCGCGGCGGGGCGTGTGGGGTGGATCCGTCGCCTGCGGTGCGGGGCGGATCCGCGCGACGGCGATCGTGGGGTCCCACCGGGGTGGATCGCGGGGGCGGATCCGCGTGAGCGCCCGCGTGCGCCGGCGCACGACGGGGCGTGTGGGCGGCGGCGCGGCTCCAGATGACGCGAATGCACCTTCCGCGGACCGCTGAACGTGCATTCGCGTCATCTGGAGCGCGGCGGCGGGGCGCGAGGGCCGTGGTGCGGCCCGCGGCGGGGTCGCGTCGCGCGTCGATCCGGAGCATGATCGGAGCATGCCCACGGTTCTGCTCGTCGACGATCACGCCACCATGCGCGCCGGATTCCGCATGATCCTGGAGGCCGCCGGCCTCGAGATCGCGGGCGAGGCGGCGACCGGCGCCGAGGGGGTCGAGCGCGCCGCGAAGCTCGCTCCGGACGTCGTGTTCATGGACGTGCAGATGCCCGACATGGACGGCATCGAGGCGACCAGGCGCATCATCCGAGCCGGATCCGCCGCGAGCGTCGTCATCGTCACGACTTTCGATCGCGACGACTACCTCTTCGCCGCCCTCGACGCGGGCGCGAGCGGGTTCCTCCTGAAGAACGCCGGGCCGGAGGAGCTCGTGAACGCGGCCCGCGTCGCCGCCGCAGGCGACGCGCTCCTCGCACCCGAGGTGACGCGTCGGGTCATCGAGCGGCACGGCGGATCCGCTCATATTCCGGAAGAGGAATCCCCTCTGATCGAGGTGGATCTCACGGAGCGCGAGGCCGAGGTGCTGCGGCTGCTGGCGGCGGCGATGAGCAACGCCGAGATCGCGGCCGACCTGTTCATCGGGGAGGCCACGGTGAAAACCCACGTGTCGAACATCCTTCAGAAGACGGGCGCTCGCGACCGCGTCGCGGCCGTCGTGTGGGCGTACCGGCACGGCCTCGTCTGAGCGCAGGGCGGGCTCGACCCGCGGCGCTGGCCCGGAGTGCGGTCCTTGGGGTCCTCGAGTGACCATGTTCTCGCCGAGTGACCAAGATTATTCGTGGTCGCTCGGTGATCTCATGGGCGCTCGGGGGCGCGCGGGGCCTGCGGTGTGGGCGCTGGCGCGGGCGCGGTGTGGCGAGCGGGAGGCTGCGGGGCTGCCCGTGGTGTGGGGTTCCGGGGATACGGGATCCTCGAGTGACCACGTTTTCGGCGAGTGACCACGGTATTTCGTGGTCGCTCGGCGAGAACCTGGTCGCTCGGCGCGTCGTGGGGTGCGCGGCGGGCAAGGAATGCGCGAGGGCGCGGGCGCATCGGGCGGCGAGGTAGAATCCCGCGGTGCCCTTCACCGCTCGCCGCATCCTCGTCGCCGGCGTCTCGGGTGTGGGCAAGAGCACCCTCGCGGCGCGGGCCAGCGTGGCGCTCGACATCCCCTACGTCGAGATGGACGACCTGCACTGGGGCCGCGACTGGGCGCCCCGCCCCGACTTCCTCGACGAGGTGCGCGCCCTCGCGGCCCGCGACGCCTGGATCACCGAGTGGCAGTACGCATCCGCCCGCCCGATCGTGCTCGAGCGCGCCGAGGCGATCGTGTGGCTCGACCTGCCCACGCCCGTGCAGATGGCGCGGCTCGCGCGCCGCACGGTGTCGCGCCGGGTGCGGCGCACGCCGATCTGGAGCGCCGGGCTCGTCGAGCCGCCGCTGCGGACCGCGCTCTCGGATCCCGACCACATCCTGCGCTGGGGCTGGCGCACGCGGAACAAGTACCGCCGGGGCGACACTTCGATCGCCGAGCGCACCCGCGGCCGCGAAGACATCGAGATCGTGCACCTGCGGAGCGCCCGCGCCGCCGACCGCTGGGTTGCGGGGCTCGCGCGGCCCTGATCCGAGGATCCGGCCGTCGCACCTCGCGAGGTGCGGTGGATCCGCCCGTCAGCCGAAGATCATCGGCAGGTCGTCTTCGTCCTCTTCCGCGCGGAGGTCGAGGTCGACCATCACGGGCACGTGGTCGCTCGGGCCCTCGCCCTTGCGCTCGTCGCGCTCGATCGAGGCGTGCTCGACGGCGTCGGCGAAGGCGCGAGATCCGAGGATGAAGTCGATGCGCAGGCCCTCGTCGCGGGGGAAGCGCAGCTGCTTGTAGTCCCAGAACGTGAAGCCCTCGGGCACGAGCGGACGCACGACGTCCGACAGGCCGGCGCTCTCGAGAGCCCGGAACGCCTCGCGCTCGGCGGGGGAGACGTGCGTCGTGACGCCCTCGACGATCGACGGATCCCCGTTGTCGGCGTCGAGCGGCGCGATGTTGAAGTCGCCCGTCAGGGCGAGGGGCAGGTCGGGATCCGCCGCCAGTGCGTCGGCCGCGTACTGCCGCAGCGCGTCGAGGAACCGCAGCTTGTAGGCGTAGTGCGGATCGTCGAGGCCGCGGCCGTTGGGCACGTACAGGCTCCAGAGGCGCACGCCGTCGATCAGCGCCGAGATCGCGCGAGCCTCGAGCGGGGCGTCATCGCCCTCATACCCCTTCTGGAACCCGGGCATTCCCGGGAAGGAATATTCGACGTCCTCGAGCGGCTCGCGGCTCGCGATGGCCACGCCGTTCCACTGGTTGAGGCCGTGCGCCTCCACCTGGTAGCCCGCCCGCTCGAAGGCCTCGTACGGGAACTGATCCGGCTTGCACTTGATCTCCTGCATGAGCAGCACGTCGACGTCGGCGCGGTCGGCGAAGCCCACGATCCGTTCGACGCGCGCGCGGACGGAGTTGACGTTCCAGGTGGCGATGCGCATGGATCCAGCCTAATTCGGGCGCAGGAGCGGCGGATCCGCGGTCAGGCGCGATCCGCCCGGTCGCGGCGCTTCCAGAGGCCGACGTACCCGAAGAACAGGACGGCTCCCGCGGCGAAGGTCGTCACGATCAGGATGTTCGTGTGCCGATCGCGTGCTTCCGCGCAGGTGATCCCGAACTCGAGCGCCTCGATGTCGTGCTTCAGCACCTGCTGATTGAACGTCGCCATGTTCTGGTCGGAGGAGAGCTCCTGGCCGGTCCGCACCGTGGGCGGCTTCCACCGGGACGGCCCGGCGTTGGCGCACGTGTACGTGGCGTATCCGCTCTCCTCGGTGTCCGACTGCACCTGCACCTCGGGGGTGTGGAACCAGGCGAACAGCACCATCGCGAGCGCCGCTGCGACGACGATGACGGAGGCGGGGCGCTTCCACCGGCCGGGTGCGACGGGGGTTGGCTGCGGGTCGCTCATCACTCTGATCCCTCTCAGGGCTGGTGCAACAACGAGATGATCCGGATCCGACGCTACAGCCGCGGGTCGGATCCCCACTTCAGGTTGTCGAAGAGGTCGTCGACGGCCGTCCTGTCGTAGGCCTCCGCGCGGGGCGCCGTGGGGAAGTCGAGTCGGCGGAGCAGGTCGGCGAACTGCCGGCCGGCGCGCAGCCGCTCCACGATCGCGTCGGTGACCTCGTCGACGGCGCGGCGGGAGTAGCCCCCGCCGGCGAACAGCCCGGGCTTCTTCAGCGGGTGCGATGCGAGCCACTCTTCGAGGGGCGACTGTGCGTCAGCCATGATTCCAGCCTATGGGGTGCTGAATAGACTGGATCGCATGGCCATCGCATCCACGCCCGCGCTCGAATCCGACCGTCAGAACCTCATCCGGCTCATCACGGACGAGGCGGTGTTCCACGGCGACTTCACGCTGTCGAGCGGCAAGAAGGCGACGTACTACGTCGACATGCGCAAGCTCACGCTCGACCACCGCGCCGCCCCCGCGATCGGCCGCATCATGAGCGACCTCATCGCCGACATCGACGGCGTCGTCGCGGTCGGCGGGCTCACGCTGGGCGCGGATCCCATCGCCAACGCCGTCATGCACGCGACGGCCGACGGCGACCACCCGCTCGACGCGTTCGTCGTGCGCAAGGAGCCGAAGGATCACGGCCGCGGCCGGCAGATCGAGGGCGCCGAGGTGGAGGGGCGTCGCGTGGTCGTGCTCGAGGACACGTCGACGACGGGCCAGTCGGCCCTGAAGGCCGTCGAGGCGCTCCGTCGCGCCGGTGCGGAGGTCGTCGCGGTGGCCGTGATCGTCGACCGCAAGACCGGGGCGCAGGCCGCGATCGAAGCCGAGGGTCTCGAGTGGCGCGCCGCGATCGACCTCGACGACCTCGGGCTCGCCCCGCAGTGACGTCCCGCGCCCCGTCGCCGTCCCCGGGGACGCGTCGGCGGTAGCCTTCCCTCATGACCCGCATCGCGCTGGCCGTCGACCTCGGCGGCACCAAGATCGAGACCGGACTCGTCGACGACGCGGGGCGCGTGCTCGACGGCAGCCGTCACCGCCAGCCGACGGGCCGGGAGATCGATCCCGCAGGGCTGCGCGCGGCCGTCAGCGCCGTCGTCGGATCCGCGCTCGACGCCCTGCCGCGCGACGCGACGTTCGTCGGGGCGGGGATCGGGTCGGCGGGGCCCGTGGATCTCGCCTCCGGCACGATCGCGCCCGTGAACATGCCGTCCGCCCACGGGTTCCCGCTCGTGGAGGCCGTGGCCGACGCGGCCATCGCCGGCACCGGGCTGGCCGACGTCGAGGCGCGCCTGCGGCACGACGGGGGCTGCCTCGCGCTCGCCGAGTCGTGGCGGGGGGCGGCGGCCGACGCCAGGGCCTCGCTGTCGATCGTCGTCTCGACCGGCGTCGGGGGCGGGATCGTCGTCGACGGCCGTCCGGTCGGCGGCGCCTCCGGCAACGCCGGGCACCTCGGGCAGACCGCTGCGGCCGAGCACGGCGGCGAGCTGACGCTGGAGGAGGTCGCGTCGGGGCCGGCGAGCGTGCGGTGGGCGCAGCTGTCGGGCTGGAGCGGGGCGACGGGGGAGGACCTCTCGCGCGACGCCGCTCGCGGCGACCGCATCGCCCGCCAGGCGATCGAGCGGTCCGCGCGGGCGGTCGGACTCGCCCTCGCCGACGCGTCGACGCTGCTCGATCTCGATCTCGTCGCCATCTCGGGTGGCTTCTCGTTCGTCTCCGACGACTACGTCGACCTCGTCGCCTCCGCCCTGCGCGACTGGGCGAGCCTGCCCTACGCCCGCCAGACGCGCGTCGTGCGCAGCGGCCTCGGCCCCGACGGCCCGCTCGTCGGAGCGGCCGCCCTCGCGCTGCTCTGAGAGCCGCCCGGGCGGCGCTTCCTCAGTTCGGGCAGGCGGCGCGGCGGTGGCCCGGGGATCCGGCTGTCTCGGGATCGCGCGAGATTCTCGGGGATTCGGGGTAGGGGCGAGATGGTCGGGTGATTTCGAGATGCTCGGCGCTCATCGTTCCGTCGGAGATCCGTCCCGCGACCCGAAGGATCCCCGTCAGCCGGTGTTCCGCCGACAGGACGGCCTACTGCCGCGGCCCGAAGGCGTCGTCGTCATCGCGTCCGTTCCGCATGCGCCCGATGCGCATGATGAGGAGGACGATGCCGGCCACGCAGGTGAGGCCGGCGACGATGAGGAAGGCGTCGCCCATGACTACTCCTCGGTCTCGTTCTCTTCCGCGAGCAGATCCGCGACGCTCGAGACGATCTCGCTCGGGCGGAACGGGTAGCGGTCGATCTCGCGGGTGTCGCTGATGCCGGTCATGACGAGCACGGTGTGCAGACCCGCCTCGATGCCGGCGACGATGTCGGTGTCCATGCGGTCGCCGATCATGCCCGTGTTCTCGCTGTGCGCGCCGATGCGATTGAGCGCCGAGCGGAACATCATCGGGTTCGGCTTGCCGACGACGTACGGCTCCTTGCCTGTCGCCTTCGTGATGAGCGCGTTGATGGCGCCGGTCGCGGGCAGCGGGCCCTCCGCCGACGGACCGGTCGCATCGGGGTTCGTCGAGATGAACCGCGCCCCGCCGTTGATGAGGCGGATCGCCTTCGTGATCGCCTCGAACGAGTAGTTGCGCGTCTCGCCGATCACCACGTACTCGGGATCGGTCTCGGTCATGATGAAGCCGGCCTCGTGCATGGCGGTGAGGATCCCCGCCTCGCCGATCACGAACGCGGTGCCTCCCGGCGACTGCTGCTGCAGGAACGTCGCGGTCGCGAGGGCCGACGTCCAGATGCTCTCCTCCGGCACGTCGATGCCGCTGGCCCGCAGCCGCGCCGAGAGGTCGCGCGGCGTGAAGATCGAGTTGTTGGTGAGCACGAGGAACGGGGTGCCCTCGTCGCGCCACTGCGCGAGCAGCTCGGGCGCGCCGGGGATCGCCCGGTTCTCGTGGACGAGCACGCCGTCCATGTCGGTCAGCCAGCACTCGATGCCGCCGCGGTTCGTCATGGCGCCAGCCTAGGCGTCCTGACGCGGAAAGCCACCTCCCACGCGGCGGGCCGGATCGGGCGCGGCCGGCGTGCGCCCCTGGCCCAGCTCGCGAGGGATTCTCGCCGCCCCGCGCCCGCCGCCGCCCGCCCGGGCGCCGGGAGCGAGATCGACGTATCCGCCGCCGCGCGCCGCGCACGGGCGAGCGGGGATCCGACATAGCCTCGGGTCTGTGAGCACGAGCGCGCACGATGCGTGGGATCCGACGGCGCTGCCCTCTCAGGAGGGCAGGTGCTACCTCGTCACGGGTGCGAACGCGGGCCTCGGATACTTCGCCTCCGAGAAGCTCGCGCGCGCCGGCGCGCACGTGATCCTCAGCGGCCGCCATCCCAACCGCCTCGCGGCCGCGCACGACGCGCTGGCGGCCCGCGTGCCGGGGGCGTCGGTCGAGACGCTGCTGCTCGACGTGGCGAATCCCGGATCCATCCGCGCCGCCGCCGCGAGCGTGCGGGGAGGCCTGTTCCAGCGCACGCGCCTCGACGGCGTGATCTTCAACGCCGGGCTCGTGCACACGCCGCGTCATCGCGAGAAGACCCGCGACGGCCGCGAGCTGGTGTTTGCGACGAACGTGCTGGGCCACTTCATCCTCGGCGCGGAGCTGCTCGTGCCGCTCGCCCGCTCGGCGACCTCCCGCTGGTCGCCCCGCATCGTGTGGCTCGGCAGCATGTCGACGTGGCTGGGGAAGTATGCCCCGAACGACATGCAGCTCGACGAGGGGTACACGCCGTGGAAGGCGTACGTGCAGTCGAAGGTCGCCGTGCAGGCGCTCGGCCTCGAGGTCGACGCGCGGCTGCGCGACGCGGGGGTGCCCGTCGAGAGCGTCATCGCGCACCCGGGCTACTCGATCGGGGGGCGCACCTCGCGCGTCGCCGGCGTCAACGAGCCCGGCGCGTGGAAGCGGCTGCGCGACATGATGCAGGCGCCCATCGCGCAGAGCAAGGAGCGCGGCGCCGACTCGGTGCTGAGGGCGCTGCTGGATCCGCGCGTCCACGGCGGCGACTACTGGGGGCCGAAGCGCATCACGCGCGGCGAGCCCGTGCGGCAGCGCCCCTCGCGCACCTCGATGGATCCGGAGGTGCGTCGGCGCGTGTGGGAGGCGTGCGAGGACCTCTCCGGCCTCACCTGGCCGTTCGAGCGCGCCGCCCGATTCGTGCGCTGACCGCACCGCGTACGCTGGAGGGCATGCCTACGAGCCCGGCCGCCGACGACTACCTCAAGGCGATCTGGGCCCATACGGAGTGGCAGGACGACCCGATCACGCCGTCGGCTCTCGCCTCCGCCCTCGGGGTCGCGCCGTCGAGCGTCAGCGAGATGGTGCGCAAGCTCGCCTCCTCGGGGCTGGTCGATCATGCCCCGTACCGCGCCGTGACGCTCACCGAGGCGGGGCGCGTCCGCGCGCTCGCCATGACCCGCAGGCACCGCATCATCGAGACGTGGCTCGTGCGCGAGTTCGACTACGCCTGGGACGAGGTGCACGACGAGGCCGAGGTGCTGGAGCACGCGCTGAGCGACCGGCTGCTCGATCGCATCGACGCCCGGCTGGGCCGCCCGGCGGTCGACCCGCACGGCGACCCGATCCCGCAGGCCGACGGATCCGTCGCCCGCGAGCCGTTCGCGCTGCTCGCCGAGGCGGCGGAGGGGCACGCGGGCCGCGTGCTGCGGGTCAGCGACCGGGATCCGCTGCTCCTCCGGGCGATCACGGCGTGCGGCATCGACGTGGGCACGCCGGTCGTCGTGCGCCCCGGCGGCGTCGAGGTCGGCGGCGCGCTCGTCGAGCTGCCGGACGGCGCCGCGGAAGCGGTGTGGCTGTCGGATCCGTCGGGCGCGGCCCGGCCGTGATCCGCGATTGAATGGACGCATGACCGACGAGCCCGCCCCCGCTCCCCACCGCGAGGCCTCCACGCACGGCGTCGGCCCCTGGCCGGGGGAGTGGCCGGAGGGCGACCACTGGGATCCCGAGCTGCTCGAGAACGGCGACAGCCGCAACGTCGTCGATGCATACCGCTACTGGAATATGGACGCCATCATCGCGGACCTCGACACGCGGCGGCATCCGTTCCACGTCGCGATCGAGAACTGGCAGCACGACATGAACATCGGGTCGATCGTGCGCAGCGCCAACGCGTTCCTGGCCGACACGTTGCACATCATCGGCCGGAAGCGCTGGAATCGCCGGGGTGCGATGGTCACCGACCGCTACCAGCACGTCGTCCACCACCCCGACGTGGCGACCTTCGCGGCGTGGGCCCAGGGGGAGGGGATCCCGATCCTCGCCGTCGACAACGTCGGCGACGCCCAGCCCGTCGACCGCGCGGACCTGCCGGAGCGCTGCGTGCTGCTGTTCGGCCAGGAGGGCCCGGGGCTCAGCGAGGAGGCGCTCGCGGCGTCGCAGGCGCGCATCGAGATCACGCAGTACGGATCCACCCGCTCGATCAACGCCTCCGCGGCGGGCGCCGTCGTGATGTACGAGTGGTGCCGGAGGTGGGCGGGGGAGCGGTGAGGGTCGGAACCCGCGGCGGTCGCCGATGACGGAGCGCGTCGAGATCGGCGTCTCGTACACGGGATGGCCCGTGCGCGCCCGAGGGGACTACGCGTTCGGCCTGGACGTCCTGTCGGAGGATCTGGTAGCCGACTGCCTCTCCTGGGTGCGCTGGTTCAACCGCGCGTTCTCCCCGGAGGACGGATGGGTGAGCGCCCAGACCGAGCGCTCCCACTTCGCGCGCGGTCGCGAGCTGCGGGATCGGCTGCAGCGCGAGCTGGGCGCCGCCTACGTCGTCGAGCTGACGGGCATGTATCCGGGGACCGTCGGCTGGTGAGCGCCTGCGGCGCGGTCCCGTGTCTCGGAAGGCGTCGGAATGAGCGTTCGATACCCGCGGGACGTGAGACACGGGTCCAGCACCCCGGGCACCGTGTCTCACGAACGGTCGGAGTGAGCGCCGGATCTCCGCCGAACGTGAGACACGGGTTCCCGGCCCCGCGTGCCGTGTCGCATGCCGCGTGGGAAGGAGCGGGCCCACACCCGCAGAAGGCGAGACATGGGTGCGCGGCCCCACCCGCCCCGTTCCATGCCTTGCGGGAGTGGGCGTGCCATACCCGCTGACACGGCCCCGTCCGGTGCACGACGACGCCATTTCTCGCCCGGCTCGGCGGACACGCCGCGTTCGGGCCGGGTAGGCCGACTTCTGGCGTCGCCGTGCACTCGACGCCCCGCGCCCCGCGGGCTCGACGGATCCCGCGCTCAGGCCGCCTGGCGCAGCCAGGCCGTCCCGCGCACGCGGCGCGCGAGCGTGAGGCAGCGCATGCCCATCAGCACGGCGAAGAAGCCGATCGCGACGCCCATGAGCCCCCAGGATCCGGTGGGCACGGTCATGAGCAGCACGAGCAGGTAGACGACGAACGGCACGAGGTTCACGAGCCCGGCGAGGGCGAGGTAGCGGGCGTCGTTCGCGCCCATGAGTACCCCGTCGAGCACGTAGACGACGCCGGCGAGAGGCTGCAGGATCCCCATCACGACGAGCGAGGGCAGGATGAGCCACGACATCGCCCACTCGCCCGTGAAGGCGACGCCGACGAGGGGCGACAGCCCCGCGATCGCCAGCCCCAGCGCGCCGCCGCCGACGGCGCCCCATGCGACGGTGCGGCGCAGCACCTCCCGCACGCTCTCCTCGTCGCCCGCCCCGAGGTGCTTTCCGATGAGCGCCTGCGCCGCGATGGCGAGCGCGTCGAGGGCGAAGGCGGCGATCGACGAGATCGTGAAGACCACCTGCCAGCCCGCGAGCTCCTCGGTGCCGATCATCGAGGCGGTCGCGACCGTCAGCAGCAGGCCGGTGCGCAGGGCGGCGGTGCGCAGCAGCAGCCAGCCGCCTGTCCGCGCGGTGCCGCGCACGCCCGACCGGGTCGGCGCGGTCGAGGCCCCGTGGGTGCGCGCGAGCCGGGCGACGATGATCGCGTACGCGACGACCATGCCCCACTGCGCCGCGACCGTGCCGGCGGCGGATCCCGCGATCCCCCACTCGAGCCCGTAGATGAACAGCCAGTTGAGCAGCGCGTTGGCGCCGAAGCCGACGCCGGCGATCCAGAGGGGCGTCACGGTGTCCTGCAGGCCGCGCAGCAGCCCGGTGGCGGCGAACACGATGAGCATCGCGGGGAGCCCCCACATCGACAGGCCGAGGTAGATCTCGGCCTGCTCGGCGACCTCGGCCGAGGGGCGGAACAGCGACACCGCCCACGGCGTGAGCAGGTAGCCCGACACCGCGAGGGCCGCGCCGATGCCCAGGGCGAGCCACATCCCGTCGATGCCGCGCGACACGGCTCCCGACCAGTCGCCGCGGCCGACGAGGCGCGCGACGGCGGGCGTCGTCGAGTACGCGAGGAACACCATCAGCCCGACGATCGTGTTGAGCACTCCCGCGCCGATCCCGATGCCCGCGAGGGGCGCGACGCCGAGGTGGCCGATCATGACGGAGTCGAGCGCGATGAACAGCGGCTCGACGACGAGCGACCCCAGTGCGGGCAGCGCGAGCCGCAGGATGTCGCGGTTGAGGGAGGGGGGGCGGGGCACGGATCCAGCGTAGGCGCGCCGCGGGCCGCGGCGGGTTCGCGGGCGCCTCGGTCGACTCCCGCGAGCTCGCCCGGAGGCGCGCGCCGAGCTGATCCGCGGATCCCGCGCACTCGGGGCGAGGCGGTGCTCGGGTCGCGGAGACGCATGTCGCACGGGCCGGGGCCGCGCCGTTTCGCGTACTCGGAGGTGCGGCGCGGCGCCCGGGGCGCGGAAGCGCGCGTCTGACGGCCGCGGCCTCCGTTTCGCCTAATCGAAGGGCGCGATCGTCTCCGGATCGCAGAAACGCACGTTGAACGGCCTGGGGTTCCGCCATTTCGCGTACTCGGAGGGCGTGATCGTCTCCGGGTCGCAGGAGCGCATGCTGAATGGCCGCGGGTTCCGCCGTTTCGCCTCCTCGGGAGATCAGTGCGGCGCCCGGGTCGCGAAAACGCACGTCGCACGGATCGGGGTTGCGCCGTTTCGCGTACGCGGAGGCGCGGCGCGGCGCCCGGGTTGCGGAAACGCACCTCGACCGGTTTCGGGTTCCGCCGTTTCGCGTACTCGAAGGGCGTGATCGTTTCCAGGTCGCAGGAACGCATGCTGAACGGCCGCGGGTTCCGTCGTTTCTCGTCCTCAGGAGATCAGTGCGGCGCCCGGGTCGCAGAAACGCACGCTGAACGGCCTGGGGTCCCGCCCTTTTGCATACTCGGTGGATCACCGCGGTGCTCGGGTCGCAGAAACGCATGTCGCACGATCGCGGGTTCCGCCGTTTCGCGTACTCGAAGGGCGCGATCGTCTCCGGGTCGCAGAAACGCACGCTGGACGGCCTGGGGCGCCGCCCTTTTGCATACTCGGTGGATCAGCGCGGTGCTCGGGTCACAGAAACGCATGTCTCACGGCCCCGGGTTCCGCCATTTCGCGTACTCAGGGGGGCCAGCGTGGTGCGCGGGTCGCGGAAATGCACGTCGCACAGCCCCGGGATCCGCCGTTCCGCGTACTTGGGAGGGCCAGCCTGGGCCCGGGTCGCGGAAACGCACGTCGCACAGCCCCGGGATCCGGCGGTGCTCGCGGGTCGTCCGGCCGCGAGATCGGGTGGCCCCGCCGGTCTGCGGACGCACCGCCGCGCCCCGCTTCGAATGTCGGAGGCCGTGCCTACGATGGAGCCCATGACGCTTCCCGCAGGCCTCGCGATCGAGGAGTTCTCCGCCGACATCCGCCCGCAGGACGATCTGTTCCGCCACGTCAACGGCGCGTGGATCGACCGCACCGAGATCCCGGGCGACAAGGCCCGATGGGGCGCGTTCCACCAGATCGCCGAGCAGGCGGAGCGCCACGTGCGCGAGATCGTCGACGAGTCGCAGGGCGCCGATCCGGGCACCGAGGCGCGCAAAGTCGGCGACCTCTTCACCTCGTTCATGGACACGGCCGCGATCGCCGAGAGGGGCACGGAGCCGATCGCCGATCAGCTCGCCGTCGTCGACCGCATCGCCGACATCCCGGGCTTCCTCGCCGCCTCCGGCCGGCTCGACCGCGAGGGCGTGCCCGGCGTCATCGGGCTGTTCGTCGAGCCCGACCCGGGCGACCCCACCCGCTACGTTCCGTTCGTCGTGCAGTCGGGGCTCTCGCTCCCCGACGAGCAGTACTACCGCGACGAGGCGTTCGCCGAGATCCGCACGGCCTTCCGCGCCCACGTGCAGCGCATGCTCGAGCTCGCGGGCCTCGACGACGCCTCCGCGCAGGCCGATCGCATCGTCGCCCTCGAGACCGAGATCGCCTCGCACCACTGGGACAACGTGCGCAGCCGCGACGCCGTCGCCACCTACAACCTCGTGCCGTGGGTCGAGGCCCAGCGGCTCGCGGGCGTCGACCTCCAGCCGTGGCTCGACGCCGTGCGGGGAGACGCCGCGTCGGCCGATGCGTTCGCCGAGGTCAACGTCTACCAGCCCTCGTTCCTCACCGGCCTCGGATCCCTGCTCGTCGAGGAGCGACTCGACGACTGGCGGGCGTGGCTGCGGTACGCCGTCATCCGCTCGTCGGCGGCCTACCTGACCGACGCGCTCGTCGACGAGAGCTTCGCCTTCTACGGCACGGCGCTCACGGGCGTGCCGAAGATCCGCGAGCGCTGGAAGCGCGGCATCTCCCTCGTCGAGGGCGCGATGGGCGAGGCCGTCGGCCGCATCTACGTCGAGCGGCACTTCCCTCCCGAGGCGAAGCAGCAGATGGACGAGCTGGTCGCGAACCTCATCGAGGCCTACCGGCGCTCGATCCGCTCGCTCGAGTGGATGAGCCCCGATACGCGCGAGCGCGCCCTCGAGAAGCTCGACAGCTTCACGCCCAAGATCGGCTACCCGTCCGCGTGGCTCGACTACTCGGCCCTCGAGATCGACCCCGCCGACCTCGTCGGCAACGTGCGGCGCGCGAACGCGTTCGAGCACGACCGGCAGCTGCGCAAGGTCGGCGGGCCCATCGACCGCGACGAGTGGCAGATGACCCCGCAGACGGTCAACGCCTACTACCACCCGCTCATGAACGAGATCGTGTTCCCCGCCGCGATCCTCCAGCACCCGTTCTTCGACTCCGAGCGCGACGCGGCCGCCAACTACGGCGGCATCGGCGCCGTCATCGGCCACGAGATCGGGCACGGCTTCGACGACCAGGGCTCCCAGTACGACGGCACGGGCGCCCTCCGCAACTGGTGGACCGACGACGACCGGGCGGCGTTCGAGCAGCGCACGAAGAGCCTCATCGCGCAGTACGACGCGCTCACCCCGCGCGGCCTCGATCCGCAGCACACCGTCAACGGATCCCTCACCATCGGCGAGAACATCGGCGACCTCGGCGGCCTCAGCATCGCCCTGAAGGCCTACGAGCTGTCGCTCGACGGCGCCGAGCCCGAGGTCATCGACGGCTTCACCGGCGTGCAGCGGGTCTTCCTCTCCTGGGCGCAGGTGTGGCAGCAGAAGTCGCGCGACGCCGAGACGCTGCGCCTGCTCGCCATCGACCCGCACTCGCCCAACGAGTTCCGCTGCAACCAGATCGTACGCAACATCGACGCCTTCTACGAGGCGTTCGACGTGGCAGAGGGCGACGACCTGTGGCTCGCCGGCGACGAGCGTGTGACGATCTGGTGACGGAGGGCGACACGCCGCGGAACCCGGCGCACAATAGGAGAGACCTTCGGCGCTTCGCCGTGCGGGTGGGGACGGACACCGGCGCAGCGCTGTCCCCCGCGGGAGCCTCCGGGCGCCCGCCCGTCCGAGGAGGATCCGTGGGCACCGAACCCACCGGCCGGGCCGCATCGCTGAGGGGAGAGCGCCGCGGCACGGGAAGCCGCCGTCGTGCGCCCCGTCGCGCCCCCGGAACGCTGCGGATGCGCGCCACGATGCGAGCCCTCGACGAAATCGCGCACGTCGGCGCCCGCATCGGCATCCAGGTCTCCGACGTCGATTCGGGGCACACTCTGCTCGCCGCCGACGCGCACGTCGCGCTGCCCGTGTCGGAGGTCGGCGTGCTGCCGCTCCTCGTCGAGGTCGCCTGCCAGATCCGCGACGGCGTGCTCGACCCGGCCGCGCCGGTCGAGCCGTCCGACGAGTCGGAGTTCGGCCTCTGGAGCCACCTGCAGGTCGACGAGCTGCCGCTCGGCGACGTCGCGGCGCTCGCCGCGTCCACCGGCGATCCGCTCGCCTCCAACGCGCTGCTCGACCTCGTCGGCCACGAGAACGTCACCCGCCGCATGGTGTCGCTCGGCATGACCCGCTCGGCCCTGCTCGACCGCTTCCGCGACACCCGCGGCCCCGACGACGCCCCGCACGCCGCGATCGGCACGGCGAGCGAGTACGCCCGCCTGCTGCAGCGCGTGCTGCGCCGCGACGGCGTCGACGAGGAGACGGCGGGCATCGTCACGTCGCTTCTGACGCTGCGTCGCGACGTGAGCCTCGTCGCCGCGCCGATGGCGCTCGATCCGGGCCCCGCGCCCAGCCGCGACGACGATCTCCTGTTCGTCGGCGCCACGGGCCGCGCCGACGGCGTACGCGCCGACACGGGCGTGGTCATGGGCCGCTCGGCCGCGCTCTCCTACGCCCTGTTCGTCGAGTTCGACGACACGTCGCTGCTCATGCGCCACCACGTGCACCGCGCGTTCCACACCCTCGGCGAGGACCTGCTCGAGATCGTCGCGTAGGGGATCCGGCGTCGCGGAGCGGCGGCTCGGCCCGGCCCTCCGTGCCGCCGCGTGCGCACCGTGTCTCGTTTGGTGCGGTTATGGCGCGCGCTTTCCCGCGCGAGTCGAGACATGCCTGGCTGTCGGCCGGATCCGTGTCTCGCTTTGTGCGGGTTCGGCGCCGCTTTTCCCGCAGAAGTCGAGACATGCGCAGGGATGTCGGGCGCACAGCGCAGCGAGGGAGCGCCGTGCTCCGATCCGCCGTGCCGCGTGCGCGCCGTGTCTCACATCGTGCGGGTTCGACGCCGGCTTTCCCGCGGAAGTCGAGACATGCCTGGCTGCCAGCCGGATCCGTGTCTCGCTTTGTGCGGATTCGGCGCCGGTTTTCCCGCGGAAGTCGAGACATGCGCAGGAATGTCGGGCGCACAGCGCAGCGAGGGAGCGCCGTGCTCCGATCCGCGGTGCCCGGCGTGCGCACCGTGTCTCACCTTGTGCGGGTATGGCGCCCGGTTTTCCGCAGAAGTCGAGACATGTCTGGCCGACAGCCGGATTCGTGTCTCACCTTCGGCGGGTACGGCGCTCGCTTTCCCGCAGAAGTCGAGACACGGGGGCGGGGCGCCGATGCCACGGGCGCCCGCGCGTCAGAAGACGATCGTGTGGTTGCCGTCGCGGATGACGCGATCCTCCGCGTGCCAGAGCACGGCCCGGGAGAGCACCGCCCGCTCCACGTCCGCGCCGCGGCGGCGCAGATCGTCGGCCGAGTCGGCGTGCGTCACGCGTGCGACGTCCTGCTCGATGATGGGACCCTCGTCGAGATCCTCGGTCACGTAGTGGCTCGTCGCCCCGATGAGCTTCACGCCCCGCTCGTGCGCCTTGCGGTACGGGTTCGCGCCGATGAACGCGGGCAGGAACGAGTGGTGGATGTTGATGACGGGCACGCCGACCTTCTCGAGGAAGCCGCCCGACAGGATCTGCATGTAGCGGGCGAGCACCACGAAGTCGACGTTGCCCGACAGCAGGCGGAGGATCTCCGCCTCGGACTCCGACTTGTCGGGGCCCTTCTGCGACGGCACGTGGAAGAAGGGCACGCCGAACTGGCGCACGTCCTCGGCCGTGTTCGGGTGGTTCGCGATGACCATGGGCACCGACACGGGCAGCTCGCCGCGGCGGTGCCGCCACAGCAGGTCGAGGAGACAGTGGTCGTCCTTCGACGCGAGGATCGCCATGCGCGGCGGCACCGACATGTCGCGCAGGCGCCACGTCATGCCGAGCGGCGCGAGCGTGTCGGCGAGGTCGGCCTCGATCTCCTCGCGCGCGGCGGAGAAGTTCGCCCGGTGGAACACGACGCGCTGGAAGAACTCGCCGCCCTGCGGATCCGTCGAGTGCTGGTCGAGAGACGTGATGTTCGCGTCGTTGCGCGCGAGAAGCGACGAGACGGCGGAGACGAGGCCCTCCTGGTCGGGGCCGTGCACGATCAGGCTGGCGTGGTCGAGGGACGCGGGGCTCATCGCACCATTGTCTCGCACACCGCGCGTGCCGCGAGACGAGGACGATGCGCTGAGAGGAGGATCCTCAGCGCCGGATCGTCCTCATCTGGCGCGATCGTCCTCTCGTCAGTGCGCCGCCCCGCCCCTCACAGCTCCACGACGCTCGCCGCTCCGGCGAGCTCGCGGGTGTCGGCGCGGTGGCTCACGAGGATCACGATGCGGTCGGCGGTCGCCAGGCGGATGTCCCGCATCATGGCCTCGGCGGTCGGGGCGTCGAGGTGGGCGGTCGGCTCGTCGAGCAGGATCACGTCGGCGCGCGTCAGCAGGGCGCGCGCGACGGCGAGGCGCTGGCGCTCGCCGCCGGAGAGCGAGGATCCGGCGGATCCGACGCGGGTGTCGAGACCGTCCGGCAGGGCCTCCAGCAGGGGCCCGAGGCCCGCGCGCTGGAGCGCGTCGCGCATCTCGTCGTCGCTCGGAGCCGCGTCGCGCGGCCGGGCGAGCAGCAGGTTGCCCCGGATCGTCGAGTCGAACACATACGCGTCCTGGGGACACCAGGCGATCCGCGCGCGCCACGACTCGGCCGTCAGAGCGGGCAGGCGCAGGTCGTCGGCGAGCACGGATCCCTCGGCCGCGGGCAGCGCCCCCATGACGACCGACAGCAGGGTCGACTTGCCGGATCCCGACGGCCCGGACACGATGAGCCACTCGCCCGTGCGCACCGTGCCCGTCACGTCGCGGAACACCGGCTCGGTGCGGCCGGGATAGGAGGCGGCGACGCTCGCGAGCGAGATCTCGCGCACTGGATCGGGCGCCTCCTCGCGGCCCGCGAGCACGGGATCCGGGGCGTCCATGAGCGGCGTCAGGCGGCGCGCGACGGCGGTCAGAGCGGGGATCCGCCGCGCGCCCGAGACGAGCCCCTCGAGGGGCTCGAGAGCGGCGAGGGCGAGCAGGGCGACGACGCAGACGAGCTCGGCCGCGCTCGCCTGCGCGACGGGGGCGACGATCGCGGCCAGCAGCGACGTCGCGAAGGTCACGATCGCGCTCGCGAGGCCCGCCGACCAGGCCGTGCGGCGCTCGGCTCGCGCGAGGCGCCCTCCCGCGCGGTCGAGGCGCGCGAGCGCCGGACCGGCCACGCCGTTCGCGCGCAGCTCGTCCGACGCCGACGCGAGCGCGGACGTGCCGCGCACGAGCGCCGACCGGGCGCGGATCCGGGTGCGGGCGGCGCCGCGCGCGGCGAGGATCGCGACCGCCGTGCCCGCCGCGGCGGCGGCGAGCAGCACGCCCAGCACCAGCCACGTGAGGCCCGGCACGACGAACCCCGTGACGGCCGTGATGCCGACGATCGACAGCACGCCGACCGCGAGAGGGGGGATCGTGCGCGGCAGCTGATCGCGCAGCTCGTCCGACAGCGTGAGGAGGTAGTCGAGCGGCGAGCCGCCCTCGAGCAGGCGCCGCGACCCCGCCCCGCGGCCCGCGATCGCGCGCCACAGCCGCAGCCGCAGCGCGTCGGTCACGCGGAACGCGGCCTCGTGCGTGACGAGGCGCTCCAGGTAGCGCGACACCGCGCGCCCGATGCCGAAGAAGCGCACGCCGACGATCGCGACGAGCAGATACATGATGTACATCTCGACGCTCGCGCGCACGATCAGCCAGCCGGACACGGCGGTCAGCGACAGGCCCATCGCGATCGTCGCGAAGGCGAGCAGGATCCCGCCGATCCAGATGCCGACGGCGGGCGAGAGCAGCCGCCCGAGCGTCGTCCACGCGCCCCCGCCGCCGCGTCCGAGCGCGTGATGGCTGGGGCCGCGCAGCGACGGCAGGCTCAGCGTCGTGCTGTCGGTGAGCTCCGCGAGGCGCGCGCGGTCGGTGACGATCGGCACCCCGACCGTCGAGGAGGTGATGGGCGACGGCTCGTCCGCGAGCGCGTCCTCCGCGGGGATGTCGCCCCGGATCGATGCGGCGCCCGCCGGCAGCGGCGCGTCGTCGGGCTCCGCCCCGCCCGTCACGGGGATCCGCGTGGTCGCGAGGGAGAGCGTCTCGGGCTCGTGCGTCGCGAGGATCACGGTGGCCCGCTCGGCGCGGCGGCGGATCGCGGTGCGCACCAGCTCCGCGGAGCGATCGTCGAGGTGGGCCGTCGGCTCGTCGAGCACGAGCACCGTGGCGCCCTGGTCGACGCGGGCGAGCGCGCGCCCGACGGCGAGGCGGCGCAGCTCGCCGGGGCTGAGCTCGGAGATCGTCGCCTGCGCGACCTTCATGAGCCCGAGCTCTCGCAGCAGCGCCTCGGGCGACTTCGCGCCGTAGAGCGCCAGCTCGTCCCACGGGGTGCCCATGAACGAGCGGGCCGCCTGAGGCGCCCAGCCGACGTGGTCCGCCTCGACGCCGACGATCCACCCGACGGCCTCCGCATCGGCGGGGAGCGTGCCCGTCAGCGCCCCGAGCAGCGTCGACTTGCCGGATCCGGACGGCCCGGTCACGGCGGTGATGCCCGTGAACTCCGCCGAGAAGCGGTCGAGGGTCGGCGCTCCCCGTCCCGCGTAGCGCACCGTGAGGTCGCGGACGGCGACCGGGCCCGGATCCTCGCGCTCCCGCGCCCGCTCGGGCTCGTCGCGCCACGCGGTCCCCGCCGCGATCTCGTCGAGGGTCGGGAATCCGGCGGGCGGCGAGGTCTGCACGGTCTCGCCGCGCGTGAGGGGCAGGGCGAGGGGCGCCGTCATGTCCGCGACGACCGGCAGCGCCGCCCCGCGCAGGTCGGCGCGGCGCGGACCCCGGAGGATCCGCCGCACGCGCTCGAGCGCGCTCAGGCCGTCCTGAGACGCGTGGAACGCGGATCCCATCTCGCGCAGCGCCTGGAAGCACTCGGGCGCGAGGATCAGCGCCAGCAGGGCGTCCTCGAGGCCCACCGTGCCGTTCAGCAGCCGCAGGCCGAGGAACACGGCGACCACCGCGACGGAGATCGTGGAGATGAGCTCGAGCGCGAGCGCCGACAGGAACGCCCACCGCAGCGTCTCCCTGGTGCGCGCGCGGTAGGCCTGCTGGATGCCGTCGAGGGCCTCCGCCTGCTCAGCGACGCGATCGAGGCCGACGAGCACGGGGAGCCCGCGCGCGAGCTCCGTCATGTGGTTCGCGAAGCGGGTGAGCGCCGAGAGCGCCTCGTCGGTGCGCTGCTCGGTGTGCTTGCCGATGAGCGTCATGAAGATCGGCACGAGGGGCACGGTGAGGACGATCACGAGGGCGCTCAGCCAGTCGGCTCCGAGGATCCGCACCCCGAGGATGAGGGGGACGATCGCCGCCTGGATGATCGAGGGCAGCGCGTTCGTGTAGTAGTCGTCGAGGTCGTCGAGGCCGTCGGTCGCGAGGACCGACACGGATCCCTCGCGCTCGGCCCCCGCGCGCCGCGCCCTCGCCGTGGGGAGCTCGGCGTCGCCCGGCGGCTCGTCGGCCTCGGCCGCCTCGGCGTCGCCGCCGGCGATGCGATCCCACAGGCGGCCCCGCAGCGAGCGCTTCACGGCGATCGCGGTGCGCTGCGCGACGACGGCCGTCGCCCAGGTCGCGATCCCCCGCAGCAGCGCGCCGCCCGCGCCCAGCAGCACGACCGTGCGGGTGTCGAGGTCTCCGCTCTGCACCCCCGCGATGCCCGCGGCGACCGCTCCGGCGACGAGCACGAGGCCGAAGCCCTTGAGGGCGGCGAACAGGCCGAGGCCGTAGAGGGAGAAGCGGGAGACCGGCCCCAGCTCGGGGCGGCGCGCCGCCTGCTTCGGTCGGGCCGCTTCGATCTGCCACGGGTCGCTGTTCATCGTGCTCCTCTGCTTATCAGACTCGGCGGCGGCCCTGGCGAGGCGCGCGAACAGGAAGGGGGATGGGGTGCGCGCCGCGCCGGTCTGCGGGGGTCTAGTCGGCCGTCGCCTTCTCGCGCAGCACCGCGGGGATCACGTCGTGCGCGGTCGGGATCATGCCGGGGGTGAGCCGCTTGCGGAACACCCAGTACGACCAGGTCTGGTAGCCGAGCACGATCGGGAGCCCGAACGCGACGACGACCGTCATGACCGTCAGCGTATAGGTGCTGCTCGATGCGTTCCACACCGTGAGGCTGTGAGCGGCGTCGAGGGTCGAGGGGAGGACGTTCGGGAACATCCCCGCGAAGATCGCGCCCGCGCCGGCGAAGATGAACCCGCCGTAGCCGAGGAACGCCAGCCCCTCGCGGCGACGCCGCGCCGCGACCCAGCCGACGAGGAGCCCCGCGACGGCCAGCGCGACGAGGATCCAGGACAGGATCGTGCCTCCGCCGTTCGCGAACTGCACCCAGAGCGCCCACACGGCGGCAGGCAGGAGCAGCAGGGGCGCCCAGGTGGCGCTGAAGCGCGCGGCGCGGTCGCGGATCGCACCATCGGTCTTCAGCGCGAGGAACGTCGCGCCGTGCACCAGCGAGAACCCGACGAGGGCGAGGCCGCCGATCACGGCGGGCGCCGACAGCCACGCGAAGGGCCCGCCCACGCGGTCGCCGTTGTCGTTGATCGGCAGGCCCGTCGAGGTGAGCGCGAGGGCCGCGCCGATCGTGAACGCGACGACGACGGATCCGATGCCGAGCGCCCACGTCCAGAAGCGCACCCAGCGCTCCGTGTTGACCTTGCCGCGGAACTCGATGGCGACCGCGCGCATGATGAGGCCCAGCAGCGCGATGGTCAGCGGGATGTACAGGGTCGAGAACAGCGACGCGTACCACATGGGGAAGGCGGCGAAGATCGCGGCGCCGGCCGTGATGAGCCACACCTCGTTGCCGTCCCACACGGGGCCGATCGTGTTGAGCATCGTGCGACGCTCCTTCTCGTCCCGGGTGGAGAAGAGGAGGTGCATGCCGACGCCGAGGTCGAACCCCTCGAGCAGCAGGAAGCCGATCCACAGCACCCCGATGATGATGAACCAGACGACGGGAAGAACATCCATGGGATCTGCTCCTGGTCAGTAGGCGAAGGCGAGCACGTCGTCGCCCTTGTCGGTGGTGTCCTGCTCGGGGGAGTCGTCGCGGTGGACGAGCTCGGGCATCGCGCTCGCGACGCCGCCCCGCACGTACTTCACGATGAGGCCGCCCTCGATGACCGCGAGCACGCCGTAGACCGCCGTGAGGGCGACGGTCGAGAACAGCAGCTCGCCGGCCGTGACGCCCGGGGAGACGGCCGCCGCGGTGAACATGAACACCCCGTCGACGCCGGATGGATCCGGATTGGGGGCGACGACGAACGGCTGGCGGCCGATCTCGGTGAAGATCCAGCCGGCGATGTTGCCCGCGAACGGGGCGATGATGCCGAACAGGGCGAGGTTCTTGATCCCCTTCGAGTCGGGCACCGTGCCGCGCCTCGTGAGGATCAGCGCGATGAGCGCGGCGCCGGCGACGATGCCGCCGAGGCCGATCATGAGCCGGAACGCCCAGTACGTGACCCACATGGGAGGCACGTACTGCACCTCGGATCCGGCGTGGTCGGTGTAGACGTCCTCGGCGGGGATCGTCTCGCCGTACTGGTTCTGGTACTCGGCCTCGAGGTCGCGGATGCCGGGCATCTCGGCGCCCCACTCGTCCGTGGCGAGGAAGCCGAGCAGGCCGTGGATCTCGATGACGGTCGTCACCTGGGAGCAGTCGGTCGTGCCCGGGTCTCCGATCGACAGCAGCGAGAACGAGGATCCCGTGTGGCAGGCGGCCTCGGCGCTCGCCATCTTCATGGGCTGCTGCTCGTACATGAGCTGGCCCTGCCAGTGGCCGGTGATGCCGGTGCCGAAGAAGCCGAGGATCGCGATGACGGCCCCGAGGCGCAGCGATGTGATCCACACCGAGTGGTCGGTCCTGTCGCGGGCCGGGAGGTCGGGGTTCTCGCCGACGACGACGTATCCGCGCTCGTCGAGCGTGTCGATGCCGTCGTGGCGGCGGCGCCACAGGTGGTACCAGGAGATGCCGAGCAGGAACATGCCCGAGACGATGAGCGCGCCGGCGATCGTGTGCGTGGTGGCGGCGAGGGCCGTGTTGTTCGTGAGCACCGCCCAGATGTCGGTCATCACGGGCCGCCCGTCGTCGCCGAGCTCGACGCCCACGGGGTGCTGCATCCACGAGTTCGCGACGATGATGAAGAACGCCGAGATCCAGGATCCGATGACGGCGAACCAGAGGGCGGCGAGGTGCAGCCCCTTGCGGAGGCGGCCCCAGCCGAAGATCCACAGCCCGAGGAAGGTCGACTCGGCGAAGAACGCGAGCAGCCCCTCGAGGGCGAGCGGCGCGCCGAACACGTCGCCGACGAAGCGCGAGTACTCGCTCCACGCCATGCCGAACTGGAACTCCTGCACGAGGCCCGTCGCGACGCCGACGATGAAGTTGATGAGGTAGAGCTTTCCCCAGAACTTCGTCATGCGCAGGAAGCGCTCCTGGCCGGTGCGCACCCACGCGGTCTGCAGGATCGCGACCGTCATGCCGAGGCCCAGCGTGAGCGGGACCATGAGGAAGTGGTAGACGGTTGTGATGCCGAACTGCCACCGGGCGATGTCGAGGGCTTCCACGCGGGGCCTCCTAGGTGAGGGGAAACGCAGGATCTGTGCGGGTGCGGACGCGGATGGCGCTCGCTTCTACACAGCGTAGAACATTTTCGACGCGACGTAGAACTAGTTCGACTCTTCGTAGAAGTTTTTCGACATGCGGTAGAGATCCCCTCGACACGCGGTAGAATAGGACGATCGCGGGGGCCGCGACCGCATCCGCGGCTGACGATAACCCGCATCTGACCGGGGGATCAACGGGTCGCGTCGAACATCTCGACGGGCGGCCGACGGATCCCGCAGAACTCGACGGAAGGTGGGGCGTGGGCACACTGGGGGACCTGGAGCGCACCGTGATGGACGTCATGTGGGACGCCGACACGGCGCTCACGGCGTACGACATCAAGGAGGCCATCGAGGCGCGCCGCGAGCGCGAGATGGCCGCCACCACCGTGCTCACCGTCCTCTCGCGCCTCGAGAAGAAGGGGCTCGTCACCCCCGACAAGTCGGTGCGCCCCCACCGCTACACCGCCGTCCGCTCGCGCGCCGACCACCAGGCCGAGCTCATGCATGAGGTGCTCGGCGACTCCGGCGACCGCACCGCCGTGCTCGCGCGCTTCGTCGGCAGCGTCTCCGACGACGACGCCGCCATCCTGCGCCGCCTGCTCTCCGGCGCCGCGTAAGCGCCGCACCGGTCGGGCCCCGACCGCCCGCGAACTACGCTGGAACCCATGTCATACGGGGCTCTCGCGGCGGGGATCGCGCTCGCGGGCGTCGCCGTGCTGCTCGCCTGGCCCGCCCCGATCGTGCTCTCGCGCGCGGCGTGGCCGGCGCGCGCCCCGGGCCGGGCGCTCCTCCTGTGGCAGGGCATCGCCCTCGCCGGAGGGCTGTCGATGGTGGGCGCCCTCTGGCTGTTCGGCATCGCGTTCTTCCCCGAGCACCCCTGGATCGCCGGGATCCCCCCGGCCGCGCTCGCCGCGTACCTCCTGGGGCACCTCCTCGTGACGATGGTGCAGTTCGAGCGCCAGCGCCGCCGCCACCTGCAGCTGCTGCTGCTCCTGTCCGTCCCGGATCCCGACCGCGAGCGCACGGTCGTGCTCGACGACCAGGCGCCCGTCGCCTACTGCCTGCCGCGGGGGATCGGGTCGGTCACGGTGCTGTCGAAGGGGCTCTTCACGGCGCTCGACGACGACGAGCTCGCCGCGGTCATCGCCCACGAACGCGCGCACGTCGAGCAGCGGCACGAGGTGCTGCTCGTGGCGTTCCGCGCCTGGCGCGCCGCCCTCCCGTGGTTCCCCATGGCGGCGCGCGCCGAGAGCGAGGTCGCCGCGCTCGTCGAGATGCTCGCCGACGACCACGCCCGCCGCACCCAGCCCGACGCCGTGCTCGCCCGCGCGATCCTCACCGTCGCCCAGGTGCAGGGATCCCCGGAGGGCGCGTCGAGCCGCCGCAACCGCCTGCACGACCGCTTCCGGAGGCTCGCCCCGCGGCTCGACGGGCGGTGAGGGCGGGCAGGTGCGTCGCCCGTCTCGCCGACTCGGCGGGCGGGGGATCCGTTCGGGGCGCGGAATCGCACGCTCGGCGCGCCTGCGCCGGTGCGTTTCGGGGATGCGGAGCGCGGCAGGCCTGGCCGAGTCGCGGAAACGCACCGTCAGCGTGCCTCCGCGGGTGCGTTTCGCCGACTCGGAGCGGAGCGGATCCGTTGGGGTCGCGGAAACGCACGCCATGAGGCTCCGGAGAAGTGCGTTTCGGCGACTCGGCGGGGCGGATCCGTTCCCGCCGTTCGCGAGTCGCGGTGCGCTCATCGGTCCGCGCGCTGAACCGGCGTCCGGTGCGTGTCTCGATTCCGGCGGGTATGCGGCGAGCTTTCCCGCGTTTCGTGAGACACGGGGCTCCCGCCCCGGCGTGCGCCGACCGGTGCGGGTATGCGGCGGGCGCCCTCTCGCGTCGCGAGACGCAGCCGACGCCGGAACGTGATGGGCCGACGAGGGCGCCGCGGGTAGTGTGGCGGCGATGAGGATTTCGCGTCGCACGCTGTTCGCGGGCGCCGGGGCCGGCGCCCTCGCGGTGCTGCTCGCGTCGTGCACCGGCGACGACCCCCGGCCTGGCCCGACGGAGCCGCCCGAGCCGACCGCATCGCCCGAGCCGCTCGGCGAGGTGCCGGCCGCGGCGGCGTTCGTGCGCACCCAATGGGCGGAGGATCCGTTCGCGCACGGCGCGCGCAGCGTCACGCCCGCCGGCTCGTCGCCCGTCGACCGGGAGGCGATCGCGCGCCCCATCGCGGATCGCGTCTTCCTCTCGGGCGAGGCGACGAGCGCCGACAAGCCGGGAACGATCGCCGGGGCGATCGAGTCGGGCGAGGCCGCCGCCGCCGCGCTGCTCGAGCGCGCGGAGCCGGGCGAGCGCATCGCGGTCATCGGCGCGGGGCTCGCCGGATCCGCCGCCGCACGCGGGCTCGTCGAGGCCGATCGCGGGCTCGACCTCACCGTCTTCGAGGCGCGCGAGCACACCGGCGGGCGCATGGTCAGCCACGTCGACGAGGAGGAGTGGCCGATCCCGCCGCAGCTCGGCGCGTGGATCGTCGCCGACGACGCGGATCTCGCGGCGCGCTTCGCGGTGCTCGGCGTCGGCACCGTGCCGGTCGGCGAGCAGACCGCCCGCACCGCCGACGGCGAGGCCGAGATGCCCGACCGCGACCTGCTCGCGAAGGCCATCGAGCGCGCGGCGTCCGAGCCGTCGGATCTCACGCTCGACGAGGCGCTCGAGGGTGCAGGGGCCGACGATTCCGACGAGCTCGACGCGCTGCGCGCCGCGATCGCCGCGCTGACGGGAGCCGACCCCGCGACCGCCTCCAGCTGGTTCCCCGTCGCGCTGCCGGGATCCGACCTGCTCGCCGCCGTCAGCGACGTCGCGCCGCTCACCGAGACCGTCCTCGGCGACACCGAGGTGACGTTCTCGTCGCCCGTCTCGGGCGTGGTCTACGACGACACGGGCGTGAGCCTGCGCCTCGCGACCGGCGAGGCGCTCACCTTCGACCGGGTCGTCGTGACCGTGCCCCTCGGCGTGCTGCAGGCCGACGCGATCGAGTTCGAGCCGCCCCTCCCGCTCGAGATCCGCTCCGCGATCTCCGCGCTCGAGATGGGGCAGATCGAGACGATCTGGCTGCGCTTCGACGAGCCGTTCTGGACGACGGAGGCGGGCCTCTGGCACCTCGTGGGTCCCGTGGGCGATGTCGAGGAGACCCCCGAGGACGAGGGCGAGGAGGACGGGGAGGATCCGCCCCCCGTCGTGCGCACCTGGGTGAACCTCATGCCGTCGACCGGCGAGCCGATCCTCGTCGGCGTGATCGGCGGCCCCGACGCCGCGCGCTTCGCGGCCCTCGACGACGACGAGGCGCTCACCCTCGCCTCCACCGCGCTGCAGGCCTTCGCCGCGTAGCGCGCCCGCGCTCGGCCCGGCCGTGCGCGGCATCCGCGCTGTGTCTTCCTGTTCCCGTCTGCCCGCCCGGCTCGGTTCTGCTCGGTTCTGCTCGGCTCTGTCCAGCTCGCGAGCGGCGCAGATGTTCCCGAGTGGCGCAGAAATTGGAGGGGATTCCTGCGCCACTCGCGAGTTTCTGCGCCACTCGCGAGCCGGTGGGGCCGGAGGAACGGATCGGACGGCTGGGCGAGCCGGAGGGGCCGGGCGGGCGCGGGGGAGGACCCCTTCTGTACTCTGTTAACGGATGACGGGAGGGGTGCCATGGCACAGGTGAGGCGCACGGAGCCGCTGGGAGCCCAGGTGGCGGCGATCCTCCGGCAGCGGATCGTCCGGGGCGAGCTCGCCCCGGGGCAGCGGATGACGGAGGAGGCGCTCGCGGAGGAGTTCGGCGTGAGCCGCGGGCCCGTCCGCGACGCGATCACGCGTCTCGGTTACGAGCGCCTCGTCGAGGTGCACAAGCCCCGGGGGATCTACGTGATCGGCCTCGACGACGACGACGTCGAGCAGCTCTACAGCCTGCGGGGCGCGCTCGAGCAGCTCGCGCTGCGCCGCGCGATGACCGTGACCGACGAGAGCCGGTGGGAGCCGATGCTCGCGTGCGTCGAGGAGCTGGCCGTCGCGGCGGACGCGAGCGACCACGAGACGTTCCTGGACGCCGACCTGCGCTTCCACACCCTGCTGTACGACCTCGCGGACCATCCGCGGCTGCGGGCGACGTGGCGCCAGCACCTGCCCCTCTTCGAGGCGCTGCTGCAGGTGACCATCGACCACGACCAGGATCTGCACGAGTCGGCCGAGGCCCACCGCCGCCTCTACGAGGTGCTGCGGGCGGGGGATCCCGTGATCGCCGCGGCCGAGCTGCAGAGCCACCTCGCGGGCGCGGAGCGCCGCATGCGGCTCGAGCTCGACGCGCGCGTCTGAGGCCGCACCCTCTCTCCCGAGCGGCGCAGGAATCCGCGAGCGGCGCAGATATCCACCCGGATATCTGCGCCGCTCGCGAGGATCTGCGCCACTCGCGAGCCCGAGGTGGGTCCGGGGACGCGGCCGACACACCGCCGGGGTGTTGACTGTTAACAGTTAACGTGATGTGATGGCGTCTGCCCGACAACAGAGGTCGGGAGCACAGCCGTAAGGAGCGAAGATGCCCCGCAACCGACTCACCCGAAGCCTCGCCGGAACCGGCGCCGCCCTCCTCTCCGTCGCCGCGCTCGCCGCGTGCTCCGACGGCGGATCCGGGGGCGACGCGGGAGACGACTATCCGAGCGAGGACATCACGCTGATCGTCCAGGCCGCCGCGGGCGGAGGGTCCGACCTCACCTCGCGCGCCCTCGCCGCCGAGCTCGAGCCCCTCCTCGACACCTCGATCGTCGTCGAGAACCGCCCGGGGGCCTCCGGATCCACCGCCATGCAGTACGTGCGCGACGAGGAGCCAGACGGCTACACGATCGGCTTCGTCCCGGTCGAGATCGCCATGCTCGGACACCAGGGCTTCGACGTGCTGCCCGAGGACTACGACTTCATCGGCCAGATCATGCTCGCCCCCGGCGCGCTCGTCGTGCCGAACGACTCGCCCTACGAGACCTTCGAGGACTTCATCGAGGGCGCGAAGGAGACGCCCCTCGCCGTCGGCAACTCCGGGGCCGGATCCATCTGGGAGGCCGCCGCCTTCGGCGTCGCCGACGCGACCGGCGCCCAGCTCGAGTCCGTCCCGTTCGACGGCGGCGCGCCCGCGGTGACGGCGGTCATCGGCGGGCAGATCGACGCGGCGGTCGGCGGCGTCGGCGAGGTCTCCGCGGCGGCGGACGACGGCCAGCTGCGCCCGCTCGCGATCTTCCACGACGAGCGCCACCCCGATCTGCCCGACGTGCCCACGGCGGCCGAGGCGGGATACGACGACCTCGAGTTCGGCGGCTGGGGCGGGATCTACGCCCCGAAGGACCTGCCGGACGACGTCAGGGCGACGCTCGAGGAAGCGGTCGAGGCGGCCGCGACCTCCGACGGCTTCGTCGAGACCCTCGCCGCATCGGGACCGCTTCCCGTGTACCGCGACTCGGCCGAGTTCCAGGAGTTCGTCCTGTCCGAGTACGAGCGCTTCGGCGAGATCCTGGGCAGCCGATGACCGACGCGTCCCCCGACGACGCGCTCGCGGAGCGGGAGGCCGAACAGCCCGGCCTCCCGCCCTCGCGGCCGCTCGAGATCGTCACCGCCGTCGTCTCCCTCCTCGTCTTCGCGCTCGTCACCTGGCTGGCCGGCCGGATCGAGCTGCGCGCCGAGACGGGCGGGATCGACCCGCGGTGGTGGCCCCGCGCGCTGGGCCTCGCCGGCATGGCCGTCTCGGCCGCGCTGCTCGTCGTCGCCGTCGTCCGCACGATCCCACGGGATGACGTCGAGTCGACGACCCGCACCGGGTGGATCCGGCTGGGCGTCGTGCTCGCCGCGACCGCGGCCTTCGCCGTCGCGTGGCCCGCCGTCGGGTTCCTCCCGTCGGCGCTCGTCTACGCGCTCGTGCTCATCGCCGTGCTCGGCGGCCGCGGCTGGAAGACCCTCGTGATCTTCCCCGTCGGCGTCACCGCCTTCATCTACCTGCTCTTCCACACGCTCCTCAAGGTGCCTCTATGAACGCCATCGTCGACGGCCTCGCGCCGCTGCTCGACCTCACGACGATCCTGTGCCTCGTCGTCGGGCTCGTCGTCGGCACGCTCGTGGGCGCCTTCCCCGGGATCACCGGGTCGATGGCGGTCGCGCTCGCCGCGGGCTTCACGCTCACCCTCGAGCCCGCTCAGGGACTCGCCGTGCTGCTCACGATCTACGTGGGCGCGAACTACGGAGACCGGATCCCGTCGATCCTCGTGAACACGCCCGGCACGCCGGCGGCGATCGCCACGACGCTCGACGGCTATCCCCTCGCCAAGCAGGGCAAGGCCGGGCTCGCGCTCGTCGTGTCGTCGATCGGCACGACGGGAGGCATCCTCCTGTCGATGATCCTGTTCATCGCCGTCGCGCGCCCCGTCGCGCAGCTCGCGCTGAACTTCGGCCCGGCCGAGATGTTCTCCCTCGTCGTCTTCGGGCTCACGATCATGATCTCGATCTCGTCGAAGTCGCTGCTCAAGGGCGTGATCGCGGGCGTCGTCGGCCTGACGATCGCGATCGTCGGGCGCGACCCGATCACCGGCGACGGGCGCTTCGTGTTCGGCGTCAACGACCTCAACTCCGGCCTGCCGTTCATCGCCGTGATCATCGGCGTGTTCGGCATCGCCGAGGTGTTCGACCAGATCCTCACCCACCGGGCCTCGGCCGTGCGTCCGATCTCGAGCATGGGCCGCAAGTGGCCCACGCGCGCCGAGTACCGCGAGATGGGAAAGCCCTTCGGGATCGGCTCGGTCGTGGGGCTCATCGTCGGCGTCGTCCCGGCGGCCGGCGGCGACATCGCCGGCATCGTCGGATGGGACCGCGCGAAGCGGGCCTCCAAGCGCCCCGGCCGCTTCGGGAAGGGGTCGCTCGAGGGGCTCACGGCCGCGGACACCGCGTCGAGCGCGACGCTCGGCGGGTCGCTCACGACGACCATGGCGCTCGGCATCCCCGGCGACGCGGTCATGGCCGTGATGATCGGATCGATGATCATCTGGGGCCTGCAGCCCGGCCCGTCGATGTTCGCGAACAACCCCGACCTCGTCGTGACGATGGCGGCGATCATGATCATCGCCACGATCGCGTCGTTCGGCATCAGCCTCCTGCGGATGGGGGCGATGGTGAAGCTCCTCGACCTGCCCGTGCACTACCTCTGGTCGGGGATCCTGATCTTCTGCATCATCGGCACGTACACGACGACGAACAGCATCTACACGGTGTGGGTCATGCTCTGCGCGGGCGTCGTCGGCCTGCTCATGAAGCGCACGGGCTTCCCGCCGGGTCCCGTCGTGCTCGGGCTGCTGCTGGGCCCGCTCGCGGAGTCGAACCTGCGCAGGGCGCTCATCATCGACGGCCCGTCGATCTTCGTCACCCAGCCCATCTCGCTCGCGCTGCTCCTCCTCGCCGCGCTCAGCGTCGCGGCGCCGCTCATCGGCCGCGCCCGCGCGGCACGGCGGGCGCGCAGGGCGGTCTCGTCGTGAGCGGGGGATCCGTCGCCCCCGGTGTGCGGCGGCGATGGGTCGCCGTCGACCACCCCGGATGGGCGCAGGCGCACGCCTCGTCGACGATCGCGCACCGGGACCGGGTGCTCTGCGCCTGGTTCGGCGGTACGCGCGAAGGAACGCCCGACAACAGGATCTGGCTCGCGGCGCGACCCTCCGACGGGGAGTGGGGCGAGCCCCGCCCCCTCGTCGCGGCGGACGTCGCGCACTGGAACCCGGTCCTTGCCGAGGGGCCGAGCGGGGACCTCTGGCTGTTCTTCAAGCGGGGCGAGCGGATCTCGGAGTGGCGCACGCTCGTCATCCGATCCTCCGACGGCGGCGCGACCTGGAGCGCCCCGGAGGAGCTCGTCCCCGGCGACCGCTCGGGCGGGCGGGGTCCCGTGAAGAACCCCCCTCTGCGGCGGGCCGACGGCACCTGGCTCGCGCCCGGATCCGTGGAGGAGTGGGGCGCGCGCCCCACGTGGTCGGCGTTCGTCGACCGGTCGTCGGACGGAGGGCGCACGTGGTCGCGGATCCCCCTCCCGCTGGACCGCGCCCGGCTGCGAGGCGCGGGCGTCATCCAGCCGGCGCTGTGGGAGGAGGACGGCGAGGTCGTCGCCCTGGCCCGCAGCACGGAGGGGAGCGCCTTCCTCTCCCGGTCGCGCGACGGCGAGACCTGGACGCCGCTCGAGCCCACGGCGCTCGCGAACAACAACTCCGGCCTGACGGCGCTCGCCGTCGCGCCGGGTCTCGTCGCCTGCGTGCACAACCCCGTCTCCGGGGACTGGGCGGCGCGATGCCCGCTCTCCGTCTCGCTGAGCCGCGACGGCGGCCGCACCTGGCGCGAGGCCGTCACGATCGAGGACGGCGCGACGCCGGTGCCGGACGAGCCGCTGCTCGCCCCGAGCGCCCCGTCGGGCGCGGGATCCTTCGCGGGCGCCGACAGCGGCGTCGTCACCGACGGATCCGGCGAGTACTCCTATCCGAGCGCCTGCCTCGTCGACGGCGGCCTGCTCATCACCTACACCTGGCAGCGCCGCGGCATCGTCGAGGCGCTCGTCCCCCGCGAGCTGCTCGCGGCGTGACGCCGCCGAGCCCGCACCTCTCTCGAGAAAGAAGAAGCCAGCATGACCAGACGCGACATCCTCACCGCGATCCCCACCTCGTTCCGCGCCGACGGCGCCCTCGACCTCGACGGCAGCCGCGCGATCTTCGAGCACGTCGCGCGCTCGGGCAACGAGGGAGGGTTCGTGCTCGGGACGACGGGGGAGTTCCCGGCGATCGACGACGAGGAGTTCCGGGATCTCATCGCCCAGGCGTCCGAGATCATCGCCCCGACGATGCGGATGGTCGTGCACGTCGGCACGCCCAGCACGTTCGAGTCGCGGCGCCGGGTGCGGATCGCGAAGTCTCTCGGCGCGCGCGAGTTCGCGGCGATCACGCCCTACTACCTGCCGACGAGCGACGACGCGATGGTCGCGCACTTCTCGGCGATCGCCGATGAGATCGGCGACGGCGACCTGTACGTCTACATCTACCCCGCGCGCAGCGGGAACGCCGTGAGCCCCGATCTGCTCGTGAGGCTCGCGGCGATCCCCGGCGTCGTCGGGCTCAAGGCCAGCGAGCTGTCGCTCGAGGAGATCGCCGCCTATCGCGCCGTGGTCCCCGACGGCTTCGTCATCTACACGGGCGCGGACCGCGACCTCGTCGCGGCGGGGGAGGTGGGCGCCCAGGGCGTCGTCTCCGGCGTCTCGTCGGTGCTGCCGAAGCCCTTCCGCGCGCTCGCTGCCGCGGCGGACTCGGGCGACGCCGCGGCGATCGCGGCCGCGCAGGAGCAGGTAGACGATGTCGTGCGCGTGATCGGCGGCGACATGCCCCGCATGAAGGCGGCGCTGCGGCTGCTCGACGTGCCCGCGCAGGCGTCGCGCATGGCCCTCGACGAGCCGGACGAGGCGGCCCTCGCCGAGATCGCGCGGGTCGTCGCCGCGTACCGCTGAGCGCGGGCGGCTCCCGCCGCCCCGCCCGTCCTCCCGTCTCTCGATCGGCGCGGGCATCCGGCCGGATGCCCGCGCCGAGATCGCGCGTTCCGGCGACGCTCGGGAGGGACTGCGGGATCCTTGGACACCTCTCACTTGTTGACAAGTTGTTGACCAAAATAGGTTGACCGTCGGGGATATCGCCTCGTAATCTGGGATCGCACCCCTCATCGGCGACGAAAGTGTCACAACATGTCAGACAAGATGGACATCGAGAACCCCGCGGAGCAGCCCCTGTTCCACCGGGTCGTCGAGGTGGTGCGACGCCGCGGCCTGCGCGCAGGCGACCCCATGCCGAGCGAGGCGCAGCTGTGCCGCGAGCTCGACGCCGGGCGCCAGCAGGTGCGCGAGGCCCTCAGCGCCCTCGAGGCGCTCGGCATCGTCGTCAGCCGCCAGGGAGCGCGGCGGATCTGGAAGGGCTTCGACATGGCCTCCTTCCTCCGCCGCTCGATCTCGCTGCTCGACGACGCTCACGAGGGGGCCAAGGGGCTGCTCGAGGTGCGGCACGCGCTCGAGACCTCGATGCTCCCCGCCGCCGCCCCCCGCCTCGCCCGCGCCGACCTCGACGCCCTCCGCGCCCTCGCGCGCGAGATGGTCGCCAGGGCTGAACGCGGTGAGTCGTTCGCGGAGCTCGACGAGCGGTTCCACCGCGGGCTTCTGGCGCCGCTCCAGAACCCCGCCCTCGACGCGATCCTGCAGTCGTTCTGGGCCGCCTTCGCCGCCGCTCTCCCCGACGACGAGAGCGTCGCGGAGAACCCCGAGATCGCCGCGATGCACGAGCGCGTCATCGACGCGATCGAGGAGGGCGACATGCGTCGCGCCGTGTACGAGCTCGACGCCCACTTCTACGGGGTTCGCAACCGCTTCCCCGACGTCACCTTCGGAGCGGCGAGCGTCCTCGCCGTCTGAGCCCTCGGCTCCCTCGGGAGCAGACCGACCGCGATGTCGCGGTCCCCGGTCGGCGCGCCCTCGCGCCGATCCGTTTCACCGTGCAAAGGAGCGCAAGAGATGACACGTCGACGCCTGGCCGCCCTCGCGGCCGCGGGAGCCATCGTCCTCACCGCAGCGGGATGCTCGGGCGGGGGAGGATCCGCCGGATCCGACGGCCCCGTCCCGATCACCTACTGGCTGTGGCAGGACGACGCCACCGACACCACCTGGAGCGAGCTCGCCGAGCAGTTCAACGCCGAGCAGGACGAGGTCGAGGTGACGCTCGAGACCATCCCCCTCGACCAGTACCAGAACCAGCTCATCACCTCGGCGATGAGCGGGACCGGCCCCGACGCGGCCCGCAGCAAGGACTGGTGGCTCGGACAGTTCGCGCCCGAGGGGGCGATCGCCGACCTCAGCGGGTTCGCCGACGACTGGGACGGCGCCGACGACGTGGTCGACTCGCTCTGGGCCACCGGTCATCTCCCGGGTGAGGACGCCGTGTACATGCTCCCGCACCAGTACACGACGCTCTACCTCTATTACCGCGTCTCCTTCTTCGAGGAGGCCGGCCTCGAGCCGCCCGCCTCCCAGGACGACTTCCTCGCCGTCGCCGAGCAGCTCACCGGAGACGGACGCTTCGCGATCGACGTGCGCGGCGGGGCCGGCGGCCAGGACCAGTGGCTCGCGTGGATGTACGCGGGCGGCGCCGACGTCGTCGACGACAGCGGCCAGGTCGTGCTCGACGACGAGACCGCCGTCGAGGTCAACCAGCGCTACCTCGACCTCACCACCGAACTGGGCGCCGCCCCTCCCGGATCGATCACGGCCGCCTTCGCCGACGTCAAGACCAACTTCGCCGACGGCCTCACCGCGATGATGATCCACCACCCCGGATCCCTGAAGGAGATGCAGGACACCTTCGGCGACGACCTGGGCGTGATCCCGATCCCGACGGGAGACGGGCAGCCGGGCGCGACCCTCGGCTCCATGAGCGGCAACGTCGTCATGGAGGGCTCCGACGCGAAGGAGGCCGCCTGGACGTGGATCTCCTGGCTCAGCGAGCACGACCAGATGGCGACGATGAGCGCGTCGCCCGAGGGCCAGCTCCCGGTGCTCGAATCCGTCATCGACCTGCCCGAGTACAGCGACGACCCGCAGCTCTCCGTCGCGGTCGACGCGATCCCCACCGCCCAGGCGTGGCCCGCCCTGCCCGGCGTCGCCGAGCTCGCCGCCGCGCAGTGGGGGCCGATCATCCAGCAGGCCTTCCAGGGCGAGGTCTCGAGCGCCGACGCGCTCGGGCAGATGGCCGACGTGCTGCGCGCGGAGTGACGCCGTGACTGTCGCACAGGACCAGCGCCCGGCCGCGTCGGGGGCGCGGCCGGGCGCCGCCCGCCGGCGGCCGCGCGGCCCGCTCACCCCCTACATCCTGCTCGCCCCCGCGCTCGTCGTCGTCGGCGTCTTCGCCGCCTATCCTCTGGTGCGATCGATCTGGTTCGCGTTCAACCGGATCTCCCCCTTCTCGGGAGAGCGCAGCTTCGTCGGATTCGAGAACCTCGCCGCCGTCGTGACCGACCCCGGGTTCTCCCCGACGCTCGGCCGGACCGCCATGTGGGTCATCGGCGCGGTCTCGCTGCAGCTGATCTTCGGGCTCTGCCTGGCGCTGCTGCTCGACAACCGCTTCCCCCTCCGCGGCGTCTACCGCGGGCTCATCATGGTGCCATGGGCGACCCCGAGCGTGCTCATCGCGCTCATGTGGAAGTGGATCCTCGACCCCAACAGCGGCATCGTCAACGGCGCCCTGCAGGGCATGGGGATCATCGACCGCCCGATCGAGTTCCTCTCGACCAACGCGACGGCCCTCCCGACGCTCATCATGATCGACGTCTGGCAGGGCGTGCCCCTGTTCGCCGTCATGATCCTCGCCGCGCTCCAGGGCGTGCCCGGCGAGCTCAAGGAGGCCGCGGGCATCGACGGATGCGGGCCGTTCCGGGTGTTCCGCTACGTCGTCCTGCCGGTGATCCTCCCGACGATCCTCATCACCGTCGTCCTGCGCCTCATCTGGACCGCCAACTACGTCGACCTCATCTTCATCCTCACGGGAGGCGGGCCGGGCAACTCGTCGACGACCCTCGCGCTCGAGTCCTACCTGACCGCCTACAAGGCGACCGACTTCGGGCAGGGCGCCTCCTACGCCGTCATCCAGGCGGCCATCCTCGCGATCTTCGTTGTGCTCTACCTGCGCATGACCAACCGGAAGGAGGCGGGACGATGACCACCAGCACCATCGTCACCGGCAGGCCCGTCGCACCGCGCCGGGCGGGACGCGCGCCCATCGGCCTCGTCGCCTCCCGCACCGGCCTCGGGATCGCCCTCATCGGCATCCTGTGCCTCGTGCTCGGCCCCTACGTCGTCATGGCCTTCACCTCGCTCACCCCGCGATCCGAGCTGACGGCCGCCGGCGCGTCGATCATCCCCGACGAGTTCACGCTCGACGCCTACCGCGAGCTGCTGACGACGACCCCGTTCCTCACCTACCTGGCGAACAGCCTCACGGTGGCGGCGATCGCGGTGCCGCTGACGCTCCTCATCGCGACGGGCGCCGCGATCGCCCTCTCGCGATTCGACTTCGCCGGCAAGCGGGGCGTGATGACCGGGCTCCTCGTGGCGCAGATGTTCCCCGCGGTGCTCCTCGTCATCTCCCTCCAGGGCCAGCTGCGCGCCTTCGGACTGCTCGACAGCAAGATCGGCCTCGCCCTCGTGCACGTTGCCTTCGCGACGCCGTTCGCCACCTGGCTGCTGAAGGGGTTCGCCGACTCGATCCCCCGGGAGCTCGAGGAGGCGGGCGCGATCGACGGGGCGTCCACGAGCCAGATCGTGCGGCTGCTCATCCTGCCGCTCCTGCTCCCCGGGATGGTCGCGGCGGGCACCTACTCGTTCATCCTCACGTGGAACGAGTTCCTCTACGCCCTGACCTTCACCGCATCCACATCGACCCGCACGCTGCCGATCGGCCTGCATCTGTTCATCGGCGAGTACCAGATCCGGTGGGATCTCCTCACCGCGGGAGGCGTGCTCTCGGTGCTCCCCGTCATCGTCGGATTCCTCATCGTGCAGAAGCGACTCGTCGCCGGCCTCGCGGCCGGCTCCGTCAAGGGCTGACGCCCGCGGCCCACAGAAAGAGACACACTCCATGAAGATCGACTCCATCGACCTGCAGCTCTCGCGGATCCCCCTCCCCAAGGGGCCGTGGGGCGACCAGATCCACCGCGTGACGCACATCGAGATCCTCCTCGCCGACATCACGACCGACACGGGGCTCGTCGGCACCGGCTTCAGCCACACCTCCGGCGTCGGCGGGCGCATGATGATGGCCGCGCTCGAGGAGCTCGTCCCGACCCTCATCGGGCGCGAGGTCAACCCCCGCGGCGTCTGGCACGACGCCTGGCAGCACCTGCGCGACAACGGGCCGGGCGGCACCACGACGCTCGCGCTCGCCGCGATCGACATCGCCCTGTGGGACCTCCTGGGGAAGCGCTACGGCCTCGCGCTGCCCGACCTCCTGGGGCGCGTCCGCGACCGCGTGCCGCTGTACGGATCCGGCATCAACCTCAACCTCTCGGCGGAGGAGGTCGTCGAGCAGGTGAAGGGCTGGAAGGCGGACGGGTTCTTCGCCGCGAAGGTCAAGGTCGGCAAGCCCGACCTCGAGGAGGATGTCGAGCGGCTCACGAAGATCCGCGAGGCCGTCGGCTCCTACCCGCTCATGGTCGATGCGAACCAGGGGTGGACGTACGGCGAGGCCGTCCGCGCCGTCGAGCGCTTCCGGCACCTCGGGCTCTACTGGGTCGAGGAGCCCCTGCGCGTCGACGATGTCGAATCGCACGCGCGGCTCCGCGCCCGGTCGTCGATCCCCATCGGCCTCGGCGAGAACGTGTACACGCTGCAGCAGTTCAACCAGTACCTCGTGAACGACGCCTGCGACTTCGTGCAGGCCGACCTCGGTCGTGTCGGCGGGATCACCCCGTACATGGACATCGCCGCGCTCGGGCGCGCGTACAGCGCGCCGATGGCGCCGCACTTCGTGGTCGAGCTCAGCGCGGCCGTGCTCTGCGCCGTGCCGAACGCGCTCTGCGGGGAGATGACCGACGGGGGCACGCTCACCGAGCTCGGCGTCATCGCGCCGCAGCCGCCGGAGAACGGGTTCCTCGCGCCGCGGAACGTGCCGGGCACGGGGCTGGAGTACGACCGCGACCGGCTGAGGGCGCACGCCGTCGGAGCGGAGGTCGCGGCATGAGCGACATCTTCGACATCGCGGGGCGGATCGCGCTCGTGACCGGCGGGCTCGGCCAGATCGGCGCCGCCTTCGCGCGCGAGCTGCACGGGAGGGGCGCCCGCGTCGCGGTCGCCTCGCGCGGAGCAGGGCCGGAGCGTCTGGCCGAGGTCTTCCCCGACCTCGCGGGCGACGAGAGGCTCCTCGCCGTGCCGCTCGACATCACGGATCGGGGGAGCGTCGAGGCCGGGCTCGACGCGATCGAGGAGGCGTGGGGCGACTGCCCTGACGCGGTAGTGAACAACGCGGGGCTCGACACGCAGCCGAGCGCGCCCCCTGAGGTCTCCGGCCCGTTCGAGGACTTCCCCGCGGAGGTGTTCCGCGAGGTGGTCGATGTCAACCTCGTGGGCACGTTCCTCGTGTCCCAGGCCGCGGGGGCCCGGATGCGCCGGGCCGGGAAGCCCGGCTCGATCGTCAACGTCGGGTCGATCTACGGCATGGTCTCGCCCGTGCAGGACATCTACGCGTACAAGGAGGAGCAGACGGGCGTGCCGTTCGTGAAGCCCGTCGCCTACTCGGCCGCGAAGTCGGGCGTCTACAACCTCACCCGCTACTGCGCGACCTACTGGGGCCGGCACGGCATCCGCGTCAACACCCTCACGCCCTCCGGCGTGCGCAGGGACACGCAGGACGCGACGTTCCAGGAGAACTACACGGCGCGGATTCCGATCGGGAGGATGGCGGAGCCCGACGAGTTCAACGGCGCGATCGTCTTCCTCGCGTCGGACGCCTCGCGCTACATGACCGGGGCGAACCTCGTCGTCGACGGGGGCTGGACGGCATGGTGACGACGCCCGCCGACATCGCGGTGCTCAGCGCCGCGCTCGCGACGCCCTACGACGCCGAGGGACGCGTCGACCCGGAGCGGATCGGGATGCTCGTCGACGACTACGTCGCCCGGGGCGTCGAGGGCCTCTACTGCTGCGGATCGTCGGGCGAGGGCCTGCTGCTGACCGCGGACGAGCGGGTCGAGGTGGTGCGCGCGGCGTCCGCCGCGGCGGCGGGCAGGGTGCCCGTCATCGCCCACGTCGGGGCGCTGAGCACGCGCGAGGCCGTCGACCTCGCCGTCCGCTCGCAGGACGCCGGCGCGGTGGCCGTGTCGATGGTGCCCCCGATCTACTACCGCTACGGGCCGGAGGCGATCGCCGAGCACTACCGGACCGTCATGGACGCGGTCGACGTGCCGATGATCCTCTACAACATCCCGCAGTTCACGGGCACGGAGTTCGACCCCGACTCGGCCGCGGATCTGCTGGAGGACGAGCGGGTCATCGGCGTCAAGCAGACGGCGCACAACATGTTCCACCTGGAGCGCATGCGCGCCGCGTTCCCCGACAAGGCCTACATCGGCGGCTTCGACGAGGTGTTCGTCGCGGCCGTCGCGGCGGGAGCGCGCGGCGCGATCGGCACGACGATCGGCTTCCAGGTCGAGCTGTTCCTCGCCGCGCGGGAGATGCTCGAGCGCGGCGACCTCGCGGGCGCGCAGCGCGTGCAGAGCCGGATCGGGGAGGTCGTCGCGGAGCTCGTCGACATCGACGTGTTCCCCGCCGCGAAGGAGCTGTCCGGCCTGCCCTTCGGCGGCCTCGGCGACTGCCGGCGGCCGTTCCGCCCGCTGTCGGACGAGCAGCGCTCGCGCGTCGCGCGGCTCGCCGACGTCGTGGCGGAGCACATCGAGACGACGCGGGCGGAGCGGGCGCGGTAGGCGCGGCCTCACCCGGCTCGCGAGCGGCGCAGATGTCCGCGAGCGGCGCAGATATTCGAGCGGATATCTGCGCCACTCGCGAGTTCCTGCGCCACTCGCGAGCCTGCCGCCCCCGGCGCCTTCCCTGCCGAGCGGCCCGGCCGGGGCGGATCCACGACCCCAGACGTCGGATCTCTCGATAGGCTCCTCTCATGGCCGTGACCGATGAGGCGATCGTCAAGATCAAGGACATGATCGTGTCGGGCAAGCTCGCTCCCGGAGAGCGGCTGCCCCCCGAGAAGGAGCTCAGCGAGGAGCTCGGCATCTCGCGCAGCTCGCTGCGCGAGGCCGTGAAGGCGCTGTCGGTGATCCGCGTGCTCGACGTGCGGCGCGGCGACGGCACCTACGTGACGAGCCTCGACCCCGGCATGCTGCTCGAGGCGATGTCGTTCGTCGTCGACCTCCACCAGGACGACTCGGTGCTCGAGATCTTCGCCGTGCGCCGCATGCTCGAGCCCCAGGCCGCGCACCTCGCCGCCCGCACCGCGGGGCCGGAGGACGTGGCGGCCCTCGACGCCCTCATCGACGGCCTCGCCGACGACCCCGACATCGAGGATCTCGTCGCGCACGACGTCGAGTTCCACTCGGCGCTCGCCGGATCCACCGGCAACACCTACCTCACGAGCCTCCTCGACACGCTCTCCGGGCACACGGTGCGCGCGCGCATCTGGCGCGGTATCACGGAGGGCGGATCCGTCTCCCGCACGATCGACGAGCACCGCGCGATCGTCGACGCCCTGCGCGCGCAGGATCCCGAGCTCGCGCAGGCCCTCATGATCGCCCACGTCGCCGGCGTCGAGCGCTGGCTGAGGGGCGCCGCGGGATGAGCGTGCTCGACGCGCACGCGCACGTGTGGGATCCGCGGATCCTCTCCTATCCGTGGCTGCGGGGCGTCCCGCCGCTCGACCGACCGCTGCTGCCCGCCGACATCGACGACGCCGACGGGCGGATCTCGGAGTGGGTGTTCGTCGAGGCCGACGCGGATCCCGCCGACGCCCGCGCCGAGATCGACTGGGTGGCGGGCCTCGACTGGCCGGGCCTCGTCGGCGTCGTCGGGCACGTCGAGGTCGCGCCCGACGTCGACCGCCAGCTCGACGAGCTCGCGGAGCAGCCGCTCCTCGTCGGGGTCCGGCCGTCGCTGCAGGGCGCTCCCGACGCTCTCCTCGCCTCCGACGACCTCGTCCGGGTGCTGCGCCGAGCGGGCGCGCGCCGGCTGACCTTCGACGCCTGCGTGCGGTGGCCGCAGCTCGACCTCCTCGCCGACGCCCTCGCCCAGGCGCCGGGCGTCCGCGTCGTCCTCGACCATCTCGGCAAGCCTCCCGTCGCAGACGGCCTCGCGAGCGATGCGGGGGATCGGTGGCGCGGATCCCTCACCCGCCTCGCCGCGCTGCCCGATGTCGTCGTCAAGATCTCCGGCCTGCCGGCCGAGGCCGGGGGCGAGGAGGGCTTCCTCGCGTCGGCGGGCGCCTTCGAACGCGTCGCGCTCGACGCGTTCGGCGCCGAGCGGGCGATGTTCGGCGGCGACTGGCCCGTCTCGGGGCCGCCGAACGTCGGCGTGCCCGTCGCCAGGGCGCTCGACGCGCTGCGCCGGGAGGCGTCGGAGGGCGAGTGGGAGATGCTCTCCGGATCGACGGCGCGCGCGTTCTACGGGATCGCCGTCGGCTGACCGCCCCGCGCTCGCGGAAACATCCGACCATTGCGTCGCGCGGGTGGTATTCTCGGCCTTGTCCACCCTGAGTGGCCCCTCATACCTCGGACGTTCGGAGAGATATTCATGCGATTCGCGCGATGCGGCGCATCGGGAGCGGAGAAGCCCGTTGCCGTCGTCGACGACACGACCTACGACCTGACCCCGCTGACGGACGACATCGACGGCGCCTTCCTCGAGAGCGCCGCCGCCCGCGTGCGCGAGGCGATCGCCGCCGGATCCCTGCCCGTCGCCGACATCGAGGGATCCCGCTTCGGCGCCCCCGTCGCGCGCCCCTCCGCGATCTACTGCGTGGGCATGAACTACGCCGCGCACGCCGCGGAGTCGGGATCCGCCCCGCCCGAGAACCTCGTGATGTTCATGAAGGCGCCCAACACGGTCGTCGGGCCGCATGACGAGGTGCGGATCCCGCGCTCGAGCACGAAGACCGACTGGGAGGTCGAGCTCGCGATCGTCATCGGCAAGCAGGCCAGCTATCTCGACAGCCCGGAGCAGTCGGCGGACCACATCGCCGGCTTCACGATCGCGAACGACCTCTCCGAGCGGGTCTGGCAGCTGGAGACTTCGGGCGGGCAGTGGTCGAAGGGCAAGTCGGCCCCGGGGTTCTCTCCCCTCGGCCCGTGGCTCGTCACGCCCGACGAGGTGGACCACGCCGACCTGCGGCTGCGCAGCTTCGTCAACGGCGAGCCGCGCCAGGACTCATCGACCTCCGACCTGATCTTCGACGTGCCGTACATCGTGTGGCATCTGTCGCAGTACCTGGCCCTCGAGCCCGGCGACGTCATCATGACGGGCACGCCCGAGGGCGTCGCGCTGTCGGGTCGCTTCCCCTACCTGAAGGCGGGCGACGTCGTCGAGCTCGAGATCGACGGACTCGGCGCGCAGAGGCAGGTCTTCGCATGACCGGCGCGTTCGACGGACTCGTCGCCATCGTCACGGGAGGCGCCTCCGGCATCGGCGCGGCCATCGTGGAGCGACTGCGCGCGGACGGCGCCCGCGTCGCGGTGTTCGACCGCGAGGTGCACGACGGCCTCGAGGACGCCTACCGCGTCGACGTCACCGACGACGCCAGCGTGCGCGCGGGCGTCGAGCAGGTCGCGGCCGACCTCGGCGGCGTCGACGTCGTCGTCAACAACGCCGGGATCGGCGCCCAGGGCACGATCGAGGACAACGACGACGCCGAGTGGCACCGCGTGTTCGACGTGAACGTCGTCGGCGCCGTGCGCGTCGCGCGCGCCGCCCTGCCGCACCTGCGCCGGTCGAGCGCCGCTGCGATCGTCAACACCTGCTCGATCGCCGCGACCGCCGGCCTGCCCGCCCGCGCCCTCTACGGCGCGACGAAGGGCGCCGTGCAGTCCCTGACCCTGCAGATGGCGGCCGACCACCTGCGCGAGGGGATCCGCGTCAACTGCGTGAACCCCGGCACGGCGGACACCCCCTGGATCGGCCGCCTGCTCGAGGCGGCGCCGGACCCCGCGGCGGAGCGCGCCGCGCTCGACGCGCGCCAGCCCCACGGCCGTCTCGTGAAGGCGGAGGAGGTGGCCGACGCGGTCGCGTACCTCGCGAGCCCGCGCGCCGGATCCACGACGGGCGTCGCCCTCGCAGTCGACGGCGGCATGCAGGGCCTGCGCCTCCGCCCGGAGTAGGCGCACCCCGCCCAGCCGGTCTCGGTTCGGGCCGGCGTGGCGCGCCGAGCCCCGCCCGGGTTCGGCCGGCCGGTCTCGGTTCGTGCGTGGCGCGCCGAGCCGGGCTCGCGAGTGGCGCAGAAACTCGCGAGTGGCGCAGGAATTCTCCCGGATTCCTGCGCCACTCGTGCATATCTGCGCCGCTCGCGAGCGCGCGGAACGCGGCGGGTGCCGTGCCGAGGTCGGGCGCTCCGTTGGGCGACTCCGTCTCCACAGGGGCGGATCCGGGGACATTCCTTCCCCTTCCGGGGATCCGCCTCCTGCGGGGCGCGCGTCGCGCGGCACGCTGTCCGCATGGAGCTTCTTCACCCCCTCGGCCGTGACGAGCTCGCCCTCACGGGGCGGGATCCGGCGGCGGCCGTCGAACGCGGCGAGATCACGCGGATCCGCCACGGACGCTACGTCGACGCGGACGCCTGGGACGGCGCCTTCTCGGAGGCGCGGGAGCTCGCGCTCGCCCGTGCCGCTGTCGCGGCGACGCTCGGCGGGGCCGTCCTCTCGCACACCACGGCCGCGGCGGTGTGGGGTCTGCCCCTCTTCCGACACCGTCCCGACCGCGCCCACGTCATCGTGCGTCGGCGCACGAGCGGATCCTCGACCGGATCCCTGATCCGCCACCGGGATCGCTGGGATGGCGAGGTGCAGGTGCTCGACGGGATGCCGGTCACGACCCTGCCGCGCACCGTCTACGACGTCATGCGCTCGGCGAGTATCGAGACCGCCGTCTGCTGCGCCGACGCGGCCCTCCGGTCCGTCGCGGTGCGGGAGGGGAGCCGCGAGGTCGATCTCGGGCGGGCGGAGGAGCTGCGCGCCGACATCGCGGAGATCCTCGCTCGTTCGAGCGGCAAACGGGGTGTGAAGCAGGCGCGTCTCGTCCTCGCGTTCGCGGATCCCCGCGCGGAATCGCCGGGCGAGAGCGTGAGCCGCCTCTACCTCGACAGGATGGGATTCCGCGACATCCGGCTGCAGGTCGCCGTCGCCTCCTGGGCGGAGCGTCCGTTCGAGATCGATCTGGAGTTCGCGGGGGTGCTCGGCGAGTTCGACGGGCAGGCGAAGTACGCGCTCCGCGGCGGGGACGTCGCGGAGGCGGTGAGAGCGGAGAAGCGCCGGGAGGACTGGATCCGGGCCCGCACGGGACGGCGGATGGTGCGATGGGGGATGCCGGAGATCCGCTCGTACGAGACCTTCCGCGGATTCCTCACGGGGCTGGGCATCCGCCCATGACCCTCCCCTGTCCTCTGCTCTGCTCTGCTCGCGAGCCGGGAGGCCGGGGCTGGGGCCGGGCCGGGAGGGGCCGGGGGACGAGAGAGGGCCGAGCCGAGGGCCGAGCGCCTCAGCCCGCGGCGGCCTCGAAGTCGGCGGCCGCCGCGTCGCTGGCCTCGCACACGAGGGCGTCGCGCAGCACGGCGGGGTTCGCCGTGAGGAAGGGGATCCCGGCGGCGCGGAGGTCGACGAGGTCCTGAGGCGAGCGGATGCTCGCGGCGAGCACGTCGGTCGCGGATCCCTCGCACTGCTCCTGCATCGCGCGGATGAGCGCGAGCCCGTCGTGGCCCGCGTCGCGCAGCCGGCCGAGGTAGGGGGCGATGTAGCGGATGCCCGCCGCGGCCGCCGCGAGGGCCTGGGGCACGGCGTAGACCGCGGTCAGCAGCACGGGGTGCCCCTCGTGCGCGAGGCGGGACGCGACGGGGAAGCCCGTCGCCGTCGCGGGCACCTTCACCACGGCGAGATCGCCGAGCGCGAGGATCTCGCGGGCGCGCGTCTCGAGCGCCTCCTCGGTCGTCCCCGTCGCCTGGAAGAAGATCTCGCGGGCTCCCTGCTCCTCCCACGTCGCATAGAGGGCGGGGATGTCCTGCGCGGTGCGACCCCCGCGTGCGAGGATCGTGGGGTTCGTCGTGACGCCGTGCACGAGGCGCCCCGCGAGGAGGGGCGAGACCTCGTCGACGACGGCGGAGTCGGCGTACAGGCGGGGGGAAGCGGGCATGGGGATCCTCTCGGGCGCGGCCGCGCTCGGAGCGATGCGCGTTCCGCTAATGTAATGACAACTTCGCGGGCGCGTCAACGATGCCGCCCGCCGACAGGAGGATGACATGACGGGTGCTTCCGCAGCGGGACGTTCGGCGGTGATCGTCGTCGGCAGCTCGTCGGTCGACCTCACGACCTTCTCCTCCCGCGTGCCCGAGCGCGGCGAGACGATCCTCGGCGACGAGTTCACGATGGTGCTGGGCGGCAAGGGCGCGAACCAGGCGATCGCGGCCGGGCGCTCGGGGGCGGAGTCGTTCCTCGTCGGATGCGTCGGCGACGACCCCTTCGGCCGGATCGTGCGCGACGGCCTGACCGACGCGGGGGTCGACACGACCTTCGTGCGCGAGGTCGCGGGCGAGGGCACGGGCATCGCGCACATCCGCGTCGACGCCGCCGGCGAGAACGACATCGTCGTGGTCCCGCGCGCCAACGGACACCTCGGAGAGGGCGACATCGACCGCGCGTTCGCCGAGGTGGGCGACCGCTGCGCCGTCATGCTCACCCAGCTCGAGACGCCCTACGCCCTCACGCGGCACGCTGCCACCCGCGCCCGCGAGCACGGCGTGACGGTGGTGCTGGATCCGGCGCCGGCGCAGCCGCTCGACGAGGGCATCTGGGCGCTCGTCGACATCGTGACGCCGAACGAGACCGAGGCCCGCCTCATCACGGGCATCGAGGTGGCGGATCGCGACTCCGCCGTGCGCGCGGGGCGCTGGTTCGTCGAGCGCGGCACGGGCGTCGCGCTCATCACCCTCGCGGGCCAGGGCGCCGTCGCCGTCACCGCCGACGGGGCGGAGTCCTCCGACGCGATCCGCGTCGACGTCGTCGACACGACCGCGGCGGGAGACGCCTTCGCCGGATGCCTCGCCGCCGGGCTCGCGGAGGGCCTGTCGCGCGGCGACGCGATCCGTCGGGCGATGGCCGCGGGCGCGCTCGCCGTCACGCGCGCCGGAGCCTCCCCGAGCATCCCCGAGCGCGCCGAGGTCGACGCGCTCCTCCGCGCGCAGGGCTGAGCGCCATGGCCGACACCGCGCTCGACCGGCGCTCGCCGCACCCCATGTACCACCAGCTCAAGCACCGCCTCGTGGAGATGATCGAGGAGGACGGGCTGAGGGCCGGCGACCTGCTGCCTGGCGAGCACCGCCTCTGCGAGATGTTCGGCGTCTCGCGCACGGTGGTGCGGCAGGCGCTCGCGCAGCTGGAGCACGAGGGCGTCGTGTCGCGCGTGCGCGGCAAGGGCACGTTCGTGGCCCCGCAGAAGGTCTCCGAGACGCTCGTGCACACCCTCGGGGGCCTGCACGAGGAGATGGCGGCGCGCGGGGTGAGCGTCACGAGCCGCGTCCTGCGACAGCGGGTCGAGCCGGCGCCCGACGAGGTCGCCGACCCGCTGGGCGTCGCGCCGGGAGACCCCGTCGTCGTGATCGAGCGCCTGCGCTTCGTCGGCGGGGAGCCGTGGTCGCTGTCGACCACGTGGATGCCGGAGGAGACGGGCGCCGCGGCGCTCGACGTCGACCTGACGGAGGGGTCGCTCTACGCAGTGCTCGCGGCGCACGGGATCCACGCGGTGCGCGGCGTGCGCTCGGCCGAGGCCACGGTCGCGGATCCGGAGAAGGCGAAGCTGCTGGACGTCGCGGTGGGCGGGCCGCTGCTCGTGCTGCGCAGCGTGAGCTACGGCGCCGACGAGCGCCCGGTGGAGTGCTTCGTCGCCTACCATCGCGGCGACCGGAGCCGCTTCGAGTTCCAGCTGAGCGCCGAGGATCCCTCGACGGCGCAGCTGCGGCACACGGCGGTCCACGGTCTCGCGTGAGGCCTTGGCACAACTTGTAATTACAAGTAGTCTGGGGGGACCCGCCCGTCCGACGGAGGACGGCCGCGACCACGAGGAGTCCCGACGTGACCGAGTTCGCCACGCCCCCCATCGCCCCGTTCGCCATCCGCTTCGACGCCGAGAACGCGACCCTCTCGCCCGAGGGCCCCACGCTCGTGCGCCGCATGAGCGACCTCGAGGGACTCTTCGCCGACCATGACGCCTGGGAGCGCGCCGTCGCGGACGGCGACCCCGTGGTCTACAGCGTGCAGAGCTCGCCCGTGCCGGAGGCCGACCGCGAGCTGCCGCAGTCGATCACGACGATCCAGCCCGGCACGACGGCCGGGGAGCTCTGGATGACGAAGGGCCACCAGCACCCGAACCACCAGGGCGAGATCTACCTCGCCCTCTCGGGCGCAGGCGGCCTGCTGATGTTCGACGGCGAGCGCGCCGAATGGCTCGACATGCTCCCCGGCACGATCGGCTACATCCCTCCGGGGTGGGCGCACCGCTCGATCAACGTCGGCGACGACCCCTATCGCTTCCTCGCCGTCTACCCCGGCGGCGCGGGACACGACTACGGCTGGGTGCTCGAGCACGGCATGGGGCGCCGCGCCTTCGCCGGAGCCGACGGCGTCGACCTGCGCCCCTTCTTCGGCTGAGGATCCCCGTGCTCATCGCACACGATCTCGGCACGACCGGGAACAAGGCGTCCCTGCACGACGAGGCGGGGCGCCTGCTCGCGGCCGTCACGGTCGGCTATCCCGTGCGCTTCGACGTCGGCGGCGTCGCCGAGCAGGATCCCGACGACTGGCGCGACGCCGTCGTGGCGGCCACGCGCCGGCTGCTCGACGAGACCGGCACCGACCCCCGGAAGGTGACGGGCCTCGTCGTCAGCGGCCAGATGATGGGCGCCGTGCTGCTCGACGCCGATTTCCGGCCCGTGCGCCCCGCGATCATCTGGGCCGACACCCGCGCCGAGCGCCAGACGCGTCAGCTCGTCGAGCGGCTCGGCCAGGAGCGCGCCTACGGGATCCTCGGACACCGCCTCAACCCCACGTACTCGCTCGCGAAGGTCATGTGGGTGCGCGACAGCGAGCCCGACGTGTGGGCGCGCGTGCGCCACGCGTGCGTCGCGAAGGACGTCGTCGTGCAGTGGCTGACCGGCCGCCTCGCGACGGAGCGCAGCGACGCGAGCGCCATGAACGCCTACGACCAGCGCACCGGCACGTGGTCGGAGGAGGTGCTCGCGGCGGCGGGGGTGGATCCGCGGATCCTCCCGGAGATCGTCGAGTCGACCGACGTCGTCGGCACGCTCACCGTCGAGGCCGCCGAGGCGACGGGCCTGCCCCGCGGGACGCGCGTCGTCATGGGCGGGGGAGACGGCCCGATGGCCGCGGTGGGGGCGGGCGTCGTCGCGCCCGAGGACGGCGCGTACGTGTGCCTCGGCACCTCGTCGTGGATCTCCTTCGCCTCCCCCGAGCCCGTGCTCGACCCCGAGATGCGCACCTTCACCTTCAACCACGTCGTGCCGGGCATGTTCGCGCCGACCGCGACGATGCAGGCCGGAGGGGCCTCCGTGCAGTGGCTCTCGGAGATCCTCGCTCCGGGGCCGGACGCCGCCTCCCTCGGCGACCTCGTCGCGGAGGCCGACACCGCCGACGCGGCGGGCGGGGGCCTGTTCTTCCTGCCCTACCTGCTGGGCGAGCGCTCGCCGAGGTGGGATCCCGACGCGCGCGGGGCGTTCGTCGGCCTCGGCCGGCACCACACGCGGGCGCACCTCATGCGGGCGGTGCTCGAGGGCGTCTCGTACACCCTCCTGCAGTGCATCGACGCGTTCCGATCCGGCGGCGCGACGATCGACCGCATCGACGCGGTCGGCGGAGGCGCGGCGAGCGACGCCTGGCTCCGGATCATGGCCGACATGTGGGGCGTGCCCGTGCGCCGCCGCACGGTGGTCGAGGAGGCGAACAGCCTCGGCGCGGCCGTCACGGGCGCGGTGGGGCTGGGGCTCGTCGACGGCTTCGGCGCCGCGCGCGACCTCTCCGAGATCACGGCCGAGTTCGCGCCCGACCCCTCCCGCACCGCCGCGTACCGCGCGCGGCTGCCGCTCTTCGACGAGGCCTACGGCCATCTCGCGCCCTGGTTCCGCCGCGCCGCGGAGGCGAGGGGCTGATGGCCGTCGTCCTTGTCACGAGCCGGTCGTTCGGATCCGGCGACGCCGACCTCGTGCGCCGGCTGGAGGAGCTCGGCCACGAGGTCGCGACGGGGCCCAGCGACCACGACCTCGACGCCCTCGCCGACCTGCTCCCGCGGGCCGACGCCTGGATCGCCGGGACGGGGCCCGTCACGGCGGCCCACCTCGACCGGGCGCCGCGCCTGAGGATCGTCGCCCGATACGGCGTGGGCGTGGAGGCCGTCGACCTCGACGCCGCTCGCGCCCGGGGCATCGCGGTGTCCAACACCCCCGGCGCCAACAGCGACGCGGTGGCGGATCACGCCGTCGGTCTCATGCTCGCCGCCCTGCGGCAGATCGCGGTGGGCGACCGCCGCGTGCGCCGGGGCGACTGGTCGGTCGCGCGCGGACGCCAGCTCGGCAGCCTCTCGATCGGCATCGTCGGCTTCGGCCGCATCGGACAGGGCGTCGCGCGGCGGCTGTCCGGCTTCGGCGCGCGCCTCCTCGCCGCCGACCCGTTCCTCGACGAGGCGGCGGCCGAGCGCCTCGGCGTCGAGCCCGCCGATCCCGAGCGGATCGCCCGCGAGTGCGACCTCGTGACCCTGCACGCGCCAGGAGGATCCCCCGTCGTGACCGCGGACTGGCTCGCGGCCAGCAGGCCAGGGGCCGTCGTGGTCAACACCGCGCGCCCCGACCTCGTGGACGAGGCGGCGCTCGCCGCCGCGCTGCGCGACGGCCGCGTCGGGGCGTTCGCCGCCGACACGCTCGCCGGTGACACGCGAGCCGACGGATCCCCGCTGCTCTCCGACGAGCTCGCCGACCGCGTCACGGTGACCCCGCACCTGGGCGCGCAGACCGTCGAGGCGGTCGACAACATGGGCGAGGGCGCCGTGCGCAACGCCCTCGCCGCTCTCGAGGGGAGCGCGCCGCCCGACGCCGTGGTCCCCGCCCCGCAAGGAGGAAGACGATGACGACATCCGAGACGATCCGCCGCGTGCGGGAGGCGGGGGTGCTCGCCGTGCTGCGGGCTCCGTCCGCCGCCCACGCGGTCGCGGCCGGCGACGCCCTCGTGCGCGGCGGCGTGACCGGGCTCGAGATCACCTACTCGACGCCGGACGCGCCCGCCGCGATCCGCGAGCTCGTCGCCCGCCACGGCGACGCCGCCCTCGTGGGCGCGGGCACGGTGACGACGCCCGCGCAGGCGGAGGAGGCCGCCGACGCCGGGGCCGCGTTCCTCGTCTCGCCCGGCACCGACGAGCAGGTCGCCCGCGCGATGACGGCGACCGGGCGCGCGGCCATGACGGGCGCGCTGACCCCCAGCGAGGTCATGCGGGCGCTGTCGCTCGGCGCCGACGTCGTGAAGATCTTCCCCGCATCGCTCGGCGGCCCCGCCTTCCTCAGGGCGCTGCGCGGGCCGTTCCCGGACGCCCCCCTCATGCCGACGGGGGGCGTGACGTCGGAGAACATCCCCGACTGGATCGCCGCGGGCGCGATCGCCGTGGGCGCGGGCGGCGACCTGTGCCCCGCGACGGCCCTCGCGGAGGAGCGCTACGACGTCATCGAGCGCCTGGCGCGCGAGTTCCGAGCCGCCTTCGTCCGGGCGACGGGAGGCGCGGCATGACCCGCATGACCTTCATCGGCGTCTCCACCGGATCCTCGTCGATCATGACCCTCTTCCCGCTCTGGGCCGAGGAGCTGGGCCTCGAGGGCGCGACGCTCGCGGGAGAGGACCTGCCCCTGGGCGCGCGCCCCGATCAGTACCGGACGTCGGTGGAGGCGCTGCGCGACGACCCGGACCGGGCCGGCGCTCTCGTCACGACCCACAAGATGAGCCTCTACGCCGCCGCGCACGACCTGTTCGACGAGCTCGACGACTTCGCCCGCGCCTGCGGCGAGATCTCGAGCATCGCGAAGCGCGATGGGCGCCTGCTCGGGCACGCGAAGGATCCCCTCACGGCGCGGCTCGCGCTCGAGGAGTTCTTCCCCGCCGACGGGTTCGGAGCCGCCCGCGACGCCGTCGTGCTCGGCGCGGGAGGAGCGGGCACCGCCCTCACCTGGTGCCTCGCGGAGCGCGACGACCGGCCCCGCCGGATCGTCGTCACCGACACGAGCGAGGAGCGCCTCGCCCACCTGCGGGAGGTGCACGACCAGCGCGGCACCCCCGCCGACCTGCTCGACCTGCGCCTCGCGAGCCCCGACGCGACCAGGCGCGCGCTCGCGGAGGCGCCCGCCGGATCCCTCGTGGTGAACGCCTCCGGACTCGGCAAGGACCGCCCCGGATCCCCGCTCCCCGACGACGCCGTGCTCCCCGAGGGCGCGTTCGCGTGGGAGTTCAACTACCGCGGATCCCTCGAGTTCCTGCATCAGGCGCGGGCGCAGGAGGCCGCGCGCGGCCTCACGGTCGTCGACGGCTGGCGCTACTTCATCCACGGCTGGACGCAGGTGATCGCCGAGGTCTACGACATCCCCATGCCGGCCGACCGGGTCTCGCGCCTCGCGCGGATCGCCGAGGAGGCGCGGCGGTGACCGAGCCGCGTCCGGAGGGGCTCGTGCGCACGGCGCTCGGGCCCCTCGATCCGTCTCTGCTCGGGCCGACGAACTATCACGAGCACCTCTTCCAGGTCAGCCCCCTGCTGCCCGGCGACGAGATCGACGATCCCGTCCGCTCCGAGCGGGAGGCGGCGTCGCTCGTCGCGAGCGGCTTCTCGGGGCTCGTCGACGCGACGCCCATCGGCCTCGGGCGCCGCCCCGCCGACGTCGCGGCGATCGCGCACCGCACGGGCCTCGCCGTCGTGCAGGCGACGGGGCTCCACCGCGAGGCGCACTACCCCGACGGGCATCCGCTGCGCCGGCTCGGGGTCGAGGAGCGCGCGGCGCTGTTCGTGCGCGACATCGTCGACGGCGCGCCCGAGCGCGACGAGCCGGGAGCCGCCCCGGCGACGGCCCCCGACGGATCCCCGGTGCGCGCCGGCATCGTCAAGACCGGCATCGGCTACTGGGCGATCAGCCCGTTCGAGCGCGCGACGCTGGAGGCGGCGGCGAGCGCGCACCGCGAGACGGGCGCGCCGATCATGGTGCACCTCGAGTTCTGCACGGCCGCGCACGAGGTGCTCGACCTGCTCGCGGGCCTCGGGGTCGCGGAGCGCCGCGTCGTGCTCGCCCACGCCGACCGGGATCCGGACCCCGGCCTGCACGTCGAGCTCATGGCGCGCGGGGCGTGGCTCGGGTACGACGGCATGGCCCGACCCCGCACGCGCAGCGACGACGAGCTGCTGCGCCTCACGGAGCGGGTCGTCGCGGCCGGGGGCGACCGGATCCTCCTCGGGGGAGACGTCGCGCGCGCGACCCGCTACCGGGCCTACGGCGGCATGCCGGGAATCGCGTACCTCGGCGAGCGCTACCTGCCGCGTCTCGCGGCGCGGATCGGCCGGGGGGCCGTGTCCCGGTTCACGACGACAGGCCCCCGCGCCCTCCTCGCCTTCTGAGGCCCGACGCGTCGGGCGGGACTTGCCGGGCAGGAGGCTCGCGAGTGGCGCAGGTCTTCGCGAGTGGCGCAGATATTCGGCCTGATTTCTGCGCCGCTCGCGAGTTTCTGCGCCGCTCGCGAGCAACGAGACGAGCAACGAGACGAGCACCGCATACGACGAAGGCCCCCGCCGAGCGGCGGGGGCCTTCGTCGTGCGGGTCAGATCACTCGTAGATCTTCTCCTGGATCTCCTCCGAGTCGATGTTGCTCGCGTCGAACCAGAACGAGCCGGTGTCGAGGTAGTCCTCGACCTCCTCGCCGTTGATGATGTCGTACGCGGTCTGCACGGTGAGGGCGCCGATCATCTTCGGGTCCTGCGTGACGGCGCCGGCCATGGTGCCCTCCTTGATGGCGTTGATCTGCGCCGCGCCCGAGTCGAAGCCGACGATCATCAGGTCATCGCCCGAGAGGCCGAGCTCGTTCGCCGCGTTGACGACGCCGATAGCGGAGCCCTCGTTCGTGCCGTAGATGCCCGCGAGGTCGGAGTGCGCCGTGATCATCGCCTTCGCGATGTCGGCCGACTTCAGGTGGTCGCCGTCTCCGTACTGGATGTCGACGATCTCGATGTCGGGGTAGTCCGCCTCCATCTTCTCGACGAAGCCGTCGCGGCGCTCGACGCCGGTCGAGTTGATCTGGCTGTGGCCGACGATGCCGATCTTGCCCTCGCCGCCGATGAGCTCGGCCATGTTCTCGGCCGCCAGCGCGCCCGCGACCGTGTTGTCGGTCGCGGCGAAGCTCGCCGCGTACTCGCTGTTGCAGGTGGCGTCGAACTCGACGATCGGGATCTCCGCGGCCTCGGCCTCCTCGTACAGGGGCACGCAGGCCTCGGGGTCGAGGGCCGCGTATCCGATCGCGTCGGGCTTGCGGTCGATCGCGTTCTTCAGCATGTCGAGCTGCTTGTCGATCTCGGTCTCGGCCGCGGGGCCGTCGAACGTGATCGTGACGCCGAGCTCGTCCGCGCGCTCCTCGGCGCCGGCCTTCACGGCCTGCCAGAACTGGTGCTGGTAGCCCTTCGAGACGAGGGCGATGTACGTCTCGTCCTCGGGGATGCTGTCGGGATCGATGTCGCTCGATCCGCCGCCGTTGTTCGAGCAGCCGGCGAGGGCCAGGGCCGCGACGGCCGCGATGCCGAGGGCCGCGGCGCGCTTCGTGAACTTCTTCATGAGAACTCCATCGTCTCTTCTGCCGGTTCCCAACCGGCGTTCGGGTGCAAGGGGGTGTGCGGAGGGGGAGCTAGGCGCTGCGCCTGTTGCGCAGCGAGTCGACGAACACGGCCACGAGGATCACGAGACCCGTGACGACCGTCTGCCACTCGGTCTGGATCGACAGGATCCGCAGGCCGTTGAGCAGGACCGACATGATCAGCGCGCCGATGAGCGTGCCGATGATGGATCCGCGCCCGCCCAGCAGCGAGGTGCCGCCGATGATGACCGCGGCGATCGCCTGCAGCTCGTAGCCCATGCCGAGCTGCGGCTGCGCCGAGTCGAGGCGGGCCGCCATGACGACGCCCGCGAGGCCCGTGAAGGCGCCGGCGGCGGTGTAGATGAGGATCTTCCAGCGGCGCGTGTTGATGCCCGAGAGGCGCGTGGCCTCCTCGTTCGATCCGATCGCGAACGTGTACCGGCCCATGAGCGTCTTGCTCAGCAGCAGGTAGGCGACGAGCGCGACGGCCAGCATGATGAGCACGCCGTTCGGCAGGCCGGGGATGAGGGCGCCGAGCGCGATCTCCTTGAACGCCGGGGTGCCCGAGAAGTAGATGGGGGCGACGCCGGAGATCACGAGGGCGAGGCCCTGGGCGATCATCATCATCGCGAGCGTGGCGATGAACGGCGGCAGCCCGAGGATCGCGACGCCGGTGCCGTTGATGAGGCCGATGAGGGCGCCCATCGCGATGCCGCCGATGACGCCGACCCAGAGCGGCAGGCCCATGTTCGTGATGAACACGCCCGTCATGACCGAGCAGAGCGTCATGCCGGTGCCGAGGGACAGGTCGATGCCGCCCGTGATGATGACCATGGTCGTGCCGAGGGCGAGGATGCCGACGACGGCCGTCGAGAGCAGGATGCTCGAGATGTTCGACCAGGTGAAGAAGTTCGGGCTGGCGATCGCGAAGAACGCGATGAGCACGATGAGCGTGCCGAACGCGAGCGACTGCTGCAGCGAGCGGCTGAGCACGCCCTTGATCCCGCCGGAGGAGCGCTTCTCCTCCGCGATGGCGGTGGCGATGAGGGTCGTGGTGCCGGGCGACTCGTCGCCCTTGCGCGAGGTGGGCTGTGCGTTCATCAGGCGGCCTGCCCTTCTTCTGCTGCATCCATCGTGCAGAGTTCCATGATGTTCTCCTGGGTCGCGTTCTCGTTGTCGAGGACGCCCGTGATGCGCCCGCCCGCCATCGCGACGATCCGGTGCGAGAGGCGGAGCACCTCGGGGAGCTCCGACGAGATGACGATGATCGACTTGCCCTCGCGCGCGAGCTCGTGCAGGAGGGCGTAGATCTCCTCCTTCGCGCCGACGTCGATGCCGCGCGTCGGCTCGTCGAAGATGAGGATGTCGCAGTCGCGAGCGAGCCACTTCGCGATGACGACCTTCTGCTGGTTGCCGCCCGAGAGCAGCTTGACGGTCTGGTTGATCGACGGGGTCTTCACGCGCAGGCTCTGCACGTACCCCTTCGTCACGTCGCGGCCCTTGCCGTCGCGCATCCAGCCGATGGCCGACGCGTAGTCCTGCATCGAGGCGAGCAGCGTGTTGAAGTTCACGTCCTGCTCGAGCATGAGGCCGAGGCGCTTGCGGTCCTCGGAGAGATAGCCGATGCCGTGGCGCACGGCGTCGGCGGGCTGCGAGATGCGCACCTCGCGCCCGTTCACCTCGATGGCGCCGGCGGTTCGGGGATCCGCGCCGATGAGGGCGCGGGCGGTCTCGGTGCGGCCGGCGCCCATGAGGCCCGCGAACCCGAGGATCTCGCCCCGGTGCAGCTCGAACGAGACGTCCTGGAGCAGCGACCGGGTGCTGAGGCCCGAGACGCGGAGCACGACCTCGTCGCGGGCGACGTCGGTCGACGCGGGGCGGGCGCCCTCCTTGATCTCGCGGCCGACCATCATCTCGATGATGCGCGGGATCGAGATCTCGGCGCGCTCGAGGCCGCCGATGTACTCGCCGTCGCGCAGGACGGTGACGCGGTCGGCGAGGCGCTGGAGCTCCTCCATGCGGTGGGAGATGTAGACGATGCCCGTGCCCTTGGCCTTGAGGTCGGCGATGAGGCGGAACAGGGTCTCGACCTCGGAGTCGCTGAGCGCCGAGGTCGGCTCGTCCATGATGAGCACGCGCGCGCTGTACGAGAGCGCCTTGGCGATCTCGACCATCTGCTGCTGCGCGACCGTCAGGTCGCCCACGAGCTGCTGGGGTGCGAGCACGATGCCGAGCTCGCGAAGAAGATCAGATGTCTTCTTGTTGAGCGCGCGCTCCGAGAGGAACGGCCCGACGTGCGGCTCGCGGCCGATGAAGATGTTCTGGGCGACCGTGAGGTCGGGGGCGAGGTTCATCTCCTGGTGGATGATGCTGATGCCCAGCTCCTGCGCCTCGCTCGGGGATGCGATGGCGACGTCGCGCCCGTCGACGCGGATGACGCCCTCGTCGCGCGTGTAGATGCCCGAGAGGATCTTCATCAGCGTCGACTTGCCGGCGCCGTTCTCGCCCACGAGGACGAGCACCTCGCCGGCGTCGAGCCGGAACTGCACCTTGTGCAGCGCTCGGACGCCGGGGAAGCTCTTGCTGATCCCCTCGACTTCGAGGAGTGGTGCGGTCACGATGTGTACCTGCTTCGTTGAGGGTGGGTGGCGTCTTTGCCGGCGACTCCGCCCGCAAAGGTCAGATCAATTCTGTCTTGCGGTGGCCTCGATCGCAAGGTTGTCACATAATGTATTCGTCAACGAGGTGATCCGGGAGACATTTCGATAACAAGTCCCTGCGAGCCCGCCTGTAAACGATTACGGAAGCACATCCTCGACGAAGAGGGAAGGAACGTCAATGCAGATCGGCGCACACGCTCAGGTGTTCACGGGGAGTCTCGACGAGAGCGGGATCACGCGGGCCATCACCGCGACGAGACGCGCGGGATTCGACATCCTCGAGATCCCGATGATGGATCCGAAGCGCTTCGACCGGGCGCTCGCCGCGCGCCTGCTCGCGGAGCACGACATCGAGGCGACCGCCTCGCTCGGCCTCACCGCCGCGACTGACCTCACGAGCCCGGATCCCGCGGTGCGGGTGGCGGGCGAGGAGATGCTCGAGACGTGCATCGACATCGTCCACGCCCTCGGCGGCCGGTGGCTCACGGGCGTCATCTACAGCGCGATGCGGAAGTACATGGAGCCCGCGACCGAGGAGGGCGTCGCGCACGCGGCCGACGCGCTGCGCCGCCTCGCCGACCGGGCGGCGGGGAAGGGCATCCGCCTCGGACTCGAGATCGTCAACCGCTACGAGTCGAACGTCGCGAACACCGCGCGGGGCGGCCTCGCGCTGCTCGACCGGGTGGATCACGAGAACGTGTCGCTGCACCTGGACACGTACCACATGAACATCGAGGAGTCGGATATGGCGCAGCCCGTGCTCGACGCGGGCGACGCGCTCGGATACGTGCACATCGGCGAGAGCCACCGGGGCTACCTCGGCAGCGGCACGGTCGACTTCGACGGCTTCTTCCGCGGCCTCGCGCGGGCCGGATACGACGGGCCCGTCGTGTTCGAGTCGTTCTCGTCGGCGATCGTGAGCGCCGAGCTCAGCAACACCCTCGGCGTGTGGCGCAACCTCTGGGACGACTCGGACGACCTCGCCGCCCACGCCAACGCGTTCATCCGCGGCCAGCTGCGGGCGGTCGACACGATCCGCCTGCACTGAGGGGTGTCGCTCGGCGCCCTCGCTCGCCGCGCCCTCCGTGATCGGCCTCCGCCCCGGCCGTCCGTACTCGCCTCGACCTGCCCTCCTTCTGATCGGTCCTCTTCCCGTTCCCTCCCCGTTCGGCTCGCGAGTGGCGCAGTTTCTCGCGAGTGGCGCAGAAATCCGGCCGAATATCTGCGCCGCTCGTGAATGTCTGCGCCACTCGCGCGCAAGGGGAGGCCGGTGGCGAGCAAGGGGAGGCAGGTGGCGAGCAGGGCAGGGCGTGGCAGGTGGCGAACGGGGTGCGGGCGGGGGGGGGCTCCGTGGGGCGAAGGAGGGGCGGCTCGGCGAGGTGGCCGGCGGGGATCGTCGGGGTGGCGGCGCCTCGCCCGCGGCGCAGGCATGGGATGTCTTGTGAGTGGCGAGACGGTCAGTTTCGCGGAGACCTGTGGTAGGCAGGGTTTCCTCAGCTCGGTACCGTCCAGCCGAGGCGGTCAGACATCCGATCTATCGATGGCCTTCCGGGCATCGGGGCTCTCTGACGGTTCACGGGGTCGCGTACGCGCACCCCGTCGTGCGCCTCATCCGAAAGGTCGATGATGATCCGAAAGAGACTCCTGCCCGCCGTCGCCGCGCTCCTCGCGCTGCCCCTGACCGGGGCGGCGCTGCCCGCCGCGTCGCCGTCCGCGGACGCCCGCGGCGTCCCCTCGGCCGCGAGCGAGGCGTTCCCGCCCGCGGAGGCGGCGCAGGACGGCGATCCGCTGCGCATGTGGTACACCGCGCCGGTCGAGGACTGAGAGAGCGAGGCGCTCGTCCAGGGCAACGGCAGCACCGGCCTGATGGCGTTCGGAGGGCCGGCCTCCGAGCGTCTGCACGTCAACGAGAAGACCCTCTGGGAGGGCGGGCCGGCGCCGGGGCGCGAGTACCTCGGAGGCAACAGGCGCGACGGCGTGACGCCCGAGCAGCTGGAGGGCTACCGCCAGGCGCTCGACGACCGATCCGAGCACGTCTTCGGCCTCCCCGCCGCGGGCGAGGGCGGGGCCAACGAGCAGCTCGAGGGCCTCATGTTCGGCGACACCGGCGGAATGGGGAAGTACCAGGATCTCGGCGACATCTCCCTGGACTTCTCCGCCTCCGGCATCTCGGACGACGAGGTCGGCGCGTACGTGCGCGACCTCGACCTCGAGACCGCCGTCTCGACGGTGGGCTTCGAGCACGACGGCGTGCGCTACGAGCGCGAGTACTTCGTGAGCTACCCGGATCAGGTCGTCGTCGTGCGGCTCACGGCCTCCGAGGCGGGGAGCCTGTCGTTCACGGCCTCCGTCGACGCCGCGAGCGGCCTCACCACGACGACCGTCGCCGACGCCGACGAGCAGAGCATCGTCCTGTCCGGACGGGTGGACGACAACCAGCTGAAGGGCGAGATGCAGGTGCGCTTCGCCAACGAGGGCGGGTCGGTGCGCAGCGACGACGGGACGACGCTCTCCGTCAGCGAGGCCGACGCGGTGACGCTCGTGTTCTCGACCGGCACGGACTACGCGAACGAGTACCCGCACTACCGCGGCGACGATCCGCACGCCGAGATCCTCGAGCGGGTCACGACGGCCCTGGATCGCGGATACGAGGAGCTGCGCGAGCGGCACCTCGCCGACTACCAGGAGCTCTTCTCGCGCGTCAGCTTCGACGTGGGCGCCGAGGTGCCGGACGTGCCCACCGACGAGCTCATGCGCCGCTACCGCGAGGGCGAGCACGACCTCGCCGTGGACCAGCTGGTGTTCCAGTTCGGGCGCTACCTCAGCATCGCGGGCTCCCGGGCCGGAGATCTGCCGACCAACCTCGTCGGCCTGTGGCTGATCGGCAGCGCCGACAGCTTCTGGGGCGGCGACTACCACTTCAACGTCAACGTCCAGATGAACTACTGGCCGGCCATGACGACGAACCTCGCGGAGACGCAGATCCCGTTCAACGAGTACGTCGAGTCGCTCGTCGTGCCGGGCCGCCTCACCGCCGAGCGGTCGGCCGGCGTGGCGACGGAGGACCTCGCCGGCACGCCGATCGGCGACGGCGCCGGGTTCCTCATCAACACCCAGGTCAACCCCTTCGGCCACACGGCGCCCATCGGGATCCAGGAGTACGGCTGGAACATCGGCGGATCCTCGTGGGCGATGCAGAACATCTACGACTACTACCGGTTCAGTGGAGACGAGGACTTCCTGCGCGAGACGGCGTACCCGATGCTCAGGGAGATGGCCGCGTTCTGGAACGAGTACCTCTGGTACAGCCCGTACCAGGAGCGGCTGACCGTGGCGCCGGGCGTCTCCGCGGAGCACGGCCCGGCGGCGATCGGCACCACCTACGACCAGTCGCTCGTCTGGGAGCTGTACGAGATGGCGATCGACGCCTCCGAGGAGCTCGACGTCGACGCCGATCTCCGGGCGGTCTGGGAGGCGAACCAGGCGCAGCTGGATCCCGTCCTCATCGGCGAGGAGGGGCAGGTCAAGGAGTGGTTCGAGGAGACGTCCCTCGGTCGCGCCCAGGCGGGCGAGCTGCCAGAGGAGGACATCTGGAACTTCGGGGCGGGCGGCGACGCGAACCAGGGCTCGGTCCATCGGCACGTGTCCCAGCTCATCGGGCTCTTCCCCGGCACCCTCATCAGCAAGGACACGCCGGAGTGGATGGACGCCGCCGTCACGTCGCTCGACCAGAGGGGTCTGGAGGGCACGGGCTGGGCGAAGGCGACGAAGATCAACCAGTACGCCCGCACGGGCCTCGCGGAGGAGACCTACTCGATGGTCCGAGCCATGCTCGCCGGCAACCGGAACGGGCTGATGGACAACCTCCTCGACTCCCACCCGCCGTTCCAGATCGACGGCAACTTCGGCCTGACCGCGGGCATGACCGAGATGCTCCTGCAGAGCCAGCTCGGCTACACGCAGTTCCTGCCCGCCGTCCCCGAGGCGTGGAGCGCGGGACGCGTGGAGGGGCTCGTCGCCCGCGGCAACTTCGTCATCGACCAGGCCTGGGAGGACGGCGTCGCGACGGAGTTCGCGGTCACCTCGCGCAGCGGCGGCACGTTCGTCGGGCAGCACCCCGGGATCGCCGACCTCGTCGTCCGCGACAGCTCGGGCGCGGTCGTCGAGACGGTCGCGGAGGGATCCGACCAGATCTCCTTCGACACGGTCGAGGGGGAGACCTACCGCATCGCGGAGGCGGACGATCCGCCCGCGGACGAGGATGCGGATCCCGGCGAGGATGCGGAGGACGCAGGCGAGGCCGGCGACGACGCGGATGCGGCCGCCGACGGGTCCGCGGAGGGCACGGGTGAGGCTGGCGACGACGCAGGAGACGCGGGCGAGGCCGGCGAGGACGGATCCGCGGACGACGCGGGCGAGGCCGCCGACGACGGGTCCGCGGAGGACGCGGGAGCGGGATCGGACGGATCCGGTTCGGACGGCGGCGACGACGCGCCGGGATCCGGAGACGAGGGCGGCGACGACGGGCTCGCGACGACGGGCGAGGACGTCGGGCCGATGCTCGCCGCGGGGGCCGTGCGCGTCTCCGCTCGTCGCGCCTCCCCGCGGCTGCTCAGCTCGCGAATGGCGCAGGAATGCACGAGCGGCGCAGATATGTGGAGGAATATCTGCGCCGCTCGCGAGCAGGGGGCTCGGGCGAGCGGGGCGGGTCTGGGGGGGTGTCAGGCGGCGGGGTGGCCGACGACGCCCTTGCGCAGCAGGGCGTTGCCGTACTTGCGCGTCTCGCCCGTGCGCACGATGAGGTACGCGGCGCGGGCCGCCTCGTAGTAGGCGAAGCGCTCGACGAACCGCGTCGCGTCCGGCGTCGTGCCTGCCGCCGACATCAGCTCGCGCTGCACGTCCAGCACCTGGCCGTCGGCCGACTCCATGAGGTCGAGCCCCGGGGCGTCGTCGAGCGGCACGACCGAGCGGATCGCGGCCAGCACGTCGGGCGTCGACGTACCTGGCAGGTCGATCACGTGTCGGCCGAGCGCGGCGGCGGGGAAGTGCGCGTCCGCGACGACGACGGCGTCGGAGTGGCCCATCTCGTCGAGGCGCAGCAGCAGCTCGCCGGTGAGCAGCGGGTGGATTCCTTCGAGCACGTCAGACTCCTTCGGGGATGAGGCCCTCGTGAGCCAGCTCGGCCCAGAGGTCCTCGGGAACGGACAGGGTCATCCACGCGGCGTTCTGCCGGATCTGCGCGGGCCGGCTGCTGCCCGCCACGACCGAGCGCACCGGCCCGATGCGGCGCGTGTACTGCAGCGCCGCGGCGGGGAGGGGGACGCCGTGCGCACGGCAGATCCCGGCGATCCGCGTCGCCCGATCGAGCACCTCCTGCGGCGCCGTGCCGTACTCGTAGCGCGGGTTGGCGGTCGGATCGTCGGTCGCCAGGAGCCCCGAGTTGAAGATGGACGCCGTGACGATGCCCGTGCCGGTGCGCTCGCACGCCGGCACGACGTCGGCGAGGGCCGGCTGCTCGAGCAGCGTGAGGCGCCCGGCGACCATGAGCACGTCGAGCCCGCCAGACGACGCCGCGAGGGCGAGCGCGTCGGACGACATGGATCCGATCCCCGACGCCCGCAGGATCCCCTCGCTCTTCAGCGCGTCGAGGCCCTCCGTGCCCGAGGCGAGATCGCGCTCGAGGTCGTGGCGGTCGGGGTCGTGCAGGTAGACGAGGTCGATGCGGTCGAGCCCCATGCGCTCGAGCGACGCCTCGACCGAGCGGCGGATGCCCGACGGCGAGAAGTCCCACTCGCGGCGCACCGCGGCCGGCACGTGGAAGTCGTTCTCGAGGTCGAGCTCGCCCTCGCCGCCCGGGTTGGGCACGAGCAGGCGGCCCGCCTTCGTCGACAGCACGAACTCGTCGCGCGGCTTCGTGCGCAGGAAGGCGCCGAGGCGGCGCTCCGACCAGCCGAGGCCGTAGTGCGGCGCGGTGTCGAAGTACCGGATCCCCGCGTCCCACGCGGCCTCGAGCACGGCGTGCGCCTCGTCGTCGGTGAGGGCGCGGTGCAGGTTGCCGACGTTCGCGGCGCCGTACCCCAGGGCGGGCAGCTCGAGCGCCGAGCGGGCGGAGACGGGGTCAGCCACGGAACTCGTACTCCTTCCGGCTGGCGGCGAGCATCTCCATCCCGTTGCCGGGCGCGGTCGGCGCGTGGTAGACGCCGCCTCGCACGTCGGTGGGGGTCGCGAAGTGCTCGTGCAGGTGGTCGACGTACTCGATGACGCGCCCCTCGGTCGTGCCGGAGACGGCGACGAAGTCGAACATCGAGAGGTGCTGCACGGCCTCGCACAGGCCGACGCCGCCCGCGTGCGGGCAGACGGGCACGCCGAACTTCGCCGCGAGCAGGAGGATCGCGATGTTCTCGTTGACGCCCGCGACGCGCGAGGCGTCGATCTGCAGCACGCTCAGGGATCCGGCCTGCAGCATCTGCTTGAACATCACGCGTCCGCCGCAGTGCTCGCCGGTCGCGACGGGGATCGGGGCGACGCCCTTCGCGATCGCGGCGTGGGCGAGGATGTCGTCGGGGTTGGTGGGTTCCTCGATCCAGGCGACGTCGAACTCCGCGAGGCGGCCCATCCAGGCGATGGCCTCGTCGACGTCCCAGCGCTGGTTCGCGTCGGTGCCGATGAGGATGTCGGGGCCGACCGTCTCGCGGGCGAGGCGCATGCGGCGCACGTCGTCCTCGACGTCGGCGCCCACCTTGAGCTTGATCATCCGGAAGCCGTCGTCGACGGCCTCCCGGCACAGGCGCACGAGCTTCTCGTCGGAGTAGCCGAGCCAGCCCGGCGTGGTCGTGTAGGCCGGGTAGCCGTCGCGCAGCAGCTCGGCCTCGCGGTCGGCGCGGCCGGGCTCGGCGGCGCGCAGGAGGGCGAGCGCCTCCTCGCGCGTCAGCGCGTCGGTCAGGTAGCGGAAGTCGATGAGGTCGACGATCTCCTCGGGCGACATGCGGCCGAGCAGCTGCCACAGGGGGAGGCCGGCGCGCTTCGCCTTGATGTCCCACATCGCGTTGACGACGGCGCCGATCGCCATGTGCATGACGCCCTTCTCGGGGCCGAGCCAGCGCAGCTGGGAGTCGCCGACCAGCTCGCGCCAGAAGCCGCCCATGTCGTCGAGGATCGGCTCGACCTCCCGCCCCACGAGGAAGGGGGCGAGCGCGCGGATGGCCGTCGTCTCGATGTCGTTGCCGCGGCCGATCGTGAAGACGAACCCGTGGCCCTCGATCCCGTCGTCGGCGTCGGTGACGATGCGCACGTAGGCGGCGGAGTAGTCGGGGTCGGGGTTCATCGCGTCCGAGCCGTCGAGGTGCTGCGACGTCGGGAAGCGGATGTCGGTCGTGTCGACATGGGTGATGGTGCTCACGCTGGCTCCTTGGGAAGTGTGACCCTCAGCTTAAACATCGGATGTCTTGACCGTCAATGAGGCGGGGCGTCGAGCGGGCGGGCCCGAGGGGCTCCGCAGAGCTCGGATGTCCCCGCGGCGTCTGCGCGTGCGTCCGGTTCGCCGGCCCGGTCGGATGGCCCGCTCGCCCGGCCGTTCTCCTCGTCCGGCTCGCTTGCCCGCCTGGCCGCCTCGTCCATCCGCCGTCGGGCTCGCGAGCGGCGCAGACATTCGCGAGTGGCGCAGATCCGAGGCCCGATATCTGCGCCGCTCGCGAGTTCCTGCGCCACTCGCGAGCCGGGGGAGGCCGGGAGGCCGGGGCGAGGACCGGGCGGGCCGAGCCGACGAGGAAGGGGAGCGGGAGGAGGACGGGAGCGGGGCGGGCGGCGCCCGACCCCTACGCTGTGAGCATGGCGACGATCGTGGACGTGGCGCGGCTGGCCGGGGTGTCGACCGCGACGGTGTCGCGCGTCTTCAACGGGCAGTCGGTGTCCCCCGCCCGCTCGGAGGCCGTGCGCCGCGCCGCCGACGAGCTGGGATTCGTGCCCAACCGCACGGCGCGCTCCCTGCGGCGTCGGCACAGCGAGATGATCGCGCTCGTCTTCCCCGACGTCGAGAACCCCTACTTCACCGAGATCGCGCGCGGGGTCGAGGACGTCGCGCGGTCGGCGGGCTACTCGGTGGTGCTCTGCAACACCGATGCCGACCACGAGAAGGAGGCGGAGTACCTGCGCGTGGCCGCCTCGACCCACATGGCCGGCGTGATCCTCGCCGCCGCCGACGACGCGTCGCGGCCCGTCGTCGCCGACGGCGGGCCGGCGATCGTCGCGATCGACCGGGCGTTCCCCGCGGGAGGCGTCGATGAGATCGTCATGGACAACCGCGAGGCGGGGCGTCTCGCGGCCGCCTCGATCGCGGGCGCGGATCCGATCGTGTGCCTCACGGGGCCGGCGAGCGTCGGCACCGCGCGCGAGCGCGCCGAGGGGGCCTCGGAGGCGGGCGCCGTCGAGGTGGTGCACGCCAGCTTCGGCGTCGAGGGCGGGCGCAGGCAGGCCCTCGAACTGCTGGCGCGACCGGAGCGTCCGGGCGGCATCGTCGCCGCGAACAACCTGCTGGGCGTCGGCGTGCTGCAGGCGCTCGCCTCCGCCGGCCTCACGACCCGCGACGTTCCGGTCGCCGTCGTCGGGGCGCTCCCGTTCACGACGCTCCATCCGCAGGCGGTGCCCGTCGTGCGGCTCCCCTCCCGCCGCATGGGCGAGCTCGCCGCCGAGATGCTCCTCCGGCGGGTGGCGGGCGACGGATCCGCGCCCGAGCGGGTCGTGCTGCACGGCGTGCTGCAGCCCGCCGTCGACGCGGTCTGACGGGCGAGGCCTCCGCCGGGTCGCGGGATCCGGCTTGTGGGGATCGCCACCCAGATGTAATCCTTTACATCAGACGTCTCGCGCCGCCTGCGGGACGCTGCCGATGCATCCGAGACGAGGACGACCGATGAGTGCATACACCCTTCCCGAGGTCGCCGAGCGCCCCGCGCTCGCGCCGAAGACCGCCTACCTGATCACCTCCGGCGATCTCCGCGAGTCGGCGAACGTCGCGGGCTGGCCGACGCAGGAGAAGCTCGAGAAGGCCGTCACCGGCGTCATCGAGGGCTTCGGCTGGAGCGTCGTGCGCCCCTTCGGCGTGGATCCCGCGACCGGCCACGGGTTCATCTCGAGCCAGCGCATGGGCATGGAGGTCTTCGCGAAGATCCCCGAGGACGCTCCCCTCGTCGTCGCGATCGCCAACTGGCAGTATTCGCACCACGTGCTCGTCGGGCTGCGCACCCACCGCGGGCCGATCCTCACGGTCGCCAACTTCGAGGGCGACTGGCCGGGCCTCGTCGGCCTCCTCGGCCTCAACGCCGGACTCACGAAGATGGGCCGCGCCTACGCGACGACCTGGTCGGTCGACTGCGCCGATGACTGGTTCCGCGACGGGATCCGGGAGTGGATCGAGACCGGATCCATCACCCACGACACGTCCCACGTGCGCCCCCTGCCCGCGCTGCCGGAGTCGCCGGAGCGCGAGCTCGGCTACGCGCTCGGCGACCAGCTGCTCGCCGACAAGGCCATCATCGGCGTGTTCGACGAGGGCTGCATGGGCATGTACAACGCGATCTTCGACGACGAGCTGCTCAACACGACCGGCATCTACAAGGAGCGCCTGTCGCAGTCGGCGCTCTACGCCGAGATGCTGCAGGTGTCGGACGAGGACGCCGACGCGGCCTACCGGTGGCTCCTCGACCACGGCATGACCTTCCGCTACGGCGAGGATCCCGCCACGGAGCTCACCCCCGACCAGGTGCACGCGCAGATGAAGATGTACATCGCGGCGCTGCGCATCGCCGACGACTTCGGGCTCGACGCGGTCGGCATCCAGTACCAGCAGGGCCTCAAGGACCTGACGCCCGCGTCCGACCTCGCCGAGGGCGTGCTCAACTCCACCGAGCGCCCGCCCGTGACCTCGCGCGACGGGCAGCGCGTGCTGCACGAGGGTCGGGCCTTCCCGCACTTCAACGAGGCGGACGAGGGCGTCGCCGTCGACGCCCTCGTGACCGACCGCGTGTGGCGCGCGATGGGCCTCGTGCCCGACAACACGCTGCACGACGTGCGCTGGGGCGAGGAATACGACGGCGAGTTCGTCTGGGTGTACGAGATTTCCGGATCCGTCCCGGCCTCGCACCTCGGCGGGTGGGAAAAGGCCGAGGGGTGGCGCCAGGGGCACGTGTTCTTCCCCGCAGGCGGCGCGACCATCAACGGCGTGGCGAAGCCGGGCGAGCTCGTCATCTCGCGCGTGTTCATCGCCGACGGCGTGCTGCAGGCTGACATCTTCCGCGGATCCTCCGTGGAGCTGCCCCCGGAGGAGACCGAGCGCCGCAAGCAGGCGACGAACCCCGAGTGGCCGATCGCGCACGTCGTGCTGCACGGCATCAGCCGCGACCAGTTCATGGCCCGACACAAGGCCAACCACGCGCAGGTCGTCTACGCGCCCGACGCCGAGACCGCCGACCGGGCGCTCGTCGCCAAGGCGGCGATGTTCGAGCGCATGGGCATCCGCGTGAACCTGGCGGGCGACGTCCGCATCTGATCCGGGTTCGCGGGCCCCGGGCCCGTCCGCTCCGTGCTGGGGAGCCGGCGAGGCCCGGGGCCGCGACCCTCGGGCCCATCTGCCCCGTGCTCGGGAGCCCGAGGGTCGGGGCCCAAGGGTCGGGGCCCAAGGCTCGCGAGTGGCGCAGATCTTCGCGAGTGGCGCAGGAATCTTGAAGGATTTCTGCGCCACTCGCGGTTTTCTGCGCCGCTCGCGAGCGGTGTGAGCGGTGTGAGCGGTGTGAGCGGTGTGAGCTGGGTGAGTCGTGTGATCGATGCGAGCGGTGCCGGGCCCGTGTCTCACGAAGGGCGGGAATGGCGCCGCGATGCCGACCGAACGCGAGACATGCTCGGGCGCTCCGGGGCTCCGTGTCTCGCGAAGGGCGGGAATGCGCGCCCCGAACCCGCCATCTGCGAGACACGGGGTTCCGGGATCGCGTGCGCGAGCGGTCCCGGGGTCAGGTCGCCGGCGCGGTCTGCCGCCAGCGGCTCAGCGCGATGAGGGCGGCCGCGACGCCCGCGAACACCGCGAGGGCGAACGCGACCGTTGCGAGGAACTCGGGGATCCCGCTGACCTGGCGCAGGTCGAGGAAGTAGTACGGATACCACCCGATCCGCGATCCCCGCCACATCGTGAACAGCCCCCACACGACGGGGAAGGCGAGCACGCCCGGGATGAGGCTCCAGCGCGCCGCGCGCCGGCCCGGCCCGACGATCCACCCGACGATCGTGAGCGCGGGCAGCGCGAAGTGCAGGACGTGATCCGACCAGGGCACCGTCATGGGGATCCCCCGCAGCCCTGCCTGCCAGACGAGCAGGGCGAACACGAGCCCCGCCGTGATCGTCCAGCTCAGCACGATCGTGCGGATCCCCGTGAGCCATCCGGGATCCTCGGGTCGCCGCAGCGCGACGATCCCGCCCGTGAGAGCGACGGCGACGAAGGCGATGTTCGACTGGATCGTCAGGTAGGCGAAGAAGTTCTGGCCGGCGATCGTCTGCGAGCTGAGGCCCCAGAAGAGACGGTGCACGAGCGAGACGGCGCACAGCAGAGCAGCCGCGAACCGCGTCAGCCCGAAGAGCGTGCGTGCCGTCACCGTGCAGGGCCTCCCGATCATCGCGGACGCGGGCGAGTCTACGAGAGTCGGCCGGCAGGGCGCGCGTCCGCAGGCCTCGGGCGCGCTGCGGCGGCATGCGTGCGCGGATCCGGTGGGCCCGGGGAGGGGTGCCCGGCGGCAGGGGCGGTGCGGCACCGCGGCTGTTGTGCCGGAGATGGACCTGTGGTCGGGGCGGGGCCCGTGGGATCCCGGGGTGGTCGGCCGGATCTCCGACGGAACGGTCGGGGTCGCGGTGTCGTGCCGCGGGTGGATGGGGTGCATCGGCGGTCGTGTCGTCGGGGCTGTTGTGCCGGAGATTCTTCCTCGGTCGGGGCGGCGCCCCTGGGATCCCGGGGCCTGGGGCGGGTGGTCGGCAGGGTCTCCGACGGAACGGCGGAGAGGGCCCGGGATCCGGGAGGCAGGTGGCGAACAGCCGTGACGATGGTGGATGGTCGAGGGCGTCGGTGGTGGCATCGTCGGGGCCGTTGTGTCGAAGATCGGTCAGCGGCCGCGACGTCGCCCGCAGGATCCCGGGGACGCCGGCAGACCACCGGTGGGATCTCCGACGGAACGGCCGGGGCGGCGACGTGTCGTGCCGACGGTGGATGGGCGCGTCGGCGGTCGTGGCGCCGAAGCTGTGATGTCGGAGATCGGTCAGCGGCCGCGGTGGGGCCCGTGGGATCCCGGGGTCCGGGGGCGGGTGGTCTGCCGGATCTCCGACGGAACGGCGCCTACCGGTGCCGCGCGGCCCAGCGCGCCGTGTCGGCGAGGCCGCCGAACGCGTAGACGTGCAGGGCGATGTCGCGGGCGGATCCGTCGTGATCGAGCGCGCGGGCGAGGTCGTCGAGGAAGCGCTCCGGACCCGCCTGGCCCACGAGGTTCGCGAGGGAGAACCCGTACTTGCGCACGATCATCGCGTTCTGGCCGATGCCGAAGCGCCGCGCGTACCGCACGAGCCGGGCGACGTTCGTCGGCCCCGCGACGCCGACCCGGATCGGGGCGCTCACCCCGTCCGCGCGGGTCCGGCGGATCCATGTGGCGACCCGGTCGGCGTCGAAGCCGAACTGGGTGACGACGACGGGCGCGAGGCCGCGGGCGCTCGCCGCCGCGAGCTTCTCGGCCAGCGCGGAGCGCAGCGCGTCGTCGGCGATGTCGGGGTGCCCGTCGGGGTATCCCGCGATCCCCGCCTCCGCGACGCCGTGCGCCTCGAGGAGTCCCGACTCGATGACCTCGAGCGCGCTCGCATAGGGGCCGGCGGGGGTCGCGGGGTCGCCGCCGACGACGAACACCCGCTCCGACGCTCCGATCCGTTGCAGGTCGGCGAGGAGGCGCTCCAGCTCGCCCTCCGAGGCGAGGCGCCTGGCGGCGATGTGCGCCACGGGTGTCAGCCCCACGTCGACGACGGCGCGCGCCGCGCGGATGCGGGTGTCGTGGTCCTCGCTGCCGAGGAACGTGATGTTCACGCGGGTCCCGGCGGGGAGCGCCCCGCGCGCGTCCGCCAGGGCGGGGGCGTCGCGACCCGTCATCTCGAGGGAGAAGTCGGCGAGCAGAGGCAGGGAGGGCATGCGGATCCTTCTGTCGGGCGCGGAGAGCATCGACGATATCCGTCGCGCCTGGGGAGCCGTCCGGATCCGAGCGCCGCGCACGACGGAGGCGCCCGCGCGTCTAGGCTGAGGGGCATGCGTGAGATCCGCGATCTGGACACCGTCGAACTGATCCTCGAGGCGCAGGGGGTGCTCGACGCCATCCGTGGCCCCGAGCGGGTCGTCGACGCCGGTACGCTGCGGGCCCTGCAGCAGTCGGGCAACTACGCCGTGGGCCTGTTCGACGAGGGGCGCATGGTCGGCGCCTCGATCGCGTTCTTCGGACCGCCGAACTCGCGCTCCATGCACTCGCACATCACGGCGCTGCTGCCCGAGTTCCGCGGCCGCGGGTGGGGGCGCGAGCTCAAGGACCACCAGCGCACGTGGGCGCTGAGCCGCGGCGTCGGCAACGTCACCTGGACCTTCGATCCGCTCGTGGCGCGCAACGCGCACTTCTTCCTGACGGTGCTCGGCGCGCGCGTCACGGGCTACGCGGTGAACCAGTACGGCATCTTCGGCGGAGGCGACGCGGGCGACGAGAGCGACCGCCTCGACGTGAAGTGGGCGCTCGCGGATCTCGCGACCCCGCCGACCGGCGACGAGATCGTCGAGACCCTCGCGATCCCCGAGAACGTCGAGGCGCTGCGCGAGGAGAACCCGCGCGAGGCCTACGAGTGGCGCATGCGCGTGCGCCGCGAGATGGCGGTGCTGCTCGGCCGCGGCCTCACCATCGCGGGCTTCGACGCCGCGCGCGGCTACCTCTTCACGAAGTAGGGCCTGCCGGCGGGCGCGCCCGCCGCCGGGATCCCGCGTCGCCGGGGACCGTCGTGTGTCGCGTCGTGCGGGCGGCGTTTTCGGCGGACCCACCACGAGCGCGCAGGGCGGCGGGGCGCGCGGGCTGCTGAGCGGGCAGGGCTGCCGGCCGCGCGTCAGGATCCGCCGCTCACGCCGTCGGGGTGCTCGGCCGCGGCTCGGATGACGGCCCCTTCGGGATGAACAGGGTGAGCGCGGTGGCGACGACGGCCGCGGCGATCGCGATCCAGAAGCAGGTCGTGAACGCCTCGCGCGTCGGCAGGGCGCGGTCGCTCTCGACGACGCTCATCGCGGCGAGCACGCCGCCCATGACCGCGGAGGCGCTCGAGGTGCCGACGGAGCGGAAGAGGGCGTTGAGGCCGTTCGAGACGCCCGTCTCGTGCGCGGGGACCGACCGCATGATGATCATCGGCATGGCGGCGAACGAGAACGCGATGCCGATGCCGATGATCGCGTTGGCGACGACGATGTGCCACACCTCGGTCGACAGCAGCAGCACGAACACGTAGGCGACGACGATGGCGGCGGCGCCGATCGTGAACAGCGGGCGCGGGCCGAACACGCGCTCCAGCCAGCCGGACAGCGGCGAGAGCAGCATCATGATGAGGCCGGCGGGCATGATGCACAGCGCCGCCTCGATCATCGTCAGCCCGAAGCCGTGGCCCGTCTCGGCCGGCAGCTCGAGCAGCTGGGGGAACGTCACGTTCGAGCCGAACAGCGCGAAGCCCATGCCGATCGCCGCGAGGTTCGTCAGCAGCACGGCGGGGCGGGCGGCGACGCGCATGTCGACGAGCGGATCCCTCGTGCGCAGCTGGTGGACGCCCCACGCCGCGAGCACGGCGAGCCCGCCGACGAGAGCCGTCAGCGCGAGCGGCGACGCCCAGCCCCATTCCGCGCCGCGCGACACGTAGAGCAGCAGCCCTGTGAGCCCCGCCGCCAGCCCGAGCACGCCGAGCAGGTCGAGGCGGCCGGGCGCGAGCAGGGTGTCCTCCGGCACGACGAGCGCGATGGCGGCGAACCCGAGCACGCCGAGCCCGGCGGCCAGCCAGAAGAGCGCGTGCCAGTCGGCGTGCTCGGCGATGTATGCCGCGAACGGCATGCCGATCGCGCCGCCGACGCCCATGGTCGCGCTCATCAGCGCGACGGCCGTGCCGAGCCGCGCGGGCGGGAGCACATCCCGCATGACGGCGATGCCGAGCGGGATGACCCCGGTGGTGAGACCCTGCAGGCCCCGCCCGACGATGATGCCCGCGATGGATCCCGACAGCGCGGCCACGAGGGATCCGGCGACCAGCGCGACGAGCAGCACGAGGATCACGCGCCGCTTGCCGTACATGTCGCCGAGGCGCCCCGAGATGGGCGTCGCGACGGCCGCCACGAGCAGCGTGATGGTGACGACCCAGGTGGTGTCCTCGCGGGAGGCGTCGAGCAGGGCGGGCAGCTCGCTCTGCAGCGGCACGACGAGCGTGAACATGAACGCCGAGCTGAGGCCCGCGAACGCGAGGGCGGCGACGATCGCCCATCCGGGAGCGCGTCGCGTGAGCCGTCTCCTCGGTCCGCTCGCGTCATCCCTCACCCCGGCAGGCTATCGGAGGGCTCCGACACCGCAGGCCGAGGGAGCCCCTCGGGAGCGAGAGCCGCATGATCCCGCGGTATACAAGAACTCTTGTCGATATCGCGATCCGGCCATAGTGTGGCGAGCATGGAAGACATCTCCGTCATCACCGCGGTGCACCACCCGCTCCGGCGCCGCATCGTCGACGTCCTGCTGCTGCACGGCGCGACGCGGGTCACGGCCCTCGCCCGCCGCCTCGACGCGCAGGTGGGCAGCATCAGCCACCACCTGCGCATGCTCGAGCGCGCCGGAGTCGTGGAGCGGGTCGCGGATCCCGACGGCGACCGCCGCACGAGCTGGTGGCGGCTCGCGCGCGAGGGCTTCAGCTGGTCGGCGGACGACTTCGCCGACTCCCCGGCCGACGCGCTGCTCGCCCGCGAGGCCGAGCGGCACAACGTCCGCGCGCAGCTCGACCGCCTGCGCGGCTGGCTGCGCACGCGCGACGATCCGGCCTACGCGGAGTACGACGCGTTCAGCATCGACGCGCTCGCGTGGGCGACGCCGGAGGAGCTCTCCGACCTGTCGCGGCGGATCCAGGAGGTGCTGAGCGACTGGCGCGGCGGCATCGACGCGGGGGACGGGGCGCCCCGCGTGCCCGTGGCGTTCTTCGCGCACGGCTTCCCGACGGAGGCGTGATGGCCGCCGTCGAGACGCGGGAGCTGCGCACCCCGCCGCCGTTCCGCCGCGACCGCCTCGTGCACGCGTGGCTCGCCGTGAAGGCGCTCTCCGATGCGGGCGACACGGTGTGGACGATCGCCGTCGCGTGGACCGCCGTGCAGATCGCCTCTCCCGCCGTCGCGGGCCTCGTCGTCGCCGCGGGGACCGTGCCGCGGGCCCTCGTGCTGCTCGTCGGCGGCGCGCTCGCCGACCGCGGGAACGCGCGCCGGACGATGATCGTCGTCAACGCGATCCGGGCCGGGGTGCTCGTCGCGACCGCGGCGTGGTTCCTCGGCGCGCCGCCGTCGATCGCGGTGCTGCTCGTCGCGACGGCCGCGTTCGGCATCTGCGACGCGATCTTCGAGCCCGCCGCCGCGACCATGCCGCGCCAGCTCGTCCGCCCCGCGGATCTGCCGTCGTACTCCGCGCTCGCGCAGACCCTCACGCGCCTCGGCACGATGGGCGGCGCGGCGGCGGGCGGCTTCCTCGTCGCGGCGTTCGGCATGCCGGGCAGCGCGTCGCTGAACGCCGTGACCTACGCGATCGTCATCGCGTTCCTCGCCATCTGGCTGAGGCCGCGGATCCTCCTGCCGCGCAGCGCGCGATCCGCTCCCGTGATCCGCGACGTCGCCGAGGGGTTCTCCCACCTGCGCCGCACGCCGGCGACGCGCGCGCTCGTGCTGTCGCTGTCGGGGCTCAACCTCGCGGTCGGGCCGGCGACGGCGATCGGCATCGCGCTGCAGGCGACGGCGCAGGGCTGGGGCGCCGGCGCTGTGGGCATCTGCGAGGCGCTCGTGGGCGGCGGCGCGATGATCGGCGCGCTCGTCGTGATGCGCTGGCGCCCGCGCCGCGAGGCCGTCGGCGGGTTCTGCGCCCTCGTCGCGCAGGGCGGCGGGATCGTGCTGCTCGGCACCGGATCGCCCGCGGGCGTCGGGGCGGGGTGCCTCGTCATCGGCCTCACGGCGGGCTTCGCCTCGGTGCTGCTCAGCGCGACGTTCGCCGCGACCGTCGCGCCCGACCATCTCGGCCGCATGTCGTCGATCACGCGCCTGGGCGACGACTGCCTCATGCCCCTGTCGATGGCGCTCTTCGGCGTCCTCGCCCAGGTGCTGCCGCTCTGGGCGCCGTTCGCGATCTTCGGCGGCGCGCTGGCCCTCCTCATGCTGCTGCCGCTGCGCAACCCCACGGTGCGCGGCATCGCGCTGCGGGAGCCGGGGCGGGAGCGGTGAGCGGCGACTGCTACTCCGTCTCCCGCCCCCGCTCGAGGGCGACCGCCACGTCGTCGGCGTAGATCAGCCCGCTGCGGTCGGGGCGCTCGTAGGCGGCGTCGCGGGCGGCGGGGCGCGGCGGGATCTCGATGGGATCCGGCTCCACCCGCTCCCACGGCACGCGCCCGAGCAGATCGTGGATGACGTTGATCCGCGACCGCTTCTTGTCCTCGCTCTCGACCGTCACCCACCGCGACCCTGGCAGGTCGGTCGCCGCGAACATCGCGTCCTTCGCGCGGGAGTAGTCCTCCCACCGCGTGATCGACTCGACGTCCATCGGGGAGAGCTTCCAGCGCCGCATCGGATCCGCCGCGCGCGAGCGGAACCGCGCCTCCTGCTCCTCGTCCGAGACGGAGAACCAGTACTTGACGAGGCGGATCCCGTCGTCGACCAGCATCCGCTCGAATGCGGGAGCCTGCTGGAGGAAGCGGTGGTACTGCTGGTCGGTGCAGAACCCCATCACGCGCTCGACGCCCGCCCGGTTGTACCAGGAGCGGTCGAAGATCACGATCTCGCCCGCGGCCGGCAGGTGCGACACGTAGCGCTGGAAGTACCACTGCGACTTCTCGCGATCCGTCGGCGCGGGCAGGGCGACGACGCGGGCGTGCCGGGGGTTGAGGTACTGCGTGATGCGGGCGATCGCCGAGCCCTTGCCCGCCGCGTCGCGCCCCTCGAAGAGGATGCAGATGCGCTCGCCGCGGGCGATGACCCACTGCTGCATCGCGACGAGCTCCGCCTGCAGGCGGCGCAGCTCCTTCTCGTACGCCTTCTTCTTCAGCGGGGGAGGGGATCCGGGAGCGACCTTGTCCGTCTTCGACATGCGGGAAGCCTAGGGCGAGGCGGGGTGCGGGGGAAGGGGCCGGCGGGCGACAGGGAGGGATGGTGTCGCAGGAGTGGCGGGGCCTGCGGGCGGGAGCGAGATGTCGCGTCGTCGGGGCGGTGCGCGGGGCGGTGCGCGGGGCGGTGCGCGGGGCGGTGCGCGGGTGTCCCGATGCACGACGACGCCATTTCCCGGCGGTGGGGCGCGGCGCGCCGGGGTCGGGGCCTCGCCGCCCGGATTCTGGCGTCGTCGTGCACGGGGCGCTGGCTGGCCGTGGGGTGGTCGTGGGGACAGGGTCGGTTGCGCTGCCAGACCGCGGCATGTCTCACGAGTGGTGAGTAACGGGCGGGCTTTTCGGCGCTTCGTGAGACACGGTTCGCCGGGTGCTCTGTCCGTGTCTCACGTTGTGCGGGATCCGGATCCGCTTTCCCGTCCGAATCGAGACACGGTCCGGGTGCCCGTGCTGCGGGCAGAGCGTGACGCCCCTCACTCGGGGCGCCGGTGGCATTTCTCGAGTTCGCCGGGCGTGGGAAGGGCTTGGGGCTACGGTTCGGCGGCCCCGGGGCGCCCTCACCCGTCGCGCAGGCGCGTCAGCAGGTCACGCAGGACGCCGCGCTCGTCGGGCGACAGCTGGCGTCCGAACGCGCGTCGCGCGACGGCGGCGGCCAACTCGTGGCGGATCGCGGTGCCCGCGTCGGTGGCGGCCAGGAGCTTCACGCGGCGGTCCGATCCCGCGGTGCGGCGGGCGAGACCGCGCCCCTCGAGCTGGTCGGCGAGACCGGTGATGTAGGACGGATCGCAGGCGAGCTGCGCGGCGATCTCGCGCATCGGGCGGGGGCGATCCAGCAGCAGGAGCACGCGCCGCAGCGGCACGGGCAGGTCGACCTCGTCGCTCGCCTGGACGAACTCGGCGCGCGCCTGCTAGCCGACGCGGATGACGAGGAGGGCGAGCTCGCGCGCCTCGTCGCCCGTGGGGTCCTGCTGCTCGGTGGGGCTCACATCCCCATGATAGGGGTTGTCAACGATTGACTACTCAACTAATTTTCCGCGGGAGCCGGGCGGTGCTCGGTTTTCCGCGGGAGCCGGGCGGTGCTCGGCCGATCCGCTGAGCATGGAGGCCCCCGATGAGCTCTCGTCCCGCCGCGACGGCGCCGTTCCCCCTGGTGCGGCTGCTTCTCGTCGCCCTGATCGCCGCCGCCGTCAACCTCGCCCTGTTCGGCCTCGCGGTCGCCTCGGGCGCGGTGCTGGAGGTCGGCGGATCCCCGATCTCCCCGGTGATGCCGCCGGCCGCGACGTTCGGCGCCATCGCCGTCGCCGGGGTCATCACGTGGCTGGTCGGGCACGCCTCGCCGCCCCTCGCGCGCATCGCGCCGTGGGTCGGACTGGTCGTCGCCCTCCTGACCGCCGCCTCGCCGTTCGTCGTCATCGGCGCGCCGGCGGCGTTCTGGCTCGCGCCGATGCACGTCATCGCCGCGATCGCGTGGTTCGTCGCGGTGCGGCCCGCCGGCGCGCGGCGCGTCTGAGGGGGCGCCCCGGCGCGCTCGCGCGAGGTGAGGCGGACGTGCGCGAGGTGGGCGATCAGCTCGGCGTGGCGCCCTCCCGCGAGGCGAGGCGGGGCGAGGTGAAGTCGGCCGGCGCGGAGCCCTCCCGCGAGGCGGGTCGGCCGTCGCGGCGCCCGGCCGCCCCGCGCGGGTCGCCCTCCCCGGGGTCGCCCTCGCGAGCGCGCGCCCTCGGCACCGCGGCCATCACCGCCGCGAGGCTGGCCGCGAGCACCGCGCGATCCCGTCCCGCCGTCCACGACGCGGGGCCGCCGTCGACCCGAGCCTCGAGCAGCGTGAGGGCGTCGGCGTCCTCGCCGGCTCCGACGCTCGTCTGGTGCAGGCTCGCGATCTCGATGCGCACCCCGCACCGCGCGAGGGCGTCCACGAGCGCCTCGACCGGGCCGGCGCCGGGAGAGCGGAAGGCGCGCGTCTCGCCGTCCGCGCGCAGGCGCACCGTGACCTCGTCCTCGGCGGCCGCGAACCCGACCAGTTCGATGCTCCGCGCGGCGGAGGGGTCCGCGAGGTAGGTCCGCTCGAACGCCTCCGCGAGCTGCGCGGCGCTCAGCTCCCCGCCGTGCGCGTCGGCGAGCGCCTGGTTGCCGTCGCGGAGGTCGACGGGGACCCACAGGGGCGCGGAGACGAGGCGCCTGTCGGGCCAGGTGCGGTCGATCGGCGGCACGTCGACCCGGGAGAACACGTCCCGGTAGCGGTGGGAGGGCATCTGGGATGTCCGCTGCCGGTTCCACGACGGGGCGTCGCCCGGAACGGGGTCGGCGGGCGCGCGGAGGCGGGGGCGTCTCGGGGCGGGGCGCGGTCATCGTCTTCTCCTTCGGTCGAGGGGGCGACCGGCGGGTCCCGTCGCCACGACGAGGAGCCGGTCGGATCAGGCCCCGTCGTGGCGGAGAAGGAGGAGCGCGGGGGAGAGCATGCGGGAACGCCAGCACAACTCCTCAGACAAGCTGAGGTGTTGTGGGGGTGATGTGGCAGGATGAGCGCATGCCGCAGCTCCACAGGGCGCCGCTCGCCGATCAGGCCGCCGAGCAGCTCCTCGCCCGCATCCGCTCCGGAGAGTGGCCTCTCGGAGGGCGCCTTCCGGGGGAGACCACCCTCGCCCCGCAGCTCGGGGTCGGACGCTCGACGGTGCGCGAGGCGATCCGCCAGCTCGCCGGCCGCGGCGTCCTGGCCTCACGGCAGGGCGCCGGGGTGTTCGTCACGGCGCTCGACGCCCCCGACGACTGGGAGAGCGTGCTGCGCCGGGCCGACATCGTCTCGGTGATCGAGGCGCGGATCGCGATCGAGGTCGAGGCGACGGCGCTCGCCGCCGAGCGCCGCTCGCCCGCGCAGCTGCGCGCCATCCGCCGCGCTCTCGACGCCCGGGCGCTCGAGACGGATCTCGAGCCGCATGTCGACGCCGACATCGCCTTCCACCGCGCCGTCGTGGTCGCGTCGCAGAACGCCGTGCTCCTCGAGCTGTTCGACGGCGTCACCCCGCGCAGCCGCCTCGCGATGATCGACATGCTGCGGCTGCGCGGAGCGCACGGGGGCGAGGCCGACCAGGAGGCGCACGCGCGCATCGTCGAGGCGATCCGCGCGCACGACGGCGCCTCGGCCGCGTCGCTCGCCCGCGAGCACCTCGGTGCGATGAAGGCCCCGCTCGTCTGACGGCGACGAACGGAGGAGCACATGAACACGACCGTCCTGCAGCTCGACCACGTCGACTTCGTGCGCCAGGGACGCGACATCCTCACGGGCATCGACCTCGCCGTCGAACCCGGAGAGCACTGGGCGCTCATCGGTCCGAACGGCGCCGGGAAGAGCACGATCCTCAGCCTCTGCGGCGCGATGAACCACCCCACCCGCGGCGTCGTGCGGGTGCTGGGCCACCGGCTCGGCCGCGTGGACGTGCGCGATCTGCGGCGTTCGATCGGGCACGTGGATCCCCGGCATCCGATCTCATCGCCCCTCACGGTGCGACAGGTCGTGCTGACGGGAGCGACGGGATCCATCGAGCTCGTCCCCCGCTGGCGTCCCGACGCCGAGACGCTCCGCCGCGCCGACGAGCTCATCGACGTGCTCGGCCTCGGCGATCTCGAGGCCGCCACCTGGCCGACGATGTCGCAGGGCGAGCGCGGGCGGGCGCTCATCGCCCGCGCGCTGCTGCCGGGACCGCCGCTCCTGCTGCTCGACGAGCCGTCGACCGGCCTGGACGTCGCGGCGCGCGAGCAGCTCCTCGCCACGCTCGACGACCTGCACGCGGTGCAGCCGCGTCTCGCGACGATCCTCGTCACGCACCACCTGGAGGAGCTGCCGGCGACGACGACCCACGCGATGCTCGTGCGCGGCGGCCGCGTGCACGCGGCCGGCCCGGCGCGCGAGGTGCTCACGACCGAGCACGTCACCGCCTGCTTCTCCTCCCCGATCGCGATCTCGGAGCACGACGGCCGCTGGCAGGCCCGCGCCGTGCGCCGCAGGCGCTGACGCGGCACCAGGATCCGCCCGGCCGCGGATCCTGGTGCGGTGCGGACGGCCGGCCGTGAGGTGCGGTGCGGGGCTGGCGTCGGGGCGGTGCCGTCGGGGCCTCGTGCACGACGACGTCATTTCTCAGGTCAGCGGTCCGGCGCGCCGGGTGTCAGGGGTGGCGTCGCGGATTCTGGCGTCGTCGTGCACCGGCCGGGGCCAGACCGAGGAGCCTCACTCGCAGGCGATGCCGTCTCCGTCGCCGTCGAGGTGCGGGCCGTAGCCGGGATCGCCGCGGCGCACCGGCGCGGCGCCGGCGTCGCGCGCGGCCGCGCAGTTCGCGAACGGCTCCACGGGATCCGAGCCGTCCGACGGGTCGTTGCCCGGATCCCCGCCGCCGGGAACCGTGGGCTCGGACCCGCCGCCCGCCGTCCCACCCGCATCCCCGCTCAGCGAGACGGGAGCGGAGCCGTCGGGCAGCGGCTCGTCGGGGCACTCCGACAGCACGCGCACCATCGCGTCGAGCTCGGCCTCGGTGACCCACACGTCGTAGGTCGCCTTGACCGCCACCTGGCGGGCGACGTAGGGGCAGCGGAAGGCGCCGTTCGGCGGCAGCCAGGTGGCGGCGTCACCGTCGCCCTTCTGCGCGTTGAGCGGGCCGTCGACGGCGAGGAGGTTCAGCGGGTCGTTCGCGAAGGCCGTGCGCTTCTCGGTTGTCCAGCCCTGGGCGCCCTTCTGCCACGCGTCGCTCAGGGCGACGACATGGTCGATCTGCACCATGCTCGACGTGCCCTCGCCGCGGGTGAAGGAGATCGCGGATCCGCTGAAGGGATCCGCGAGGACGCCGCTCTCCACGACGCAGCCGTGCGTGCCGTCGCGGTGGACGGCGCGGTCGAGGTCGCGGTTCAGCACGTCGTTGCGGGTGTCGCACCCGTTGCGGTCGACGTCGACCCACCCGGCTCCGAACTCGTCGCGGGAGTAGCCCGTCCGCGGCGCGCGGCCCTTGACGTCGAGGTCCTGCGCGACGTGCAGGGCCGTTCCCTCGGCGGCCTGCGGGAACGGGCGCGGCGCGTCGTCCGCGAGGACGCCCGCGCTCACCGCGACCGCGACGATCAGCACGGCGAGCAGCACCCACGTCACGGGGCGGCGCAGCGCCTCGCGCCTCTCGACCTGCTTCGCCACGGGCTCCCTCTCCTCGACGCGGGCAACCTCCCCAGTCTGCCGCAGGTGGGATCCGCAGGAGCCGAGCGCGGGGCGGCGTGCGATGCGGCGGCTCGCGTTCCCCGGGCTCGCGTCCCCCGGGCTCGCGAGTGGCGCAGACTTTCGCGAGTGGCGCGGAAATGCGACCGAATATCTGCGCCTCTCGCGAGTTCCTGCGCCACTCGCGGGTGGTGGGCCGCCGCCCTCGGACCTGCGCCGCTCGCGGTTGTGCGCTGCGCAGATCGGGCGGAGTCCGCGGGGTCGGCGGACGGGATCCCCGGCAGCGATCCGCTGAGTGGGTGTTCTCCGCGGTTTCGGCAGGGTGCGCGGTGCGCCGACCGAATGAGCGGGACCCCGGGCTCGCGAGTGGCGCAGACTTTCGCGAGTGGCGCGGAAATGCGACCGAATATCTGCGCCGCTCGCGAGTTCCTGCGCCGCTCGCGAGTGGTGCGCCGCCCTCGGACCTGTACCGCTCGCGGGTGGTGCGCTGCGCCGAGTGCGCGCGGGGCCAGCGGGCGGGATCCACGGGATCGCCCGCCCCGCTCACGACAGGATCCCCCGCCGCGGGGTGCGCGACGGGGGATCCGGTTCTCGCGTCAGACGCGGGCGGCGGCGAGGCGCGCGCCCTCGCCGAGTGCGCCGACCTTCGCCCACGCGATCTGCTCGTGCACGCGGCCGCCGAGGCCGCAGTCGGTCGCGGCGATGACGCGGTCGGGGCCCACGATCTTCGCGAAGCGCTCGATGCGCTGGGCGACGAGCTCCGGGTGCTCCACGAGGTTCGTCGAGTGCCCGACGACACCGGGAACGAGCACGAGGTCGTCGGGGATGAGGTCCTTGTTCTCCTCCCACACGGCCCACTCGTGCTCGTGGCGGGCGTTCGCCGCCTCGAACGAGATCTGCCCGACGTTCGCCCCGAGCACCGTCTTCAGGATGTGCTTCAGCTCGATGTCGGTCGTGTGCGGGCCGTGCCAGGATCCCCAGCACAGGTGCAGGCGCACCTGCTCCTTCGGCAGCCCCGCGATCGCGTCGTTGATCGCGTCGATGCGGATCTGCGTGAACGCCGCGTAGTCCTCGACGGCCGGCTCGGGGTTGATCTGATCCCAGTTCTCCGCGAGCGACGGGTCGTCGAGCTGCAGCACGAGGCCGGCGTCGGTCACGGCGCGGTACTCCTCGCGCAGCGCCTCGACCCACGCCCAGATGTGCTCGTTCTCGGTGGCGTAGAACTCGTTGCGCACGCGGGCGGCGGATCCGGGGGCGATCGCGGTGAGGAAGCCGCTCTCGCCGTCGCGGAGGGCGCCGGAGAGGTGCCGCACGTCGTCGGCGATCTGCTGCTGGCCGCGGTAGCTGATCGGCCCGGTCGTGGTCGGGAACGCCGTCGCGTTCTTCCCCGTCGCGATGCCGCTCTCGGGGTCGTAGTAGGCGTCGTGGAAGATCTGGCGGTCGCGGCGGTCGAGGAACGACGTGAGCTGGATGCGTCCCGGCTCGGAGCGACGCGGCGGCTCGTTGAACGCGTTCACCTCGGTGAGCGAGAGGCCGTTCACGCGCTGGAACGAGTAGCCCCACCAGGCGCCGTAGTCGACCGCGTTCGACATGGCCTTGCCGAACTCGCCGTCGCCCGGCTGGGTGATGCCGAGCTCGCGCTGGCGCTCGACGACGTCGCGCACGGCCTCGGAGACGAGCGCCTCGTACTCGGGGGTGGTCGTGAGGGTGAACCCGTCGTCCTCGAATGCGCGCGCCGCGTTCGCCTCGATGAGGGCCCGGGTGCGCGGCAGGCTGCCGGCGGTCGTCGTCTCGATGGTGGTCATGCTGCTCCTCGTGGTGTGGGGCGGGCGCGGGCGCCCGGTCCTCGAAAGCTACCGCGGGGCGGCGCGCGGGTCGAAATCCGGACTCGTCCCTCGCGAATGGCTCCCTCGCGAGTGGCGCAGGAACTCGCGAGCGGCGCAGAGATCCGACCGGATATCTGCGCCACTCGCGAAAGTCTGCGCCGCCCGCGAGGGCAGGATGGGCGCGGATCCCACGAACCTGGGGCCTGATCCCGCGGAGATCTCGGGACGGGCGGATCCAGGCGGCGATGCGCATCCGCTCTCCCCGCGATCCCCGCGGATCCCGTCAGCGGCGCGCCCAGTCGGGCAGCGCGTCGAGGTGGGGACGGGGATCCGGGTGGGCCCCCGTGCCGTGCAGCACGACGGCGTCGGCTCCGGCCTCGGCGAGGGCACCGACGCGATCCTCGATGCGCGCCGCGAGGGCGTCCTGCTGCGTGTCGACCTCGGCGTAGACCACGACGCGGGAACGACCGGGCCGTCCGGCCGCCGCGCGCCCCTCGTCGACGGCCGCGCGGGCGGCGGGCAGCGCGTCGATCGACATGGTCGAGTCGAGGATCACGCCGTCGCCGATCTCTCCCGCGAGGCGCAGGGTCTTCGGCCGCGCTCCTCCGATGAGCAGCTCGGGCGCGGCCGGCGGCGGCCAGTCGAGGGCCACGTCGCGGAGCGTCACGTAGCGCCCCTCGGTCGTGACGCGCTCGCCCGCGAGCAGCGCGCGCACCGCCGTGACGTGCTCGCGGAGGAGGGTGAGGGGCGACGCGACCCGCGCGCCGATCTGCCCCATCCAGTCGAGCACGCCGTGCCCGAAGCCGGGCAGGATCCGACCGGGGGCGATCCGCTCGAGCGTCGCGATCTCCATCGCGGCCAGGGCGGGGTTGCGCAGCGGAACGGGCATCAGGCCGAGGCCCACACGCAGATGCTCGGACCACGCGAGGGCCGCGGCCGCGGTCGAGAGGCCGCCCTCGAGGAAGCAGTCCTCCCACAGCCACAGCTCGGCGGCGCGGGCATCCTCGACGGCGCGTACGATCTCGCGCAGGTCCTCCGGAGGCGATTGCGGTCGGAAGGTGACGCCCACCGTCGGGCGCGTCGCGTTCTCGCTCATGCGGCCATCGTGCCAGGTGCGCGGGGCGTGCGGGAGGGGCGTCTGCGGCTCCGCGGAGCGCGACCGGATCCACGACGGCAGCCGCCGCTCGAGAGCACGGCCGCGTCGCGCGCGGACCCCCGCGAGCGGCGCGGTTCCGGGTCTGAGAAACGGATGGATCCGGGCGCCTGGCGAGTGCGTTTCTGCGACTCGGGGCGATCCGCGGCCCCGCGAGGAGGCGAGGGGGCGGATCCGGGAGCCGCGAATCTGCGCTTCCGCGGCGCGGTCGGAGCCGCGGTCGTGGCCGCCCCCCTCCCTCGCTGCGCGCTGCTCTCTGCTCGCGAGTGGCGCAGACTTTCGCGAGTGGCGCAGAAATCCGACCGAATATCTGCGCCGCTCGCGAGTTCCTGCGCCACTCGCGAGCTCGCCCGCGCCCCGCCGTCGAGAGCTCCCCGCGCCCCACCCCGGCACCGGCGCTCGTCGCCGCGGAGGCTCGCCTCGAACCCGCCCCCGCACCGCTCGCGTGCAGGGGGCGAGGGCTAGACTCGCTGTCGTCCGGATCCCCGATCCCGACTGCGCTGCGCGCGCCCTCTCCTGCAGAATCCGACCATAGGAGCCACCGTGGCCGAACAGTCCCGCCTCGACAAGGTGATCGCCCTCGCCCGCCACCGCGGGTTCGTCTTCCAAGCGGGTGAGATCTACGGCGGATCCCGTTCCGCCTGGGACTACGGCCCCCTCGGCACCGAGCTCAAGGAGAACATCCGCCGCCAGTGGTGGCAGACGTTCGTGCGCGGCCGCGGCGACATGGTGGGCCTCGACAGCTCGATCATCCTGCCCAGCGCCGTCTGGAAGGCGTCGGGCCACGTCGCGACGTTCACGGATCCGCTCGTCGAGTGCCTGCAGTGCCACAAGCGCCACCGCGAGGACCACCTCATCGAGGCGTTCGTCGAGAAGAAGGGCCGCGAGCCCGAGGGCGGCCTCGCCGAGATCGCGTGCCCCGACTGCGGCACACGCGGGAAGTGGACCGAGCCGCGCTCGTTCTCGGGCCTCGTGAAGAGCTACCTCGGCGTCGTCGACGACGAGTCGGGCTTGCACTACCTGCGCCCCGAGACCGCGCAGGGCATCTTCGTGAACTTCGCGAACGTCGTGACGGCCGCCCGCAAGAAGCCGCCGTTCGGCATCGGCCAGGTGGGAAAGGCGTTCCGCAACGAGATCACCCCCGGCAACTTCATCTTCCGCACGCGCGAGTTCGAGCAGATGGAGATCGAGTTCTTCGTGCCGCCGGCGGAGGCGTCCGAGTGGTTCGACCACTGGGTCGAGGCCTGCTGGAACTGGTTCGTCGACCTCGGCGTGAACCCCGACAACATGCGCCGCTTCGACGTTCCCGAGGACGAGCGCGCGCACTACAGCGACCGCACGATCGACTTCGAGTACGACTTCGGGTTCGCCGGCAAGGGCTGGGGCGAGCTGATGGGCGTCGCCAACCGCACCGACTTCGACCTGTCGAACCACATCGAGAACTCGGGCGCGAACCTCTCCTTCTTCGACCAGGCGTCGGGCGAGAAGTACGTGCCCTACGTGATCGAGCCGTCGTTCGGCCTCACCCGGTCGATGATGGCGTTCCTCGTCGACGCGTACACCGAGGAGGAGGTGCCGAACGCCAAGGGCGGCACCGACACCCGCACGGTGCTGAAGCTCGACCCGCGTCTCGCGCCCGTCAAGGTCGCGGTGCTGCCGCTCAGCCGCAACGAGCGGCTCTCGCCCCTCGCGCGTCGCGTCGCGGAGGAGCTCCGCGGATCCTGGAACGTCGACTTCGACGACGCCGGCGCCATCGGCCGCCGCTATCGCCGCCAGGACGAGGTCGGCACGCCGCTGTGCGTCACGGTCGACTTCGACAGCCTCGACGACGACGCGGTCACGGTGCGGGACCGCGACACGATGTCGCAGGAGCGCGTGCCCCTTGACGGGCTCCACGCCTACCTCGCCGAGCGCCTGCGCGGCGCCTGATCGAGACGCACGAGGCCCGCGGGATCTTCCGGATCCCGCGGGCCTCTCGCGTGTCCGCGTCAGACGGCTCGCGCCCTGCCGATCTCCTCGATCGTCCGGGTGTCGAACGCCGGGAGGTCGTCGGGCGTGCGACTCGAGACGAGGCCGCGGTCGATCACGACCTCCTGGTCCACCCAGGTCGCCCCGGCGTTGACGAGGTCCGTCCGGAGACTCGGGAAGCTCGTGAGGGTGCGGCCCGCGAGCACGTCGGCGTCGGCGAGGATCCACGCGCCGTGGCAGATGACGGAGACGGGCTTCTCCTGATCGAAGAAGGCGCGCACGAAGGCGACCGCGTCTCGGTCCAGGCGCAGCGCGTCGGCGTTGCCCACGCCTCCGGGGAGCACCAGGGCGTCGAAGTCGGCGGCGTCGGCGGCCGCGGTCGAGAGATCCACCTGCTGGGTGTGCCCCTTCTTCCCCGTCACGGTGCCCGCGGTGGGCGAGACGAGCTCGGGGCTCGCCCCGGCGTCGGTCAGGGCCTCCCAGGGGTCGGTGAGCTCGCTGTCCTCGAAGTCGTTCGTGAGGAGGAAGGCCACGCGCGTGCCGGTGAGGTTCGTCATGCGGAACTCCTTTCGTCGGGGATGTGGATGCCCCACCGTACGCCTCTCACGTCCGGACCGCGTCGCGTTCGCCGTGAGAGGAACGCCGCGCGCTCCGATCCCGGCATCGAGGTGGGGCCGCCGGCTCTGCCGGGTCGCCGGGAAGCATCGTTTCGCGGGGGATGAGGGGGTGTGGCGAGGCATCCCTTGCGCCGCACCGCCCCGGCAGCCGGGCATGCGACCCCTCGCGCGCTCCGAACCCGGGCGTCCGGCACACCGGCGCGCCGCGACCCCGCATATGGTCTAATCGACCATAAGGGAATCCCCTCGCGTGAGGAGCACCATGACCACCGACCCGACGCCCGGCCGCCTCATCGAGCGCACCGGCATCGAGATCATCTCCGACGACCGGCGCACCGCGAAGCCCCGCGACCTGTTCTGGCCGTGGTTCGCCGCGAACATCTCGGTGTTCGGCATGAGCTACGGATCCTGGGTGCTCGACTTCGGCATCTCCTTCTGGCAGGCGACGCTCGTCTCCGTCGTCGGCATCGTCGCGTCCTTCCTCCTCTGCGGGCTCATCGCGATCGCGGGCAAGCGCGGATCCGCCCCCACGATGCTCCTCTCGCGAGCCGCGTTCGGAGTGCACGGGCAGAAGGTGCCCGGCATCGTGTCGTGGCTCACGTCGATCGGCTGGGAGACGTTCCTCGCGATCACCGCCGTGCTCGCGACCGCCACGGTGTTCACCCGGCTCGGCTGGTCGAGCGGCACCGCGACGAAGCTCATCGCGACGGTGCTGGTCGCGGCGCTCATCGTCACCGCGTCGGTGCTCGGCTATCACACGATCATGCGGCTGCAGTCGATCCTCACCTGGGTGACCGGCGTCGTCACCATCGTCTACGTGGCGTTCGCGGTCGGCGAGGTCGACTGGGCGGCGGTCGTCGCCGTGCCGGACGGCACCCTCGCGCAGACGATCGGCGCGCTCGTCATGGTGATGACCGGGTTCGGGCTCGGCTGGATCAACATCGCCGCCGACTGGTCGCGCTACCAGAAGCGCACGGCGAGCGACGGGTCGATCGTCGCCTGGAACACGATCGGCGGGGCGCTCGCGCCCGTCATCCTCGTCGTGGTCGGGCTGCTGCTCGCCGCCTCTGACGACGAGCTGCACGCGGCCGTCTCCGAGGATCCGGTCGGCGCGCTCGCCGCGATCCTCCCGACGTGGCTGCTCGTGCCGTTCCTGCTCACCGCGATCCTCGCGCTCGTGTCGGGCGCCGTGAACGGCATCTACTCCTCGGGGCTCACGCTGCTGAGCTTCGGGATCCGCATCCCCCGGCCCGCGGCGGCCGCGATCGACGGCGCGATCCTCGCGGCCGGCACGATCGCGGTCGTGTTCTTCGCGACGAACTTCATCAACCCGTTCCAGAGCTTCCTCATCACGCTGGGCGTGCCCCTCGCCTCGTGGGCGGGGATCCTCATCGCCGACATCCTGCGCCGCCGCGACGCGTACGACGAGGAGGCGCTGTTCGATCCGAAGGGCCGGTACGGATCCTGGGATCTCGTGTCGATCGGCACGATGGCCGTCGCCTCGATCATCGGCTGGGGATTCGTCATCAACGGCTTCGCGTGGGACGAGGCGACGGCGTGGAACAACTGGCAGGGCTACCTGCTGTTCCTCATCGGCGGGAAGGACGGCGGGTGGGCGCCCGCGAACCTCGGCGTGATCTTCGCGCTGGTGCTGTCGTTCGCCGTGACCTGGTTCGCGCGGGCGGGGCGGATCCGCCGGCAGGAGGGGCGATGACCCTCGCGCCCGACGGCGCGTGGCTGGTCGTCGTCGACCCGCAGCGGATCTTCGCGGATCCCGCGTCCGACTGGGCCGCGCCGGGCTTCGGGCGGGCGATGGAGCGGATCCGCGAGATCGCGCCCGCGTTCGGCGACCGGGTGGTCGTGACGCGCTGGCTGCCCACGGCCGACCGCGGCACGTCGTGGGGCGACTACTTCCGCGCCTGGCCGTTCGCCGACGTGGAGCCGGCGGATCCGCTGTACGAGCTCGTGCCGGAGGCGAGGGGCCTCAGCCCGCACCCGACGCTCGACCTGCCGACCTTCGGCAAGTGGGGCCCGGCGCTGCGGTCGATCACCGGCGGGCGCGCGGTGCTGACCGGCGCCGCGACCGACTGCTGCGTGATCTCGACGGCGCTCGCGGCGGCCGACGACGGGGCCCGCGTCGTGGTCGACGCCGCCGGCTGCGCGGGGTCCGACCCGCAGAACCACGCCGCCGCCCTGCGGATCATGGGCCTCTACGCGCCGCAGATCACCGTGCGGTGAGGGGCGTCCCCGGCGCCGGGGCCCGGGGCGGCCGAGTGGGGGTGCGGTGAGCCGGGCGAGGTGCGCCCCGCGCTGCGGTCTGTGACGGGGTGGGGCCGTGCGCCTGTGCGCCGCCGCGCCGCGGGGCGCCGATCCGAGCGTGCGGGGCGAGGACGGCGCGGGCGGGGAGACTGAGCGCGGACGCCGCGGGGCGCTGGGTCGAGCGTGTAAGGGCGTCGCGCGGCTCGGTGCATGACGACGCCATTTTTCGGGTGGGTGGCTCGTCGGAGCGGGGTATCGGGCGTTTGGTGCGGATTCTGGCGTCGTCGTGCACGGCGGGCTGGCGCCGAGCGGGGCAGGGTCGGCGAGGGCGGAGAGGCTGAGTGCAGACGCCGGGGCGCCGGGTCGAGCGCGGGGTGGGGTACCGGGCGTGGGGGCGCCGCGCGGCCCCGTGCATGACGACGCCGTTTTTCCGGGTGAGGGGCACGTCGAGGCGGCGTGTCGGGCGTTTGGCGCGGATTCTGGCGTCGTCGTGCACGGCGGGCTGGCGCCGAGCAGGCGCCGGGCCTCAGGCGTCGCGCGCCCGGTCGCCGAACACCCCGGCGGTGAGCGCGGCGTGCGAGCGGCGCACGATGCGAGCGAGCACGTCGAGGTCGATCTGCGCGAGATCCTTCAGGTAGAGGCAGCCGACGCCCGTCGTGTGCGGCCCGAGCCGGGCGAGATCCTCCTCGTGCGCGCCGACGCCGTCCGAGAGGTAGACGGTGCTCGCCTGTCGCCGGGGCGCGAACGCGGCCGCGGGGCCGTCGCCCTCGCGTCCGGACGCGTAGCGGTAGTGATAGCTGCCGAACCCGACGATGGATCCCCACAGCACGGGATCCTCGCCCGTCGCCTCGCGGAAGAGGGCGACGAGCCGCCGGGCGTCGTCGCGACGACGGGCGGGCGCGACCTTCTCGAGGAACGCGTCGAGGTCTCCTCCGGTGGGCTCCATGCGACGAGCATGCCACGTCGGGCGCGGCCAGCGGATGGTGCCTGGGGGTGCGGCCTCCGGGCAGCCGGGAGGACCCGATGCAGGACGACACCGATTCTCACGTGGGCGGGGCGCGACCGCGGCGTGTCGGGCCGGCGGGGCGAACTCTGGCGTCGTCGTGCATCCCACGGCCGGGCGCCGGCGGTGCTCCCGGCCGCGCCGCCGCCCGCAGGCCCGGCCCGCCTGAGGGCGACGAGGCTGGTGGCGCACCCGCCCGAGGAGAGCCGAGGCTTCGCGGCCTATGATCCTCGGATGCGCCGCCTCGTCCTCGCTCTCGCCGCCGTCCTCACGGTCGCGGCGGGTCTCGCGGTGCATCTGCTCGCGCCGGAGAGCGTCGTGAGCGACGCGGCGGGCGACGTGCTCTACGCCGTGCTCATCGTCCTGCTCGTCGCGTTCCTCGCGCCGCGGGCGCCGTGGTGGGCCATCGGATCCGTCGCTCTCGCCTGGTGCGTCGCCGTCGAGCTGCTGCAGCTCACGCCGCTGCCCGCCCAGTGGGGATCCGCGTTCCCGCCCCTGCTGCTCGTGTTCGGCACGACGTTCTCGGCCGCGGACCTCGTCTTCTACGCGGCGGGAGTCGCGCTCGCCGCGGGGGTGGACGGAGCGCTGCGCCGCGCTCGGCGCCGGCGCGAGGAGGACGCGCCGATCCGGTGAGGCGGGTGCGCGTCCGCGGGTGCCTCTGCGCGCTTTTCGCGCGCCGCGTCCGGCCGCGTTCCTCGCCGAGCCCTCACGCGCCGCAGTCGATGAGCGGCTTCCCCGGCCCGCCTCGCCGCAGCGCGTCCGGCAGCGCGGTGAGGGGGATCCGCTCGCCCACCGGGGTGCGGAGGCGCCCGGCGCGCAGGTGCTCGAAGACCGGGCGGAGCAGCCCCGGCAGGTCCTCGCGCGGGGCGGCGTGGACGACGTCGCGCAGACGGAACATCGTCACGCGCCGGGCGCTCTCGCCGCTGAGGTGCGCGAGGGGCAGGGGCTCGCCCGAGAGCAGCCCATAGTGCACGGGCGTCCCGCTCGGGGTGAGCCGGTCGAGGAGCGTCGCGCCGATGGATCCGCCGACGCAGTCGAACGTGACATCGAGGCCGCGCCCGCCCGTCGCGGCCCGCACGCGCTCCGGCCAGGAGGGGTCGCTCGTGTCGACCACGGCGCCCCAGAGGGAGGGGTCGCCCACCGTCCGTCCTGGCGTGCCGCGGGTGAGCCCGATGGGGCGGATGCCCCGGCGGCTCAGCAGCTCGGCGAGGTGCCCGGCGATGGTCGACGTCGCCGCCGAGATCGCGATGTGCTGGGCGGATCCGTCGATGTGTCGCCGCACCATGAGCAGCGCGGTGAGCGGATTGATGTACGCGAAGCAGGCGACCCCGTCGCTCAGGTCGGCGGGCACGGGGACGCACCACGACCACGCGATGCGCCGCACCTCCTGCCAGGCGCCGGCGGATCCGAGCGGCAGCACGCGGAGCCCCACGGCGGTCGCGGGCACGCCGGGGCCGACGCGCTCGATCCGCCCGACGCCCTCGAATCCCGGCACGAGCGGGAACTCCGTGCGGGAGGCGTAGGCGCCCGACACCGTGACGGCGTCGGAGGGGTTGACGGTGCTCGCCCGCATCCGCACCTCGACCTCGCCCGGGGCGAGCGGCCCGCCGAACTCGACGCGCCGGACGGCGAGCACGTCCGCGAGCTCGCCCGGCCGCTCCGCGACGACGGCGTTCATCCGCGAGGGGTGGCTCATCGAGGGGAGCCTAGGGGGGGCGGGCCGCCTCCCGCCGCCCACCTCGCGAGTGGCGCAGATGTTCGCGAGTGGCGCAGAAAAAGGACCGAGTATCTGCGCCGCTCGCGAGTTCCTGCGCCACTCGCGAGCCGTCCTCGTCCCCCTCCCGTTCGCGAGCCGGTCGGCGGCGCGTCCGGCGTCCGCACCCCGCTACCGTGAAGCCATGCCCGATCCCCTCCTTCCCCTCACGACCGAGCGCCTCACGCTGCGTGCGCACGCGCAGGGAGATGCCGCCTGGCTCATGCGCGTCTACGGCCGGGCCGACGTGGCGCGGTTCCTGCTGGAGGGGCCGTGGGAGCAGGGCGACGCGGAGCGGCGCCTCGCCGAGCGGATGGCGAAGACCGACCTCGACGGCGACCCCGCCGCGCTCGCCCTGGTGATCGAACACGACGGCGAGCCGGTGGGCGACGTGGGGCTCTGGCTGACCGACGTGGAGCGTCGCGTCGCGGAGATCGGCTGGGTGCTGGATCCGGATCAGAGCGGACGCGGATACGCGCGCGAGGCGGTCGCCGAGGTGCTGCGGGTCGCGTTCGAGCACCACCGCGTGCATCGGGTCGTCGCGCAGATGGACGCCCGCAACACCGCCTCGGCGAAGCTCGCCGCGGCCGTCGGCATGCGGCAGGAGGCGCACCTCCGCCAGGACTGGTGGAGCAAGGGCGAATGGACCGACACCCTCGTCTTCGCGATGCTCGCGGGGGACCGGGCGGACGAGCCGGCCCCGGGGCTCTGAACTCCTCGAAGGCGCGCCGATCGCCGGGTACCCTGAACGCATGCCGGGAGCGGATCCTCGACATCCTGCGTTCGATCGACGGGTGCGAACGCTGTGTCGCCGCGCTCGGGAGCGAGGGCGCCGATCAGATCGGCATGGCGGAGGGCGCCATCGACCACGATCTGCAGGTGACCGGCGAAGCGGCGAAGCACCTCCGCCTCTCGCCACAGTGCTTCGCCGGCATACCTGACCGTCCCCCGGCCGAACCGCTGCGCTGCGACGTCGCGACCGGGCGGTATGAGGGGGTCGCGGCGGGCTGAGGGACATCCCGGTGCCAACAGGTCAGCACTCGATGTATAGTCAGCACATGCTGACCATTGCCTCGAAGCTCGACGTGATGAATCGCCTGGGGCGGGCCATGGCCGACCCCACGCGCGCCCGCATCCTGATGTCGCTGCTCGAGGAGCCGGGATACCCCGCTCAGCTGGCGCGCGACCTGGATCTCACTCGCACGAACGTCTCCAACCACCTCGCGTGCCTGCGCGGCTGCGGCATCGTCGCGGCGACGCCCGAAGGGCGGCAGACGCGCTACGAGATCGCGGATCCGCACCTCACCCGGGCGATCGGGGAGCTTCTCGAGGCTGTGCTCGCCGTGGACAGCGGCGAGCCCTGCGACGACGACGGATTCGACGTGCCGCTGTGCTGCGGACCCGGGGCGCCGGCGGAGGAGAGCGGCCGGTGAGCGCGGAGTGCTGCGGCGCCGACGCGACGCGCACGGCGACAGCGTCGGCCCGCCGCGTGCGGCTCGTCCGTCCGTCCGGCGCGAACGACGCGTGCTGCGGGACGGATCCGTCGCGGGATCCCGCTCCCCTCGCGTCCGACGACGCGTGCAGCGGATCGACGGGCCCGGGCACCGCACCGTCCGACGCCGCGTGCTGCGGATCCGACCCGCGAGAGGAGCAGGACGAGGATCCTGAGACCCGGCCGCCCTGGTGGCGCGACGCGGCCCTGCTGCCGTCCGCGATCTCCGGCGTGGCCCTCGCCGCCGGATACGCGCTCGCATGGTCGGGAGCCGCGACGCCCGCGCTGATCCTCCAGGCGATCGCCCTTCTCGCGGGCGCGTGGACGTTCGTCCCCGGTGCCCTCCGCCGCCTCCTGCGCGGGCGCCTCGGGGTGGGGCTGCTGATGACGATCGCCGCCGTCGGCGCGGTGCTGCTCGGTCACGTCGGAGAGGCGGCCGCGCTCGCGTTCCTCTTCTCCCTCGCCGAGGCGCTGGAGGATCGCGCCATGGATCGGGCGAAGGAGGGGCTGCGCGCCCTGCTGTCGCTGATCCCCGACCGCGTGCGCATCTCCCGGCTCTCCGGCGACGTCATCGTCCCCGCCGCCGACGTCCGAGAGCTCGACATCCTCGTCGTCGGCGCCGGCGAGCGGGTCGCGACCGACGGCGTCGTCGTCGACGGGCGCACGAGCATCGACGCCTCCGCCGTGACGGGCGAATCGATCCCCGTCGAGGTGGGCCCCGGCGATCCCGTGCCCGCCGGCGCCGTCAACGGATCCGCGACGCTGCGGATCGAGGCCACCGCCGATGGGCGCGACAACTCCCTCACCCGCATCGTCGAGCTCGTCGGCGAGGCGCACGCCCGCAAGGGGCGGCGCGCGCGTCTCGCCGACCGGATCGCGCGGCCGCTCGTGCCGGTCGTGCTGGTCGCCGCCGCGCTGGTCGCCCTGATCGGGAGCCTCGCCGGCGATCCGGGAACGTGGATCGAGCGCGCCCTCGCGGTGCTCGTCGCCGCATCGCCCTGCGCGCTGGCGATCGCGGTGCCCGTCACGGTGATCAGCGCGATCGGCTCGGCGTCGCGGCTCGGCGTCGTCATCCGCTCGGGGGAGGCGTTCGAGCGGTTCGGCACGATCCGCGCCGTCGCGTTCGACAAGACGGGCACGCTCACGCGCGGCGAGCCCGAGGTGGTGCGCGTGGAGCCGGCCGCGGGCCGCACGCAGGGGGAGGTGCTCGCCCTCGCGGCCGCCCTCGAGTCGACGAGCGGGCATCCCCTCGCCTCCGCGATCACCGCGGCCGCCCCCGGCGCCGCACCGGCGGAGGGGCTCGTCGAGGAGGCAGGGCGCGGCGTCTCCGGGCGCGTCGGCGCGGTGCGCGCGCGGATCGGCAGCACGCGCTGGCTGGCGGTCGGCGAGCTCGGAGGCGTCGAGGACGAGATGGCAGCGGAGGGCATGACCGTCGTCGCGGTCGAGGCCGACGGCCGGATCGCGGGGCTCGTCGGCGTGCGCGACGAGCCCCGGCCGGAGGCGGCGGAGACGATCCGTCTGCTCGAGGAGCGCGGCATCCGGACGATGATGCTGACCGGCGACGACGAGCGCACGGCCCGGGCGATCGCCGCGCAGATCGGGATCTCGGATGTCCGCGCCGAGCAGCTGCCGGAGGACAAGGCCGAGCGGGTCGCCGCGCTGGCCGCCGACCGGCCCACGGCGATGGTCGGCGACGGCATCAACGACGCGCCGGCGCTCGCGACCGCCACGACCGGCATCGCGATGGGTGCGAGGGGATCCGATGCCGCCATCGAGTCGGCAGACGTGGCCTTCACCGGCAGCGACCTGCGCCTCATCCCCGCCGCTCTCGCGCACGCGCGCCGAGGGCGGAGGATCATGACCGTCAACATCGCGCTCGCCCTCGCGATCATCGTCGTCCTCTTCCCCCTCGCGCTGGCCGGCGTGCTCGGCCTCGCGGGCGTCGTGCTCGTGCACGAGGTCGCCGAGGTCGTCGTCATCCTCAACGGCGTGCGCGCCGCCCGGCGTCCCGCGAGCACCCGACGGAAGACCGCCGTCCCCCGTCCCAGGAGAGAACCATGACCGCATCCGCCAGGCGCCGACCGTCCGCCCCGGTGGTGGCCACGCTGATCGCGCTCGCCCTCGTGATCGTCGTCGCGATCGCGGCGATCATCATCGCGATCGTCACCCGGCCCGCGCCCGTCAGCGCCGACGACGGACCGCTTCCCGGCACCCGCAGCGACTCCCATGTCCTCGACGACGCGGGACCGGACGCCCCCACGCTCGTGGAGTTCCTCGACTTCGAATGCGAAGTGTGCGGCGCGTTCCATCCGTACATCGAGGAGATCCGGGCGCAGTACGACGGCCGGATCAACTACGTCGTCCGCTACTTCCCGATCCCGGGGCATGCGAACTCCATGAACGCCGCGATCGCCGTCGAGGCGGCCGCGCAGCAGGGGAGGTTCGAGGAGATGCACGACCTCATGTTCGAGACCCAGGGCGAATGGGGCGAGGGGCGCGCGTCGGAGGCGGAGCGCTTCCGGGGGTATGCCGAGGAGCTCGGGCTCGAGATGAGCGCCTACGACGATGCCGTCGCGGATCCGCAGACGCAGGCGCGCGTCGAGGAGGACTTCGCGGAGGGGAGGGAGATGGGCGTCACGGGAACCCCGACGTTCTTCCTCGACGGGGAGAAGCTCGAGCTCACGAGCCTGACGGACCTCACCGACGCACTCGACCGGGCCGTCGGCGACTGAGGGCGGATCGCCCCGGAAGCGGTCAGTGGCGCGCGAAGAACGTCACGGCCAGCCAGATCCCGCGGAGCAGCAGGAAGACGACCTCGAGCGCCTCCAGCACGCTCACCACGCCCTCGAGGGTGCGACCCAGCGCGCGCACGTTCTGCCCCGTGGTGATGTCGCCGAGGTGCTCGAACTCGCGCTGCCAGGAGCGCTCCTGGCGGAAGAGGATCGCGTAGGGCAGCAGCCGCTCGGCGAGCACGTAGCGGTCGAGGGTCGACTGCGCGACGGGGTCGCCCGCCGTCGGCACGGGCGGGAGCCCGAGCGCCTGACCGCCCGGGGTGAGGGCGCCGGCGGGGGTGCGCAGCGCGCCCTCGGCGGATTCGAGCATGCGCAGCCGCTCCTGCTCGGCGAGGCGGATGTACTGTCGCAGCCCGGAGAGGTGCCGGCGTCTCCTCTGCCCCTCCTCCGTGAAGCGCAGCAGAGGGGGAGGGGCGATCATGAGGATCCAGAAGAGCACCGCGAGGTCGGCGACGACGACGGCCGCGCCCCACCACGCGCCCTCGACGATCGCGCCGATGACGAGGATCAGGCCGATGGCGGCGCTCGCGAGGAACAGCAGCGACAGCAGGATGAGGTGCGCCCTGCGGCGTCCGCGCCGGGTGAGCCCCGCGGTCTCCAGCTCGCGGCGGCGCGCGTCGACGTACCTCGCGATCGACCGACGCCGGTAGCGGCGGAAGGTGCCGCGGCCGCGCAGCACGTACACGTCGGGCGCCTCCTCGATGCGGGAGGCGGGGATCCCCAGGTCGGCGAGGGCGCGGAGGTGACGGCGCTGCTGACGCGGAGTCATGCTCTGCGGGCGCAGCGCCTGCAGCAGGAAGCGCTCGTCCGGGGTGAGCGACGCGTCGCGCTTCGCCTCGATCGCGGCCGGCCCGCGGGCTCCGCGCGGCGCGAGCACGCGCACCTGACCGCGCACGGCGAGGTCGATGATCGCCGCGGCGAGGAGGCGCTGGTCGGCGCGGACCAGCAGCCCGTGCTCGACGACGTCTCCCGGCGGCGGGGCGAACTCCGCGACGGGCGACGCCGGCAGGTGCCGCGCGAACGGCAACACGAGGAGGACGATCAGCAGCGCGACGAGCGCGAGCGCACCGCCCACGGCGAGGAGGCCGAGGACGTTCGCGAGGGGATCCGACACCGTCGCCACGGTACCCGACGCCGCGGCAGGCGCCAGACGATCGGGGTGCGGGCGGCGGGAGGAGGCGCCGCAGACCTGCTCCACGGCGCCGGGCCGGACGGCGCCATCCCGCATGTCGGTTCGAGCGCCGTTCACCCGGATGCGGTTCTCTGGTCGAGAGGCCGTCGCGATGGCACGTCGTCGACGGCCGGCACCGGGAGGCGGGGCGGGTGGAGCGTGTCTCACGAAGAGCGGGAAAGCGCGTCCGATTCCCGCCGAACATGAGACATGGATCACTGAGTGCGCGAGTTCACAATCTCTCCAGCCACGCGTGCCCGGGATGAACGGCGCTCAGGGAGTCTCGCAGCCAGTCGCGCTGATGCCCATCGAGGCGCGGAATCAGAATGGACGCATCGAGGCGGTCCTTGTCGCGCGACTGCTGGTGCTTCATGAACAACGCGATCTCGGGGCGCAGATAGCGGAGGCCGTCATCGGCTGTCCACGTCACCTCATCGAGCGGCGCCGACTGCCCGGAGCGCTTCTTGTTCGTCCATCGGCCGTCCTCCTCGGGTGTCAGCGGGACGTCGAGCACCCACGATGACTGAGCGTTCCTCCGCACCCAGATGGAGCTCAGCGGGCTGATATCCCGGAACCGGTGATCGAAAGGCCTCAGCCACCCCTGATCCATATTCCACGGCGTCCACTGATCCGACACGAACTGCCGGAACGCCTCGGCATCGGAGGAGAGGATCGAGATGTCCATGTCCTCATGAGCCCTGTGAACGCCGGTGTGCTTCTCGATCGCCCAGCCGCCGATGATCCACCAGGGCCTGTCGAAGCCGCGCATGAACTCACCGACGGATGCCGGTTCAAGCGGATCCCACCCTCCATACCAACGGTGGAACTCGTCCGGCGGCAGCGGCCTCGCCGTCGACGGCTGCGGACGAGGAGCAGATCCTGCTGGCGCTTCTCTTCGGGCAGCGCTCATATCGCCTCCTCGCAGAAGACCTGGTCGTGAAGACAATCGATGTCGAAGAACGGAGACATAGCGGGCGATTGTATCCCCCTCGCGCCGAGGGCGCCGCTGCGGGCGGCCGCGCGTCCGGTGCGCGCCTCACCTTCTGCGGGACTCGGATCCCGCGGATCAGCGGATCGGGAAGCCGAACGTCTCCGCCGCGCGTGCGAGGGCCGGGCGCGCCCGCCGTTGATCCCTCCTGCCGAGGCCGTCGAGGGATGCCTCGACGGCACTCGACCGAGCGCCGCGCCGCATGACCCGGATCAACCCGGATCCGGGATCCCGACGGCGCGGATCCGTCCAGACGATCTCCGCGATCTCGGTCCAGGGGACGGGCGTCTCGCCGACGACGAGGGCGTGATCCAGGACGTGCAGGATCGGCCGGAACCGGGCGTGATCGACGCGGGCCGTCTGGCGCTGGCTGACCCCCATGGCGAGGCGGCCGACGACGATGAGGGCGATCGCGCCGCTCAGGATCGCGACGGTCGGGGCCGTCGCGACGTGGAGAGCGAACGCGGCGGCGAGCAGCAGCACGCCGAGCGCGCACAGGGCGATGCCGACGGCCCGGCTGCGCCGCGCCTGCCGCACGAGCGGATCCGTCGCCGCCCCGACGAACAGCCCGGCATCGGGCAGCCGCACGGGCTCCGCGGGCGGGTCGTGGCTCACGCCGTCCGTCTGCCAGGCGGGCGCGACCCCTCCCCCTGCCCCTCCAGCGCCCGTCCGATCGCGCGGGCGGCGTCGGGGAACGCGTCGGGGCGGGCGCCCGCGTAGCTGAGGCGCAGGAAGCGGCCCGCGGGCTCCGCGGGGAACCAGTCGTCTCCCACGGCGACGACGACGCCCGCGTCCTCGCAGTCTCGGGCGAGGCGCGGCAGATCCGTGTCGTCGGGGAGGCGGATCCAGAGATGCAGTCCGCCGCGCGGCACGGCGTCGAGGTGCGCGGCGGGCGCGTGCTCGCGCAGCGCGTCGACGAGCAGATCGCGGCGCGCGGCGAGCTGCGGGCGAAGCGCGCGCAGATGCGTGCGCCAGCCCGGCTGGGTGACCACGTCGAGCGCGACGGCCTGCAGCGCCGCGCTGACGTACATCGCCTGCGCGCGGCTGTCGGCGAGGATCCGCTCGTGTGCGGGGCCGCGCGCGATCAGCCCGGCGACGCGCACTGCGGGCGACACGCTCTTGGTGAGCGACCGCAGGGAGACGACGTGCCCGCTGTCGTCGCGGGCCGCGAGCGGAGTGGAGTCCGAGGCGATGCCGAAGTCGTGCGCCCAGTCGTCCTCGATGAGGAAGGCGCCGTGCGCGCGCACGATGTCGAGGATCGCGTCGCCCCGCGCGGCGGACCACTGTCCGCCCGTCGGGTTCGCGAAGTTCGGCTGCGCGTAGAAGGCCCGCGCACCGGTCTGGGCGAAGGCGCGGTCGACGTCGTCGGGATCCGGCCCGTCGGGCCCGGACGGGATCGGCACGAGCTGCACGCCCACCTGCGCGGCGGCGAGCATCGCGCCCCAGTAGGTCGGCGACTCGACGAGCAGCGGGCGCCCCGCGCCGACGAGCGTGCGGAAGAGGGTGCCGAGACCGCCCTGGCTGCCGGGCAGGATCACGACGTCGCTCGCGGCAGGAGGCGTGAGGCCCGCAGGGCTCGCGGATCCGAGCTCCGACGCGAACCATGACTGCAGCTCGGGGAGGCCGGCCGCCGGAGGACGGCTCACCGCCGCCTCGCTGCGCCCCGCGCGGGCGAACGCGGCGCGCACGAGCCGCCCGGGCAGCAGCTCCGGGTCGGGGTAGGCCGAGTGCAGCGCGATCACGTCGTTCGGCGTCGCGCGCAGCGCGGCGGACGCGGAGCGGGGTATCCGGTGCTGCGGGGATCCGAGGGCGGCCGTCTGCCATCCGTAGTCGCGCGGCTGGACGGTGCGGACCGCGCGGGCGAACGTGCCGACGCCCGGCCGCGACTCGACGGCGCCCTGCGCGACGAGCGCGCGCAGCGCCTTCTGCACCGTGACGGGGCTCGCCTCGAACTGCGCGACGAGCTGGCGCGTCGGCGGGAGCTTCGCACCCGCGGGGGCGGTGGCGAGCCAGGTGCGGAGCGCGTCGACGATGCGGTCACTGCTACTCTGGCTCATGACAGGCAACGATACCGCTACTGTTGGGATTCGGGATCCGCTATCAGGGTCGCGCGCGGGTCTCTGGTGGGGCCTGCTCGGCGTCGCCGCGTTCTCGTTCACCATGCCGCTCACGCGCCTCGCGGTCGAGCACGAGCGCATGTCGGCGCTGTTCGTCGGATCCGGGCGCGCGGTGATCGCGGCGGCGCTCGCCGCGGTCGCGCTGATCCTCACCCGGCAGAGGGCGCCGCGGGGGAGGCAGTGGATCCCGGTCGCCGTCGTCGCGGGCGGTGCGGTCGTGGGGTTCCCGCTGCTCACGTCGTTCGCGCTCACGACCGCGCCCGCGAGCCACGGGGCCGTCGTGGTCGCGCTGCTGCCGGCGGCGACCGCGGTCTGCGCGGTGCTGCGCACGGGCGAGCGCCCGGCGCGTGCGTTCTGGATCGCGGCGGGGCTCGGAGCGGTCGCCGTCGTGGCCTTCGCCGCGATCGGGAGCGAGGGGCTCGGCGGACTGCACGTCGCCGACCTGCTGCTGTTCGCGGCGGTCGTCGCCTGCGCGATCGGCTACGCGGAGGGCGGCCTGCTCTCGCGCGCGCTCGGCTCGTGGTAGACGATCTCGTGGGCGCTCGTGCTCGCGTCGCCCCTGATGATCCTGCTGACGGGCACCGCGGTCGCGCGCCAGCCGCCCGCGGGCGGGCTCGTCGAGTGGGGTGCGTTCGCCTACCTCGGGGTCGTGAGCATGTTCCTCGGATTCTTCGCCTGGTACCGCGGCCTCGCCATCGGGCCGATGGCGCAGGTGAGCCAGGTGCAGCTCAGCCAGCCCGTCATGACCATCGTCTGGGCCGCGCTGCTGCTCGGCGAGCGGATCGGATGGCAGACCGTCGTCGGCGCCGTCGCCGTGATCGGCTGCGCGCTGCTCGCCGTGCGCAGCCGGAGCCGGGGATGAGGGGCGGATCCGGGGCGCGTCGCCTCAGCCCGGCAGCCCGGCGCGCAGCTCCGCGAAGACCTCCGCGGCCGAATCGCCGCGGGCGAGCGGCGCCGACTGGCCGAGCCACAGCGACTGCAGGTCGCCGAGGCCGCGCTGGCCGGCGACCGCGCGGAACCTCCCCGTCAGCCAGTTCTGCACGGGGAAGGGAGCGATGGATCCGGCTCGCTCGATCTCGCGCACGGCGCGGTTCGGGGCGCCGCGGGAGAGCCGGCCGCTCATCGCGCGGGTGAGCACGCTCTCGTCGGCGGCGGTGGAGCGGATCGCGGCGCGGTGCGCGTCGTTCGCCGCCGACTCGGCGGTGACGAGGAAGGCCGTGCCCGCCTGCACGCCCGACGCGCCGAGGGCGAACGCCGCGGCGACGCCCCGCCTGTCCGCGATGCCGCCGGCCGCGATCACCGGCACGTCGACCGCGTCGACCACCTGCGGCAGCAGCGACATCAGCCCGACGAGCGACTCGTCCGCGGGCTTCAGGAACGACACCCGGTGGCCGGCGGCCTCGGACCCGGTCGCGACGACCGCGTCGACCCCGGAGCCGGCGAGAGCGATCGCCTCCGCGACCGTCGTCGCCGTGCCGATCACGCGGATCCCGCGCCGGTGCGCCTCGTCGACGAGCTCGCCCGATGGTGCGCCGAACACGACGCTGAGCGCCGCCGGCGCGGCCTCCCAGATCGCGTCGAGCTGCTCGTCGAGATCCGGCAGATACCGGTCGGGGCGGGCGGGAAGGCCGAGGTCGACCTCGTCGAAGAACGGGCGCAGCGCCCGCGCATGCGCGTCGTGGGAGTCGTCGGGGGGCGCCTCGTCGCCGGTGGGCAGCCAGATGTTCAGAGCGAACGGCGCCGCCGTGCGCTGTCGGATCGCGGCCGCCGTCTCGCGGATGCGGGCGCCGTCGTATCCGTACAGGCCGTACGACCCCAGACCGCCCGCCTCGCTCACCGCCGCCACGAGATCGGGGGACGAGAGCCCGCCGAACGGCGCGAGGACGATTGGGTGGCGGATCTCGAACAGCGCGCGCAGGTCGGTCATGGCACGAGGCTACGCCCGGGGTCCGACATCGGGACGCGGCGGTGACTCGGACGCCCGCCCGGGACCGCAGGGTTCTCCCGTCTGGCGGATGAATCCGGCTGGATTCGTCCGCTGGTCTGGTCGGGTGTTCCCAGCAAGATGTCGCGGGCGGGACGGCGGGGTTATCGCGTCCGGCGGATGGATCCGGCTGGGTCCGTCCGCTGCTGCGGGGAGGTCCGCTGATCCGCGGGTGTTCCCGGCGGGCGGGGCGGGTGTCGCCGGCCGAGGGGCCGCCGACGGGACGGCCCCGCGGATCCTCCCCGGTCCCCTGCCGCCCCGGGAGACCGCTGAGGCCCCGGGGCGCAGCGGGATCCGCGGATCCCTACACTGGACGGATGACCGACGGGGCCGACACGGGCGCCGGGCCCGCGGACCCGAGCGCGGCCGCGGCGAGCCCTCCCGCTCACGGGATCCGCTGGGGCGCCGCCGTGCGCAACAGCCTGCTCGTGCTCGCTCTGCTCGGGATGATCTGGCTCGCGCTGCACGTGCGGCTGCCCTCGATCGACGAGCTCCGCGGCGCGCTCGAGCAGTGGGGCGGCGCCGCGTGGATCGCGTTCGTGCTGCTCTATGCCGTCGTCGCCATCACCCCGATCCCCGTCACCATCATGGCGATCGCCGGCGGGGTGCTGTTCGGGGTGCTCGAGGGCAGCATCCTCTCCGTCGTCGGGGCGATGATCGGCAGCTGGATCGCCTACTGGCTGGCCAGGGGGCTGGGGCGGACGACCGTCGCGAAGCTGCTCGGATCCCACGCCGAGACCGTCGAGCGCCGCCTGGCGGGCGCCGGCGTCGAAGCCGTCTACCTGCTGCGCCTCATGCCGGGCCTGCCGTACTGGCCGGTGAACTACGGCAGCGGCGCGTTCGGCATCTCGCAGCGCGACTTCCTCGCCGGCAGCGGGCTGTCCACGATCCCGGGGCAGGTGTCGCTCGTCGCGGTCGGCGCCTTCATCGCCGATCCCGGGCTCCCCGCCGGCATCGTCGTGCTCTGCGCCTGGGCGGTGGTGCTCGTCATGACGTTCTTCGCCTACCGCCGCCTGCGCCGGGCATCGGGGCGCGGCGCCGCGCGCGACTGAGTCGGGGCCGTTCTCGCCTCCGGCTTCCGGCCTCCGGCCTCCGGTGCTCGATTTCCGGCCCCCCGGCTCGCGGTCTCCGGCCTCCCGCCCCGGCTCGCGAGCGGCGCAGATTCTCGCGAGCGGCGCAGAAATCGGGCGGATCATCTGCGCCACTCGCGAATGTCTGCGCCACTCGCGAGCGCGTGCGCCCGGGGCGCCGCTCCGCGGGGTCGCTCCTGATGAGATCCCGCACGCCCCGGGATCCGCCGCCGCCCCACCCCCTGGCGTCCGCTGACGAATTCGGGGGACGATGTCGAAACCGGCGTCCCTCACACGTATAGAGGGTGAGCGTGGCACCCCGGCCATGCCGCGACGAAGGAGAAGATCATGGTCCGGTACCTGCTGAGCAACATCACCCCGGCCGACCGCGTGCTCGAGCCGGAGGAGCTCCAGAAGGTCATCGCGAACGTCACCGACGTCACCCGGCAGATGCAGGAGGCGGGCGTGTGGGTGTTCGCGATGCCGCTCGGGGATCCCTCGTCTGCGACGGTCGTCACCAGCCGCGGCGGCGACGTGACCCTCGCCGACGGCCCGTTCGCCGAGCTGAAGGAGCACGTCGGCGGCTTCACGGTGATCGACGTCGACGACCTCGACGCCGCCACCGCGTGGGCGGGGAAGGTCTCGGAGGCGACCGGCCTGAGGATCGAGGTGCGCCCCGCCCCGAGCTTCGGCGGCTGAGCGCATGACGGACGACGCGCTCGCGGCCGTGCGCCGGGCCTTCCGCTCGGAGCACGGCCGCACCGTCGCGATCCTCCTGCGCATCCTCGGCGATCTCGACGTCGCCGAGGATGCGGTGCAGGACGCGTTCGAGGCCGCGGCGTCCGCCTGGCCGACGCAGGGGGTGCCGCCGAACCCGCAGGCGTGGATCGTCCAGACCGCGCGTCGGCGCGCCATCGACCGCATCCGGCGGGCGCAGACCGAGCGCCGCTTCGCCCCGCAGCTCGCGCCGGATCCCGTCGCGCAGCCCGAGGGCGGCGACGACGAGCTGCGCATGATCCTGCTCTGCGCGCATCCCGCCCTGTCGCCCGAATCGCAGGTCGCGCTCACCCCGCGCTACGCCGGCGGGCTCACCGCCGCCGAGATCGCGCGGGCCTTCGGATCGCCCGAGCAGGCCGTCGCCCAGCGGCTCTCGCGCGCGAAGCGGAAGATCCGAGAGGCGCGCATCGGCCTGCCGGAGCCCGATCGGGTGCGCGACCGCCTCGGCGTCGTGCTCGCGGTGATCTACGCGATCGCGAACGAGGGATACGTCGCCACCGCCGGCCCGCTCAGTCGCTTCGACCTCAGCCAGGAGGCCGTGCGGCTCGCGCGCCTCGTGGCCGGGCACGCGAGGGGCGAGCCGGAGGCGAAGGGGCTGCTGGCGCTGCTGCTCCTGCTGCAGGCGCGCCGGCCGGCGCGGATCGCGGGCGACGGGGGACTCGTGCCGCTGCCCGAGCAGGATCGCGCGCGATGGGATCCCGGGATGATCGCCGAGGGCCAGGCGCTCGTGCGCGCGTGCCTCGCGACGAACCGGCCCGGCCCCTATCAGCTGCAGGCGGCGATCCAGGCCGTGCACAGCGACGCGGGGAGGGACGAGGACACCGACTGGGGCCAGATCCTCGCGCTCTACGACATGCTGGTGCCGCTCGTGCCGACCGACGCCGTGCGCACGGCGCGGATCGTGGCGCTGTCGCACGTCGCCGGCCCCGATGCGGCCCTCGCGCAGCTCGACGCGGAGGCGGACGACCGGTACGCGCTCGCGGTCCGCGCCGATCTGCTCGAGCGCCTCGGCCGGCCCGCCGAGGCGCGCGCCCTGTTCCTCCGGGCGGCGGAGGCCGCCCCCAACGACGCCGAGCGCGCGCACCTGCGGCGGCGGGCCGAGATCGCGGGATCCGGCTGAGCGGCTCGGGCATCTCCGCCGTGGATGCGCCCCGCGTGGTGCGGCGCCTGCCCGGCCGCCTGACAGGCGCGGTCCGGCCCTCCCGGAACGGGGCGGCCGACGACCGCGCGCTCGCTTCGTCGCTCGCGGATCCGTCGCCGGGAACGGGCCGCCTCGCCGGGGAGTGGGGCCTCTCTCCCCTCACCCCACGAGGTCGGCGATGAGCGCCTCGACCCTGCGCCGGATCTCGTCGCGGATCGGCCGCACCGCCTCGATGTCCCGACCGGCCGGATCGTCGAGCGCCCAGTCCTCGTAGCGGGTGCCGGGGAAGAACGGGCACGCGTCGCCGCATCCCATCGTGACCACCACGTCCGATGACCGCACCGCGTCGGGGGCGAGCACCCTCGGGCGCTCCTCGGCGATGTCGATGCCCTCCTCTCGCATGGCCGCCACCGCGACGGGGTTGAGCCGATCGGCGGGCATCGACCCGGCCGAGCGCACCTCGATGCGGTCGCCCGCGAGATGGCGCAGATAGCCGGCGGCCATCTGCGAGCGGCCTGCGTTGTGCACGCAGACGAACAGCACGGTGGGCGTCGTCATGTCTCGTCTCCGGGACTCAGCGGAACGCGCGGCTGATGGCGGCCGCGATCTGCGTCGTCTGCATCCAGATCGCGAGGCGCGTGAGCGGCCGCACCAGCCATCTCACTACGACGGCGAGCGGCGAAGGGCGACGGTGCGCATCCGGTTCCCACGCCAGGTCGATGCGCAGCTGGGTGCCTCCCGCGGCCGGTTCGAGCGCGATGCGGATGCGCCGGGCGTTCGTCTTCGGCGCGTCGGGCCAGGTGAGGCGCCACCCGATGAGCTGATGCTCCTCGACGTCGACGACCTCGATGCGGGTGCGTCGCCGCTCGGGCTTCACCCGCAGCGGCCTGCCGTCGGCGCGCCGGGTGTGCAGTCGGCCCGTCCAGGTCGATCCGATCGCGGCCGAGGTCGGGGCGTCCTCCACTGCGCCCGTGGCGGGATCCCATTCGGGCATGCGGGAGGGATCCGCGAGCAGCGCCCAGACCGCCTCGACGGGCGCCGCGGCGAAGCCCTGTGCGGATCCGGACAGCGGGCTCCCCGCATCGGCGGGCGGGAGCGTCGGGTGACGCTCGACCTCGTCGAGGCGGGCGCGCACCGCATCGGGCGTCGTGCCGAGCCGCCGGAGCACCTGATCGATGAAGCCGCTCGGCTCGTCGAGCAGCTCGCGGAGCACCGCGGCCGCATCGCCCCGGCGATCGCCGTCGGCCGAGCGCCTGATGACCTCGAGCGGCCGCTCGCCCCACTCCTGGCCTCCCGTCTCGTGGAACGTGATCCGGCCCGGCTCGGGGGCGGGCGCGGTGATGCCGAGGGAGGCCAGCTGATCCGCGTGCTGCTCGGCGACGGCCTCGCGAGCCGACGCGAGCGTGATGCCGAGGCTCCGCAGCACCTGCCCCGCGTCCTGCGCGCTGACGACGAGCGCGAGCAGCAGGTGGTCGATGTCGGCCGTGCGCTGGCCGACGCGCGATGCCTCCTCCAGCGCAGCGACGGAGAGGGTGTGGCTCGTCGCGGCCATCTCGGTCAGTCTGCTCATCGGGCCCTCCTCGGCACCGGGAGCGACGGGTCGATCCTCTTCGCATGCTTCTTGTGCGCGGCCTGCCGCGTGACGCCGAGCGCGTCGGCGATCTCCTGCCAGCTCATCCCGGCGCGCAGCCCCGCCTCGACCTGCGCGAGCTCGAGCCGATCGGCCAGCGCGCGCAGCGAGGAGATCGCCCGCAGCCCCGATCGGGGGTCGGAGGTGTCGGCGGCGGCGTCCGCGACCTGTCGTGTCTCCATATGAGCAACCTACGTTGCTTATGCGGTGATTGTCAACCTCGGTTGCTGGAGGGGTGTCCGGACCGCCCATCCCTTTTCTCGCTGGCTCGCGAGTGGCGCAGGAATTCGCGAGTGGCGCAGACATGCGGACGGATACCGGCGCCGTTCGCGAACATCTGCGCCGCTCGCGAGCGCGATGGCGTCCGGAAGCGCTCGGGCCGGAGGGGCGTGAACCGCCGCGGCGATCCCAGGTGGATCCACGGTGGCGCGGCCGGCTGCCGCTGCGGGACTCCGGCGCGCCGCCGCGGATTCCCGGTGCGTCGGATCCCGCGGCGTGCGCGGTCTTTCGGATCGCGCACCCTTCACCCGAGGATCCCGCGGGTGCCGGTTCGTCCCGCCCGGATCCGCCCGGCGCTCCCGGGATCCCCGGCGTCGGCAGTGCCGCCGGGAGCGGTATCGTGACGGGCGTCGAGGGGGCAGGGGACGCTCATGCCGGTGCTGCTGATCGGGCTGGCCATCATCATCGTGGTCTTCGTGCTGAGGCTGGTCGTGGGGCTCTTCACGCGGCCCGTCGAGACGATCCAGATGCTGGGCACGTGGGTGTGCAACCTGGTCGGGATCGTCAGCGCGGCGGTCTTCGTGTTCCTGCTCGTCAGCGTGTTCGTCGACGGCGAGGCGGACCTCGAGATGATCTCGCTCCTCGCTGCGACGGGCGTGGTCGCGGTCGTCGCGTTCGCCCTGTCCGCGTGGCTGCGGAGGCGCCGACTGCAGGGCGCCTACCGGAAGCACATCGAGGCCGAGTACGCCGCCCGCGCCGCGGTGGAGCGCCGTCGCGGCGGCCGGCTCTAGCCTCGCGCCGTCCGCCGCGGGCTGTGTGGGCGAAGACTTTGCTGGGCGGTGCTCGCGGTCCGGTGCTCGCCTCGCGGGTGTCGGCTTCGCTGAGCGGATGCCGATCTCGCCCCGCTTCGCGGCATCCGGCGCCGACTACGGGCTCGGGTTCGCGGCATCCGGGGCCGATCCCGCAGTCCGGTCGCCGAGCACACGCCGCGTCAGGCGATGCGTCTGCGGCGGCTGCTCGACGGCCTGACCGTGTGACGTCTCGGCCCCCTGCGGATCCGCCGACCGGGTATCGCCGAGCTCGGCGCGTTCGACTCTCCGCGTGGCTGCGGAAGCGTCGGGTGCGCGACGCCCGCCGCGAGCGCACCACGGCCGAGGCCCGCCAGGTGGCCGGTTCTCGGGGTCGCCTCGCCGGCAGGGCGCTGCGGCATCGAGCGGCGTGGCGTCGCCTCGCTATCCTGGCCGGGTGACCGACTCCTCGCCGACCCGCGTCTGCTTCGTGTGCACGGGGAACATCTGCCGTTCGCCCATGGCCGATGTCGTGTTCGCGCACCTCGCGGCGGAGGCGGGGCTCGCCGACCGGTTCGTCGTGAGCTCGGCGGGAACCGGCGACTGGCACGTGGGGGATCCCGCGGATCCACGCGCCGTCGCCGCGCTCGCGCGCCGCGGATACGACGGCACGGCGCATCGGGCCCGGCAGTTCGATCCGGCCTGGTTCGACGACCTGGATCTCGTGGTCGCCCTGGACCGCGGCCACGAGCGCGCCCTCCGGCGCGCGGCGCGCACCGACGCGGATCGCGACAAGGTGCGGCTGCTGCTGTCGTTCGACCCGGATCGGGTGGAGGAAGACGTGCCCGATCCCTACTATGACGACGACCGCGCGTTCGAGGACGCGCTGACGATGGTCGAGGACGCCTCCCGCGCCCTCCTCGCCCGCCTGCGCTGAGGCGAGCGGATCCGGCGCCCGGATCGGCGCCCCTGGCTCGCGGGGCGCCGGAACTCGCGAGGAGCGCAGGGCCGAGCCGATCCTGCGCCGCTCGCGAGCGATGCCGTTCGGGGTGCGCTCGGGACGCAGCACCGCACGGCGCGGGGCGAGTGCGTTTCGCGTCCTCGGGCCACCGCGGGGACGCTGGGGTCGGGGAATCGCACCCTCCTGGGGCTGATTCGGGTGCGTTTCTCCTCCCGGACGGGGTGGATCCCTTCGCGTCGCCAGACCGCACCCGCGGGGATCTGGTGGTCGAGCCGTCGCGCGCGCCGAGCGGCCGAGGAACGTCGCCCGCCCCGGGCGCGCGTCACCGTGCAGGGCGCGAGCGGGACCGCGCCCGGATCCGAGGTGCCCGCGTAGGGAGACCCGCGTCGCCGTATCGCACCTCGCCGCGGCGGGCTGGCGTGCGTTCCGCCTCCTCGAACATCCACCCGGGCGCCCAGGTCTGCATAACGCACCTCCCGCGTGGAGATCTGGGTGCGTTTCGGATACCCGGGTGGAGATGAATCCGTTCGGGTCGCAGAACCGCACCTCCCGGGTGAGCGGAGTGGCGCCTCGGACCCGGGCGCCGGCTCGGGTCTGGCGGGCGAGCAGCCTCACGCGTCGAGCAACCGAGGAAGGCCGCCCGCTCAGGTGCAGATCACGGTGCAGGGCGCGAGCGGGATCGCGCCCGGATCCGAGGTGCTGTGCAGCGGGGCTGTTGTGTCGGAGATCCTGGGCCGCCCCGCTCGCCTGCTCCCGAGGAGAACCTGGCGGATCCGGATACCCGACACAACGGCACGGACCCAGCCGCTCCGCCTGGGGAACCCGCGCGACGAGGCACGCGCTTCGCCCGGAGATCCCGCGAACGCCGGTCCGATCGGCCCGGATCCATCCGGCGTTCGCGGGATCCCCGGCGTTCGCGGTGCCGAGAACGCCCCGAAGACGCCCGAAGGCGCCGGTCAGCTCGCGGCGGAGCGGCCGCTCATCGGGCAGGAGGCCGGGGGTGCGGCTGGCTCGGCGGCGGGACGCGCGTCGATGTCGAAGAGCGCCTCGACGGCGTCGAACACCGCGTCGGCGCGCCCCTCGGCGGCGAGATCCTGTGCACGCGTCGTCGGCGTGTGCAGCAGCATGCCGGTGAAGTGGCGCAGGGCCTCGGCGATCTCGTCGGAGTGCGCGTGGTTGCGCCCGCGCTCCAGCTCGCGCTCGAGGACGGAGAAGACGTGCTTGCGCAGGGCGACGACGGCGGGCTGGGCCGTCTGGCGGCGCGCGGCCTCGTCGAACTTCGCCACCGCGTCGCGCACGATCTCGCGCGCCGCGTCGCCGGCCTGCAGCTCCTCGAGGGGCGCGTGGAGGCGGATCGTCTCGAGGTCGAGCAGGGTGACGCCCGGCAGCTCGGCCACGTCGGGGTCGATGTTGCGGGGGAGGCCCAGGTCGATGAGGAAGCCGCGACGATCGAACCCTCCGGCCCGCAGCGTCGCCGCGTCGAGCACCGGGTGCTCGCTCGACGAGCAGGTGATGACCATGTCGACGGATGCGGCGGCGGCCGCGAAGTCGTCGTCGGCGATCTGGGTGAGGCCGTGCTTCGCCGCGAACTGGGTGCGGCCCGAGGGCGAGTGGACGCCGATCGACGCGACGCCCCGATCGCGCAGGGCGGCGAGCGTCGCCGCGGCGTAGGATCCCGTGCCGACGAGCAGCACGTCGATCTCGCTCCAGTCGGCGATGCGGCTGTCGGCCAGGTCGAGCGCGAGGCGCACGAGCGAACGGCCCGCGCGGCCGAGCGCGGTGGCGTTCTTGACGCTCTTCTGCGTCTCGGTGGCCTTCTGGAAGAGGCGCTCCAGCTGGGTCGAGGTGGTGCCGTGCTCGCGCGCCTCCTCGAGTGCGCGGCGCACCTGGCCGCCGATCTCGCCCTCGCCCACCACGACCGACTCGAGGCCGGAGGCGACGGAGAAGAGGTGCTCGATCGCGGATCCGTCGCTCTTCACGATCGCCGACTCGGCCAGCTCGCCGCGGGGCACGCCCGTGGCGCGCTCGATGGCGTCGGCGGCGGCGGCGATGCCGACCTCGCGGGCCGCGGGCGAGGAGACCTCGACGTAGGCCTCGAATCGGTTGCACGTGGCGAGCACGACGGCGCCGTCGATGCCGGGGGATGCCTGGGCGATCAGCGGGGCGACGGCCTCGTTCTGCGTGCTCAGTCGTTCGAGCGTCTCGAAGGACGCGGTCTTATGACTTGCGGACACACACAGCAGCACGATCACTCATTCTACAGCTCGTCGAAGACTCTTCTGAACGATTCCAGAGAACAAAGGCTCGCCTTGCCTCCCGGACAGACGGCATCTTCGGGTCGGTCGGAGGCGCTCCCGCCGGGCCCCCGCGGCTCGCGAGCGGCGCAGGAACTCGCGAGCGGCGCAGAAATTCGGCCGGATATCTGCGCCACTCGCGAGAATCTGCGCCACTCGCGAGCCTCCGGAGACCGCGAACCGCAGAGGGCCACACGCCTCCGCAGGCCGCGGGCCCCGACGGATCGCGAGCCCCGGACGGCCGCGAGCCGCAGAGGGCCGCACGCTTCCGGGAGGCCGCCCCTCAGCCGAGCAGCTCGTCGATCTCGGGGAACCGGGCTCGGTACGCCTCGACGAGGCGCTTCGCGACGGCGATCGAGTCGACGAGCGGGTGCGCGGCGAAGGCGCGCCACGCGCGGTCGCGGGATCCCTCTCGCGCCGCGGCGATGATCTGCCGCTCGGCGGCCTTCACGGGGGCCATGAGGCCCAGCATCTCGGTGCTCACGGGGGCGATCGGCAGGGGGTGCACCCCGTCGCCGTCCACGCGGCAGCCCACCTCGACGACGGCGTCGGCCGGCAGCTCGGGCACGAGGGATCCGTTGCCCACGTTGAGGATCATCGTCGCCGGGCGGCCGGTCGCGAGCGCGGCCATGAGGTCGAGCGCGACCTTCTGGTAGCCGCCGCCGTCGACGTCCTCCGCGTGGCGCTCCTCGTCCTGCTCGCGGCTCTCGGCCATGTAGCTCGACTCGCGTTCGTGCAGCGTGCGCTGCCACGCGACGAGCGGGTCGTCGCCGGGGTCGGCGAAGAACGCCGACTGCTGGCGGTCGAGGAACTGCCCGCGCGTCTCGTCGGACGAGCGGATCCGCTCCCGCGCCTCGCGCGCGAAGTAGTAGTAGAAGAGGTACTCGTTGGGCAGGGCGCCCAGCGCGCGCACCCAGTCGAAGCCGACGAGCCGCGCCTCCTCGATCGACTCGAGCGCCTCGTCTGAGGCGAGGAGCCGGGGGAGGAGGTCCTTCCCGTCGACCGAGACGGAGCGCAGCCATCCGAGGTGGTTGAGGCCCACGTAGTCGAACGTCACCTCGCCTCCGGCGGCGCCGCCGACCGCCTGCAGGGCGCGGCGCATGAGGCCGATCGGGGTGTCGCAGATGCCGATGACGCGGTCGCCGAGCACGGCGCGCATGGCCTCCGTCACGATGCCCGCGGGGTTCGTGAAGTTGATGACCCACGCGTCGGGCGCGACGTCGCGCACGGTCTCGGCCACCGTCATCATGAACGGCAGCGTGCGCAGCGCGTACGCGAGCCCGCCCGGGCCCACGGTCTCCTGCCCGAGCACGCCCTCGGCGAGGGCGATGTGCTCGTCGGCGACGCGGCCGGCCGATCCGCCGATGCGCACGGCCGAGAACACGAAGTCGGTTCCCGCGAGCGCCTCGGCGAGGTCGGTCGAGGTCGTCACGCGCGGCGGGTGCTGGAAGCGCGGGGCGAGCGCGTCGACGATCGCGTGGATCGTGTCGAGCCGGCTCTGCGACACATCGTGGAGCACGAGCTCGTCGATGCGCACGGGGGCGTCGTCGGAGGCGATCGCCTCGTACACGCCGGGCACGCGGAATCCTCCGCCGCCGATCAGGGTGAGCTTCATGCGGTCAGGACCTCCACTCCTTCGCGCTCCAGAAGGGAGCAGGTCGCCTCGTCGGCGCCGGTGTTCGTCACGACGGTCGAGATCTCGCTCGGGCCGCAGACGCTGAGCAGCCCCGTGCCGGGGAATTTGGCGCGGTCGGCGAGCACGACGACCCGGTCGGACGACGCGATCATCGCCCGCTTGACCGGCACCTCCATGCCTGTCGTGTCGGCGATGGATCCGTCGGGCCGCACGCCGCTCGTGCCGAGGAAGCACACGGTCGCGCGGATCTGCGCGAGGGCTTGCTCGGTGAGCGCGCCGACCATCGAGTAGTAGTTCTTGCGCAGCGCCCCGCCGAGCACGATCACCTCGACGACGTCGTCGTCGCGGAGGGCGTCGATGACGGCGAGGCTCGCGGTGAGGACGGTGATGCGGCGTCCGCGCAGGCGCTCGGCGACGAGGGCGGTCGTCGTGCCGATGTCGATGAGCACGACGTCGCCGTCGGCGACGAGCTCCGCCGCGCGGTCGGCGATGGCGGTCTTCTCGTCGGCGTCGCGCGCCGCGACGTCGCGGAAGGGCGTGTCGTCGACCTCGACGCTTCCGCCGCCGCGCACCCGGCGCAGCAGGCCGTCGGCGCTGAGGGCGTTGAGATCGCGCCGGATCGTCGAGGGGGAGACGCCGAAGTGGTCGGCGAGGGCGTCGACGCGCACCTCGCCGCCGGTTCGCACGCTCTCCAGGATCTTCGCCTGCCGGGTCGCCGTGAGCATGACGACAGAGTAACAGCCAGAAGTGAGCAGAATCGAGCACTAGCGCGCAGGCTTTCGTTCATGCCAGAGTAGGAGTGCATGTTCTGACAATCCGGATCATCCGGTGCAGGAGATGCTGGACGAAGGGACGACCGATGACCGCACCAGACGGCCGCGCCGCCCACGACGTCGTGCTCGCGGGCCCGACGTTCTTCGACCTCGTGATGGGCGACCTCGACGCGGATCCGCGCCCCGGCACCGAGGTCTACGCGTCGCGGATGAGCGCGAGCCCCGGCGGCATCGCCACGCTCGCCGTCGCCGCCGCGCGGCTCGGCCTCTCGACCGGGCTCGCCTCGACGCTCGGCGACGACCTGCACGGGCGCTGGTGCCGCCACGTGCTCGGCGACGTCGAGGGCGTCGACCTCGCCCGCACCCGCGTGCTCCCCGACTGGCCCACGCCCGTGACCGTCTCGATCGCGCACGACGGCGACCGGTCGATGATCACGCGGGAGGAGCGGGCGGATCCCGTGGATCCGCTGCCCGACGGCGCCTCGGCCCGCGCGGCGATCGCCGACCTCGCCCAGCTCGCGGGCGACGCGCCCGACGCCTGGTGGCGCCGCGCCTCCCGGCAGGGCACCCGCATCTTCGCCGACTCGGGGTGGGACCCCACGGGCGCGTGGAGCGCCGACCGCCTGCGCCCGCTCGAGCACTGCTGGGCGTTCACGCCCAACGAGCACGAGGCGATCGCCTACACGGGCGCGACGTCGGCGCGGGAGGCGGCCCGCGCGCTCGCCGCCCGCGTGCCGCTCGTCGTCGTCACCCGCGGCGCCCGCGGGGCGTTCGCGGTCGACGCCGCGACGGGCGAGGAGGTCGACGTGCCCGGCCTCCCCGTCGACGCCCGCGACGCGACGGGTGCGGGCGACGTCTTCCAGGCCGCGCTCGTGTGGGCCGTGCTCGACGAGCTGCCGCTCGCCGACGCCGTCGCGTTCGCCGTGCTCTCCTCCGGCATCGCCACGACCGAGCTCGGCGGTGCGACCGCCGCCCCCTGCTGGGGCGACATCGCCGACGCCCGACGCACCTTCCCCGATGACCGCTTCCGCTTCGTCGACGAGCTCGTCCGGCGGATCCCCGAACCCCTGCATCACCGTGCCGACAGGCGCACCCCCTTCTCCCGCTTCGCGAACTGAGGCGGGAGCCTTCAGAGAGGAAAGACCCATGCAACGACGCCACAGCATCCTGACGATGGGCGCCGCGGGAGCCGCGCTCGCCCTCGGACTCACGGCCTGCGCGCCCGGCGCGAGCCCCGGAGGGGACGCGGAGGAGCCCGCCGAGCAGGGCGAGATCACGACCGACATCTCCGACCTCGGCGACATCACCCTCACCGTCTGGGACCAGGAGGTCCGCGGCGGTCAGAACGAGCAGATCGAGCAGCTCAACGCGGCGTTCGAGGAGAAGTACCCCAACGTCACGATCGACCGGAACTCGCAGGCCTTCGACGACCTCGCCACGACGCTGCGCCTCGCGATCACCGACGACGACGCCCCCGACGTGGTGCAGGCCAACAACGGCCGCAACACGATGGGCGCGTTCGTCGAGGCCGGGCAGCTGCGCGCCCTCGACGACTACGCCGAGGCGTACGGGTGGGGCGACCGGTACTCCGAGTCGATCCTGCAGTACTCCACCTACAGCGACGACGCGACCGTGTTCGGCGACGGCAGCCTCTACGGCCTGCCGCAGGTCGGCGAGGTCGTCGGCATCTTCTACAGCAAGAGCAAGCTCGACGAGCTCGGCCTCGAGGTGCCCGCCGACTGGGCCGCGTTCGACGAGGCCCTCCAGACCGCGAAGGACGCGGGGGAGACGCCCATGCAGCTCGGCAACATCGAGCAGTGGCCCGGGCTGCACGTGTTCGGCCCGCTGCAGGGCGCGTACGTTCCCGCCGACCAGATCGTCGACCTCGGCCTCGGAAACCCCGGCGCGAGCTGGACGACGCCGGAGAACGAGGAGGCCGCCGCGCACATCCAGGGCTGGGTCGAGGACGGCTTCTTCAACGAGGGCGTCAACGGCACCGACTACGACGCCGCCTGGCAGGACCTCGCCGCGGGCGAGGGCGTGTTCCTCATCGGCGGATCCTGGCTCGCCGCCGACCTCGAGGACGCGATGGGCGACGACGTGGGCTTCTTCGTGCCCGCCCTCGAGGACGGCACGAAGGCGACCACAGGCGGCACGGGCCTGCCGTTCGCGATCACGTCTGGCAGCGAGAACCCCGACGCGGCCGCGGCGTACATCGACTTCCTCACGAGCGACGAGGCCATGGGGATCCTCGCCGAGACGGGCAACCTCCCCGTCAACGACACCGCGTCGCACGCTCCCGACGGCGGCGTGCAGGCCGAGGTGTTCACCGAGTTCGGCGAGGTGACCGAGTCGGGCGCCGTGCTGCCGTACCTCGACTACGCGACCCCGACGTTCGCCGACACGATGGGGCAGGCGCTGCAGGATCTCCTCGACGGGCGCTCGACGCCCGCCGAGTTCACCGAGCAGCTCGAGACCGACTACGCGGAGTTCACGGGCTGACGATGACCGATACCGTCGCGATCGTCACCGGGCGGAGGGGCGCACGCCGCTCCGCCCGGGTGACCCGCCCCTGGCTGCCCTACGCGTACCTCGCGCCGGCGCTGGTGCTGTACGGGCTGTTCCTGCTCGTGCCGCTCGGGCGGGCCGCCCAGTTCTCTCTCTACGAGTGGGACGGTCTCGGCGCATCCGTCTTCGTCGGCTTCGACAACTACGTCGCCGTCTTCCAGAGCGCGCAGCTCCGCGAGGCGTTCGTGCACGCCCTCGTGCTCATCGTGTTCTTCGCGGTGCTGCCGCTCTGCCTCGGCCTCCTCCTGGCCGCCCTCCTCACCCGAGCGAAGGTGCGGGGACTCGGATTCTTCCGCACCATCGTGTTCCTGCCGCAGGTCATCGCGATGGTCGTCATCGCCGTGACCTGGCGCCAGATCTACGCGCCGACCGGCCCCCTCAACGAGGCCCTCCGCGCCGTGGGCCTCGGCGGGCTCGCCCGCGCCTGGCTCGGCGACTACGACTGGGCGCTGCCGGCCGTCGGCCTCATCGGCACCTGGGTCTCCACCGGCCTCGTGACCGTGCTGCTCATGGCCGGCATGTCGCGGATCCCCCGAGAGCAGTACGAGGCGGCCCGCCTCGACGGCGCGGGCGCGCTGCGCGAGTTCTTCGCCATCACCCTGCCCGCCGTGCGCGGCGAGGTGACGGTCGCGCTGACCCTCACGATCGTCGCGGCCCTGAAGACCTTCGACCTCGTCTACGTGACGACGAGCGGCGGGCCGGGCACGTCGACGACGGTGCCGAGCTACGAGGTGTACCGCCTCGCCTTCACCATCGGCGAGGTCGGCGCCGCCGCGGCGGTCGGCATCGTGCTGACGGCCATCGTCTTCCTCATCAACGCCGTCGTCAACGTGATCGGAGAGCGCCGATGAAGATCTCCGCCTTCGAGCGCGTCGCGAACTACGTCATCCTCATCGCGTTCGCGTTCGTCATCCTCGCCCCCATCGGGGTCATCGTCACGCTCTCCCTGGGCCCCGAGCGCGCCTCGTCCGGCCCGGGGATCCACTGGGAGAACTTCGTCAACGCCTGGCAGATCGGGCGCTTCGGCGACTACATGCTGAACTCGGTCACGGTCGCCGTGATCGTCGTGCTCGTCGCCGTCAGCGCGTCGATCCTCGCCGGGTACGCGCTCGGCACGATGCGGTTCCGCGGCGCGACGCCGCTGTTCTACCTGTTCCTGCTCGGCATCATGGTGCCGACGGAGGCGTTCATCGTGCCCATGTTCTTCGACATGCGCGCGCTCGGGCTGACGAACACGATCTGGGGCGTCGCGCTGCCGCAGATCGCGATGTCGATCGCCTTCGGGACGTTCTGGATGCGTGCCTACTTCCGCGGATCGAGCCGCGAGCTCGTCGAGGCGGCGCGTCTGGACGGCGCGGGATCCTGGCGGATCCTCTGGCAGATCCTCGTGCCCATCGGGCGCCCCGCGATCCTCACGCTCGTGCTGCTGACGTTCATGTGGACGTGGAACGAGTTCCTCGTGCCGCTCGTCATGTCGCCCAACGGCACGGTGCGCACCGCGCCCCTCGGGCTGGCGTTCTTCCAGGGCCAGTACACGCAGGGCACCGCGCTGCTCGCCGCCGGCGCGATCCTCGTGGCTCTGCCCGTCGTGGTGCTCTACATCTTCCTCCAGCGCCACTTCATCCGCGGCATGATCGAGGGCGCCGTGAAGTAGGGGCTCCGCGGCAGGCGTCGGAGGCGGTCCCGTTGTCGGCGGCGCGGGCGGAGGCGTCGTGGGCCGTCGGCGGCGCGGGCCGTCGGCGCGCGGGCGGTCGGCGGCCGCCAGCGCGCGGGCATGTCTCACGTCTGGTCGGGATGCGGGTGTCATTCTGACCGTTCGTGAGACATGCTCTCGTCGGGAGGGGTGGCTGTCTCACATTCGGTGGGAATACGGGTGCCATTCCGAACATTTGCGAGACATGCCGTTTCTCGCGATCCGGTCGGCGAACGCCGCCTCGCTGCCCCCGGCGTGGGGGCCGCCTCCTCGCATGGGTCGCCATGAAACGCCGTCTGGTCCGCGCACGGGGCGCGTTTTCTGGCGACCCTCGTCGTCGAGGCGGGCACATGCATCCCGGGGTCGGGCGCACGACGCCGCCGGATTCGAGCGAGGAGGAGCGACACGCCGGGGCGGACCGCCGAGCAGGGCAGAAACGGCGTCGTCGTGCACCGGGGCGGAAGGGGCGCTCGCGGCGATCGTCCTCGCCGACTATTGACATCGTTCCCAATCTGAGGGAGAGTACACGTGGGAACGATCCCAAATCTGGGTCGGCCTCACGAAGAACCTCCCTCACAGAAAGCGACAGCGATGAGCGATCTGATCCCCGTCCCCGACGACTTCGAGGCGTGCGTGCAGCACGCGATCGACCAGGACGACAAGGCGCGGGCGCTCGTCGAGCGCGCCGTGGACCAGGGCGTCGAGCGGGTCTACCTGGTGGGCTGCGGCGGCTCGCACTTCGGGACGTTCCCCGCGTTCGACCTGCTCGACCGCTACGCGCCGGGCATCGTGAGCCAGCGCATCACCAGCGCGGAGCTCACCTCGCGGGCGCCGGTCGGGCTGAACGAGAAGGCCCTCGTGGTCGCCGCCTCGCACTCCGGCGGCACCCCGGAGACGGTCGCCGCCGCCGAGTTCGCCCAGAGCCGCGGCGCGCTCGTCGCCGGGATCTCCCGCCAGGGCGACAACCCGCTCGGACGCATCGGCGCCGTGCACCTCGATTACCCGGACACGATCTCGATCACCGAGCCCAAGCTCGTGCACAACGAGCAGGTCGCCGCCGCGCTTCTCGACGCCTACGGTGCGCCCGAGAAGGCCGCCGAGCTGCGCGCCGGCATCCCCGCGCTGCCGGGGGCGCTCCGCGCGGTCAAGGACGAGGTCGTCGAGGCGGGCGAGCGCGTCGCCGACCTGCTCTCCGCGGAGGACGCGCCCCTGAGCTACATCGTCGGCGGCGGCCCCGCGTACGGCATGGCCAAGATGATGGCCTGGTGCTACTTCCAGGAGATGAGCTGGATGAACTCCGCCGCGATCAACGCGGGCGACTTCTTCCACGGCCCGCTCGAGATGGTGCTCGAGGACACGACCGTCGTCACCCTCGTCGCGGAGGACGCCAGCCGCGCGCTGGGCGAGCGCGTCATCAGCTTCGCCGAGGGTCAGACCCGCAACTCGGCCGCGGTCGACACCGCGACGTTCTCGCTCCCCGGCATCCCCGAGGCGTCCCGCGCCGACCTCAGCGTCCTCGCGCTCATGAGCGCCGAGCGCCGTGTGCTCGATCACGTCGCGGCGCGTCGCGGGCACGACACCTCGCAGCGCCGGTACATGTACAAGATCGCCTACTGACCGGCGGGAGACGGGACATCCGATGAAGATCCTGGGTGCCGGTGACAACGTCGCCGATCGATACCTGGATGCCGCGACCCTGTACCCGGGCGGCAACGCCCTGAACGTGGCCGTCTTCGCGGCCCGCCGGGGGGCGAACGCGGGATACCTGGGCGTCGTCGGCGACGACGCGGCGGGGCGTCACATCCTGCAGACCCTCCAGGCGGAGCACGTCGACACGTCGCTCACGCGGGTCGCGCACGGGCCGAACGCGACCGCCGACGTCGAGCTGCGCGGCAACGACCGGGTGTTCCTGCGCTCCGACCGCACGACGGCGCAGTTCGAGATGGACGCCGCGCAGCTGGCCGCCGTGGCCGACTACGATATCGTCCACTCGGGCTACGCGGGCACGCTACGTGAGCGGATCCCCGAGATGGCCGAGCGGGCGAAGGTGTCGTTCGACTTCGGCAGCCGGTTCGACATCGACGAGACGGAGCCGTTCCTGCCGCACCTCTTCCTCGCGAGCTACTCGACGAGCCACCTCTCCGACGCCGAGGCGCTCGCGCTGGTCGAGCGGGCGCTGGCCGCGGGCGCTGCGCACGTGCTTGCCACCCGCGGGCCGGAGGGCGCGATCTTCGGATCCTCCGAGGGGATCGTCAGGCAGCCCGCCGATCGCATCAGCGCGCGCGACACGCTCGGTGCGGGCGACGCGTTCATCGCCGCGGTGCTGGTCGGCCTGGCCGCAGACCGCGACGTGCGCTCGACGCTCGTGTCGGCGAGCGCCCAGGCTGCGCAGGTGTGCCAGGAGGACGGGGCCTTCGGGCGCGGGATCCCCTTCGACGCCGACGCGGTCGCAGGCCCACACGACATCAACGACGAGAAGAAAGCGGTGAAGGCATGACCTTGCGCATCGGGGTCGACACGGGCGGGACGTTCACGGACGTGTGCGCGTTCGACGAGGCGACGGCGCGCGTGCACGTCCGGAAGGTGTCGAGCACCCCGGAAGACCCGGGCCGGGCCATCGTCCAGGGCGTGACCGAGATCCTTGACCAGATCGGCGACCGCACGATCGACGAGGTCGGCTACTTCGCCCACGGCACGACCGTCGGGACCAACGCGCTGCTCACCGGTCGCGGGGCTGTCACGGGCCTCATCACGACGCGTGGCTTCCGCGACCTGCTGGAGCTCGGCCGCGGCCGCCGCCCCAGTATGTACGACCCCCGGGCCGACAAGCCGACCCCGCAGGTGCCGCGTCACCTGCGCAAGGAGGTCACCGAGCGGCTGCGCCACACGGGCGCCGTCGAGACCCCGCTCGACGAGGACGACGTGCGCCGTGCCGTGCGCGAGCTGCGGGATCAGGGCGTGCGATCCATCGCCGTCTGCCTCCTGTACAGCTACCTCGACGGCGCGCACGAGCGCCGCGTCGGCGAGATCGTCCGCGAGGAGATCCCCGACGCGTACGTCTCGCTCTCGAGCGACGTCCTCCCGGAGTTCCGCGAGTACGAGCGCCTCTCGACCGTCGTGACCAACGCGTACGTCGGCCCCGTCGTGGCGAACTACCTCGCGCGGCTGCGCGGCGTGCTCGCGGATCGCGGCCTCGAGGCGGTCCCGCACGTCACGCAGAGCAACGGCGGCGTGATCCCGTTCGCCACCGCCGAGTCGTTCCCCGTCCGGCTCGTGCTGTCCGGCCCGAGCACAGGCGTCGTGGGTGCGGCACAGATCTGCCAGGCGGCGGGCTTCGACGACATCATCACCTTCGACATGGGAGGGACGTCGTCGGACATCTCGCTCGTGCAGGAGGGGCGTCCCAAGGTCACGGCGGGCATGGAGCTCGACGGGCGCCCCGTGCGCTCGCCGATGCTCGACATCCACACGGTCGGTGCGGGCGGCGGATCGCTCGCCTGGATCGACAGCGGGAACCACCTGCGCGTCGGCCCCCAGAGCGCCGGCGCCTTCCCCGGCCCCGCCTGCTACGGCAACGGCGACGAGGCCGCGGTGACCGACGCCAACGTCGTGCTGCGGATGCTCAACCCCGAGTACCTGCTGAACGGCCAGATGAAGATCGACCGCGAGGCCTCCGTCGCCGCGGTCCGGCGCCTGGCCGGGCCCCTGGGGCTCAGCGTCGAGGAGACGGCGCTCGGGATCCTCCGCGTCGTGACGGCGAACATGGCGCGGGCGATCCGCGTCGTGAGCGTGCAGCGCGGGTACGACCCGCGCGACTATGCGCTCGTGCCCTTCGGGGGCGCGGGGCCGCTGCACGCCTCCCGCCTCGCGCAGGAGCTCGGGATGCGCACGATCGTGGTGCCGGAGATCCCCGGTGCGCAGTCGGCGCTCGGCCTGCTCATGACCGACGTGAAGACCGACTTCATGCGCACCCAGATCACGCCGGTCGACGCGGCGGGCGCCGAGGGCCTCGACGCCGTCTTCGACGAGCTCGCCTCCCGCGCGGCCGAGTGGTTCGACGAGGAGGAGGTCGAGCCGGAGGGGCGCGAGCTCCTGCGCCGTATGGATCTGCGCTACCGCGGCCAGAACTTCGAGCTCGCGATCGAGGTCCCCGAGGGGCACCGGTTCGCCGCCGACGGGGTCGCCCGCGTCGTCGAGCTCTTCCACGAGGCGCACGAGCGGGTCTACGGCTACCGCTCCGAGGACGCGGCCGTCGAGGTCGTCACCTTCCGCCTCGAGGCGTCAGGCGAGGCCGCGCACGTCGACACGCGGCGCGACGAGACGTCGGAGTCGGATCCGCAGCGAGCGTTCGTCGGCATCCGGAGCACCTGCTTCGACCCGTCGGACGGCTACGTCGATACGCCCATCTACGACCGGTCGCGGCTGACGCCGGGCGACGTGATCGCCGGCCCCGCCATCGTCGAACAGATGGACACGACCACCGTCCTGCTGCCCGGCGACACGTGCCGCGTGGACGACTACCGCAACCTGGTGATCGAGATCGGAGAGCAGGAATGAGCACCGTGGAGCTGGATCCCGTCCTGGTGGAGGTCGTCGGCTCGGCGCTGTCGACCATCGTCGAGGAGATGAGCGAGACGCTCGTGAAGGCCGCGTACTCGCCGAACATCAAGGAGCGCCGCGACTGCACGGCGAGCCTGTTCGACGCGGAGGGCCAGGCGATCGCGCAGGACGAGGGCGGATCGCCCCTGCACCTCGGCTCGCTCATGGGCATCGTCGCGTCGCTGCGCGAGCGCTATCCGCTGGACGAGATCCGCCCCGGCGACATCTTCATCGGCAACGACCCTTACACGGGAGGAGGGTCGCACCTTCCCGACATCGTGCTGGCGACGCCGATCTTCGTGGACGGCGAGCTGACCGCGTGGGCCGCGACCCTCGCGCACCACGCCGACTTCGGCGACCGCGGGCACGCGCACATCTTCCAGGAGGCGATCCGGATCCCGCCGGTGCACCTCGTGCGCGAGGGCGTGCGTCAGGACCAGCTGCTGCAGCTGATCCTGCTGAACTGCCAGGTGCCGGAGGAGCGGGTCGCCGATCTGCGAGCCCAGGAGTCGGCGCTGCGCGTCGCGGTGACCCGGTTCGGCGAGCTGTGCGCGCGCTACGGCGTCGGCACGGTGCGCGCGATCGGCGCCGAGCTGCTCGACTACACCGAGCGGCGCACCCGGGCCGCGATCGCGGAGTTCCCCGACGGCGAGTACGTCTTCGAGGATCTCTTCGATTGCCCCGAGCTGGACGACGAGCTGACCCTCAGGGTGCGGATCGTCGTGACGGGTGACGAGATGCTGTTCGACTTCGCGGGCAACCCGCCGCAGGTGCGGGCGAGCGTGAACGTCGTGTGGACCGGGCTGTACGCCGCGGTCTACTACACGATCAAGACGCTCATCGATCCCGACATCGCGCCGAACGCCGGGCTGTACCGGCCGGTCACGATCGAGGCGCCGGAGAACTCGATCGTGAACTGCTCGGCTCCCGCCGCGGTCAACGGCCGCAGCGAGACCTGCCAGCGCATCGTGGACCTCATCCAGGGAGCGCTCGCCCCTGCCGTGCCGGAGCGCGTCACGGGCGCGTCGAACGGCGCGAACACGGGCGTGCACTTCTCCGGCCATGACCCGGCGCGCGGGCGGGACTTCGTGTACCTCGAGACGATCGGCGGCGGCAGCGGGGCGCGGTTCGACAAGGACGGCCTCGACGGCGTGCAGGTGCACATGACGAACACGTCGAACCTGCCCGTCGAGAGCCTGGAGAGCGAGTACCCGCTGATGGTCGAGGCGTACGAGTTCATCGAGGACTCGGGCGGCATCGGCGAGCACCGCGGCGGCATGGGGATCCGGAGGCGGATCCGCGCGGAGGCCGAGAACGTGCACTTCTGGCTGGACACCAGCCGGCAGAGGTCGCAGCCGTGGGGCGTCTTCGGCGGCGGCCCTGGCGCCTCGGCGCGCTGCGTGCTCAGCGATGACGCGCTTCCCATCGACCACGGCTACACGGTGCTGCAGCCGGGCCAGTGGGCGTCGATCGAGACCGCCGGCGCCGGCGGGTACGGGAATCCCTCTGACCGGCCCGACGAGGCCATCGCGGCCGACGTCGCCGACGGGCGGGTCTCGGAGGAGACCGCGCGCCGCTACCGCGCCTGAGCGGCCCCGGCTGACCCCCTCATGAGCATCTCCGCGTCGAGGAGGTGGTCGAGAGGGTCGGCCGGGCGGCCGCGGATGACGCTCGTCAGCACGGTCAGCGCCGTCGCCCCGAGCCTCTGACGGGGCTGCTCCACGACCGTGACGGCGGGCTGGACCATCGTCGTCCACTCCTGGTCGTCGAAGCCGATGAACGAGAGGTCGTCGGGGAGGCGCAGTCCGCGGGACCGGATCCCGCGATAGGCGCCCGAGCTCAGCACGGCGTTGGTCGCGTGCAGCGCCGTCGCCCCGGTCTCGAGGTCGAGGAACGCCTCCACGGATTCCTGCGCGCTCGCGGTCGTGTAGCCGGAGCGCACGATGAGGCCCTCGTCGACGCCGAGCCCCGCGTGCTCCAGCGCGCGCAGGTAGCCGACGATGCGCTGGGCGGAGGGGCGCAGGAGCGTCAGGGCCGGGTCGTCCGGCGCGCTCGCGGTGAGCCGCTGCAGGGTCGGCAGGGCGGGAGCGGCCTCGGCGAGCAGCGCGATCCGCTCGTGGCCGAGGCCGATGAGCGCCCGGGTCGCCTGCTCGGCCGCGCCGACGTGATCGACGGAGACGAGGGGCAGATGCTCGAGCCCGGGCATCCGGCGATCGAGCAGCACGACGGGCATCCCCTCGTCGACGAGCCGCAGGATCGCGGTCGGCGGATCCTGGAACACGGGGGCGATCGCGATCCCGTCCACCCGCTGCTCGGCGAGCAGCTCGAGCGAGCGCGCCTCGATGTCGGCGTCGTTGTCCGTGTTGCTGACGAGCACCTCGAACCCGGCGGCGCGCGCGTTGTCGGTGAGCCCCCGCAGCACGGCCGAGAAGAAGGGGATGATCACGTCGGGCACCACGATGCCGATCGTGTTCGTCGCGCCCGACTTCATCGCGCGGGCCAGCTGGTTCGGTCGGTATCCGAGCTCGGAGGCGGCGTGGAGGACCTTCTCCCGCGTCGCGGCGCTCGCGGACCCGTTGCGCGCCAGCACCCGCGCGGCGGCCGACTTCGACACCCCCGCCTTCTGCGCGACATCGATGATCGTGACTGTCTCGCGTACCATGCGATCCTCCCCCGGTGTCCGTCGCATCGTAGCGAACGGCTCTGGCCCCGTATGACGGTTGGATTACCGACCGAGAAAACTCCCCCCATGATATTGACATCGTTCCCAACGTGGGGGAGAGTATGGAAAACCCCAATAGGGAACGTTCCCACACGGGTGGTGCAGGTCGCGTCGTCCGCAGTCGTGTGACGAGGCGGTCGGTCACCCAGGGTGCCCTCCGCACGCACACCCCCTTCTCCCTTCCGCCCCAGCACGGCCCGAGAGAAATGGATCGAATCCATGTCGAAGACCACAACAGCCCGCCGCATGCGCACCGTCGCGCTCACGGCCGCTGCCACCCTCACCGTCGCGCTCGCCGGCTGCGCCGCAGACACCGCGCCGACCGGCGGCGGATCCGGGGACCGCGCCCTCGAATACGGCCTGTCGGCCGAGCCGACCGACATCAAGACCGGCGTCGACCAGGGGTCCGCCGCGAAGGAGGTGACGGCCCTCGTCCGTCGCGGCCTCCTGCAGTACGACGCCGACGGCGAGCCGGCCCCTGCCCTCGCATCGGACTACGAGGTGTCGGAGGACGGCCTCACCTACTCGTTCACCCTGCGCCCCGACCTCGCCTTCTCGAACGGCGACCCCCTCACCTCCGCCGACGTGAAGCGCACGTTCGAGTACTTCGCGAACGAGGAGAACGGCGCGAACTACCAGGGCGAGTTCGCGAACGTCTCCGAGATCGAGACGCCGGACGACACGACCGTCGTGCTGACGCTCGCCGAGCCGCAGACCGCGTTCCCGAACGTCCTCGCCGACCCGCTGTCCGCCATCGTCCCGGAGGAGCCGCTCGATGAGAGCGGCGCCCCCGTCGGCGCCGGGCCGTTCATGATCACGGACTACAGCAAGGGCGTGTCCTTCACACTCGAGGCGAACCCCGACTTCTACAACGCCGACGCGGTGGGCCTCGACACGATCGAGATGACCTTCATGCCCGACGCGCAGACGCGCGTCAAGGCGCTCACGAGCGGTCAGGTGCAGTTCATCGATTACGTTCCCGCGTCGGACTACGAGACGCTGGAGAACGCGGACGGCGTCACCCTCGACACGGCGCCCGGGCTCTACGGGGGCGTGCTCCTCAACCTCGAGGAAGGGCCGCTCGCCGAGCCGACCGTGCGGCAGGCGCTCGCGTACGCGATCGACACCGAGGCGCTGAACGAGGTCGGCACGCTCGGCTACGGGACCGCGGGCGGCGGACTGCCGCTCTCCGCGGACAGCCCCTATTACGACGAGGAGCAAGCGAACCACTTCGCGCATGACCCCGAGAAGGCCCGGGAGCTCCTGGCCGAGGCGGGATACGAGGACGGATTCAGCCTGGACCTCCTCACCACCTCGCAGTACTTCGGCTACACGGAGCGCGCGCAGGTCATCAAGAGCGACCTCGAGGAGGTCGGGCTCCAGGTCGAGATCGTGACCGGCGACTACGCGAACCTCATCACGAGAGGCGACAGTGGATCCTACGACCTGCTCATCAGCGGTCCGCCCGCCGCCATGAACGACCCGGCCGCGCTGTCGGGAGCGTTCCTCGGCGGGCCGAGCTTCGTGCGCAGCTACGGGATCGATCAGGACCTCTACGCGGACCTGCTGAAGGAGGGCGCCCAGACCCCCGACGGCCCCGAGCGCGAGGCCATCTACCACGAGCTCGGCGAGATCTACCTCGAGGACGTGCCCTTCATCACGACCGGCCAGGGCGCGACGGCGTTCGCCTACGTCGACTCCCTCGAGGGCTTCGAGATGCTCTCCGGGGCGTTGAACTACTCGTCGCTGTACAGCTTCGAGAACGTCCAGCTGTCGGAATGATCCCGGGGAGCCGGAATCGATCACGATGCGAGTGAGTGCGCCATGATCCGATACATCCTTGTCCGCGTCGGCCTCGGCGCCGTCACCATCTGGGGCGTCGTGACGGCCGTCTTCCTGGCGCTGCGCGCGGTGCCGGGCGGCCCCGCGGCGATCATCCTGCAGGGCGGCGCCGGCGGCGGGGAAGCGAACCCCGCCGCCATCGCGGCACTCGAGAACGAGCTCGGCCTCGACCGTCCGCTCGTCGAGCAGTACGCGATCTACCTCTGGGATCTCCTCCGGGGGGACCTGGGGAGCTCGATCCGCTACTCTTCCCCCGTCGGGGAGGTGATGGCGGCGCCGTTCGGCAACACGATCGTCCTCGTGGTCATCGCGCTGATCATCGGTCTCGTCGTCGGCATCGCGTTCGGGACGATCTCCGGCAACTGGTCGGGCGGGGTGCTCGACCGCATCCTCTCCGGGGTTCTCTCGGTGGCGGTCTCCACGCCCGGGTTCGTCATCGCGATCTTCCTCGCGCTGGTCTTCGGGGTGATCCTCGGCTGGTTCCCCTCCCTCGGCTTCAGCCCGATCCAGGACGGCTTCGGCGCCTTCCTCTGGCACGCGTTCCTTCCAGGGCTCGCGCTCTCGTTCGGCTTCCTGGCGATGCTCGGCCGCGTCACGCGCACCTCGGTCCTCGCGGTGCGCCGCGAGGACTGGGTGCGCACGGCGCGCGGGATGGGCCTGTCGCGCCCCCGCGTGTTCCGCCGCCACGTCTTCCGCAACGCGATGAACCCGGTCGTCACCGTGTCGGGCCTGCAGCTCGGAACGCTGCTCGGCGCGACCGTGCTCGTCGAGCAGGTGTTCAACTGGCCGGGCGTCGGGCTGACCCTCCTGAACGCCATCAACGGGCGCGACTACCCCCTGGTGCAGGGCATCGTGATCGTCTTCGCGATCGTCTTCATCGTGTCGAACCTCATCGTCGACCTGCTGTACCGGTTCCTGGACCCCCGAGTGGAGGCCTGATCACGATGCGCGACCTCGTCCGCTCCCTCCGGAGCAAGTCGAGCCCCGGCCTGTTCATCACCACCTGCGTCACGTTCCTCGTGATCTGCTTCATCTTCATCTATCCCCTCGTCACCGACGTCAGCCCGTTCGCGCAGGACGTCCAGAACGCGTTCGCACCGGCCTTCACCCCCGATCACCCGCTCGGCACCGACAACCTCGGCCGCGACGCGTTCGCGCGCCTCGTCTTCGGGCTGCGGACCGAGCTCATCGTGTGCGCCGCCGGCACGCTGCTCGCAGGCGTCGTCGGAACGCTCATCGGGATCCTGGCCGCGTACTTCCGCGGGATCGCCGACCTCCTGCTCATGCGGTTCGTCGAGATCATCCTGGCGATCCCGACCCTCGTCTTCGCGATGCTCATCGTCTCGCTGTACGGGGCGGGCAACGTGACGGTCGCCGTCGTCTGCGGCCTGGTGTTCTTCCCGGCGTTCGCGCGCCTCGTCTACGGCGAGGTCCTGTCGCTGCGGAGCTCCCTCTACGTGGAGGCGGCCGAGCTCGCGGGAGGCACGCGCTGGCAGATCATCCGCGGTCCGCTGCTGCGCGGCGTCGGCCCCCTCGTCCTCGCGCAGGCGTTCGTGACGCTCGCGCTCGCCGTGGGCCTCGAATCCGGGCTGAGCTTCCTCGGCCTCGGGATCACGCCCCCGGAGCCGTCACTCGGCCTCATGATCGCGACGGGGCAGCAGTACGTCATGCAGAGCCCGTGGCAGCTGCTCATCCCGAGCATCGTCCTCGTGCTGCTGCTCGTGGTCTTCGGATACGTGGCCGACTGGGTCCGCGATCTCCTGGACCCGCGCGGCGAAGGCCGGTCCCGTCGCCGCGGGCGCGCCCGCGTGCAGTCGATTCAGAAGGTGAGTGCGTGACCATGGACGACGAGATGAAGAGCCCCGCCGGGCTCGCGCCGCTTCTGAGCGTGTCCGATCTGCGCATCGAGGTCTCGGGCGTCGAGGTCGTCCACGGGGCGAGCTTCGAGGTGCCGAAGGGCAAGGTCGTCGCCCTCGTCGGCGAGTCCGGAGCGGGCAAGTCGATGAGCGCCATGGCCGTTCCTCGGCTCCTGCCGCCCGGGGGCGTCGCGCGCGGGTCGATCCGCTTCGAGGGCACCGAGCTCGTGGACCTGCCCGATCGCGAGATGGAGCGGTACCGCGGATCCGAGATCGCGTGCGTCTACCAGGAGCCGATGACCGCCCTGAATCCGCTGCACACGATCGGAGACTTCCTCGAGGAGGCGATCGGCGCGCACCTGAGCCCTGAGAATCGCTCCCGGGCGCGCACGCCGGAGGAGCTGCTCGCCGCGGTCGGCCTCCGCTCCCAGGAGGGGCTGCTGCGCCGCTACCCGCACCAGCTCTCGGGCGGCCAGCGTCAGCGCGTCATGGCCGCGGGCGCGGTCGCCTGGAAGCCGAAGCTCCTCATCGCCGACGAGCCGACGACCGCGCTCGACGTCACGACCCAGCGGCAGGTGCTCACGATGTTCCGCCAGCTCGTCGAGCAGGAGGAGATGTCGATGATCTTCGTGACCCACGACATGGGCGTGGTCGCTGACATCGCCGACGCGGTCGTCGTCATGCGGCACGGCGAGGTCGTCGAGACGGGCGACGTCTTCTCGATCTTCGCCGATCCGCAGCACGAGTACACCCAGATGCTCCTCGGAGCGGCCCGGTCTCTGCACAGCGCGAAGGACGACGAGGACGCGGCGGCCGACGCGGCCGGGAACGCCCCTGACACCGGCGGCGCGACGGTGAAGCCGGCCACCCTCACCACCAGCAACCTCACGGTCCAGTACCCGCATCGCGGCCGGGCCGGGAAGCGCCGCGGAGCGCAGGGCAAGGTCGCCGTCCGGGGGGCGGCCCTCGAGGTCGCGCGCGGCGAGACCCTCGGCATCGTGGGCGAGTCGGGATCCGGCAAGTCCACGATCGCGCGGTCGATCCTCGGCCTCACACCCATCACGGCCGGGGCGATCACGCTCAGCGGCGTCGACATGGTCGGGCAGTCGCGTCGCGAGCGTCGCCGGACGCTATCGCGGATCGGGTTCGTCTTCCAGGATCCGACCTCGTCGCTGGATCCGAGCCTCCCGCTCTGGCGGATCGTGACGGAGCCGCTCTGGCGCAGCGGGACGGTGCGAGACGCCCGCGAGCTGCGCCGGCGGGCGGCGGAGCTGCTGGAGGATGTCGACCTGGACGCCTCGTGGGTCGACCGCCGTCGGCATCAGCTCTCCGGTGGGCAGCGCCAGCGCGTCGCGATTGCCCGCGCCGTCTCGCATCGTCCGGACGTGCTCATCGCGGACGAGCCGACGTCGGCCCTCGATGTCACGGTGCAGGTGAAGGTGCTCGACCTCCTCGCACGCCTGCAGGAGGAGCACGACTTCGCCTGCGTGTTCATCAGCCACGACCTGTACGTGGTGTCGACCATCTCCGACCGCGTGCTCGTCATGAAGGACGGACAGGTGGTCGAGACCGGGCCCACGTCGCAGGTGCTCAGCAGGCCGACGTCCGACTACACGAAGACGCTCCTCGGAGCGATCCCCGTGCCGGATCCGGTCGCGCCGCGCGCGCGGCGCGACCTCGCGCAGGCATCGTAGCCGGGGCCCGGCGGAAGAAGAGGAGAGACCGGTGAGGAACGAGTACGCGACGCCCGGGCGCTACGGCGCCAAGCAGGTCGCCACGGGCACGGGCGGGATGGTGGTGAGCTCCGAGCCCATCGCCGTCGAGGCCGGCGCTCGCGCGCTGCGCGACGGCGGGAACGCGCTGGACGCCGTGCTCACGGTCGCCGCGACGCAGCTCGTCACCGAGCCGCACATGACGTCGCTCACGGGCGGCATCTCGCTCGTGTATCGGGAGGCGGCGTCGGGGGAGGCCTCGTACCTCTCCGGCAACATCAACGCCCCGCTCGCCGGGCTGCCCGACTTTGGCGGCGCGGACCTCACCCGCGCGCGCGGTGTGCCCGTTCCCGGGTGGTGGCCCGCCTTCCTGGCCGCCCATGAGCGGTTCGGATCGCTGTCGCTCGCCCGTCTGCTCGAACCGGCCATCGACGTGGCGCGCGAGGGCTTCGCGGTGTCGCCGTACCTCTTCGGCGAGATGTACGGCGCGCGCGAGAACCTCGGCCGCAACCCGCAGTCGCGCGAGATGTTCTTCCGCGACGGCTCGCTCATCGGGCCGGGGCAGGCGCTCGTGCAGGAGCGCGTCGCGCGCACTCTGGAGCGCCTGCGCGACGAGGGCATGAGCTACTACCTCGGCGACTTCGCTCGGGCCTTCTGCGCGGCGAGCGACGCGGACGGCGGGGTGATCGCGCCGGCGGACTTCGAGGCCTATCGCGCGGAGTGGGCGGACCCGGTGCGCGGCACCTATCGGGGGCTCGAGGTCGTGGGATCCGCCCCGCCGGACGACGGCGGGCTGCAGCTGGTCGAGGCGCTCAACATCCTGGAGAACCTGGATCTCGCCGCGCTCGGCCCGGCCAGCCAGTCGCCGCGCACCCTCTGTGCCCTGATCGCCGCGCACAACGCGGTCTACTACGCGGCCCCTCGGGAGAAGCGGTTCCGCGAGAGCGAGCGGATCATGGACGCGCTCCTGTCGAAGGACACCGCGCGTCGGCGCTTCGAGGTGCTCGACGCCCTCGCCCGTCCCGCGTCCGACACTCCGCCGAGCCCGGGGACGATCCACATCTCCGTCGTCGACGCCGACCGCAACGTGGCGACGCTCACCCACTCGCACATGGCGTCGCCGTGGGTGAACGGCCTGTACGCCGAGGGCTTCCAGCTCGCCGGCGGCGGGTCGTTCTTCCAGCGCGTCATGCCGCAGCCGGGCGAGCGAGCGACGATCTACCTCGCGCCCAGCATGGTGCTCCGCGACGGCGAGCCCGTCATCGCGTCGGGATCGCCGTCGGTGTCGCTGGTCGCGTGCGTGCTGCAGAACCTCGTCAACCTCGTCGATTTCGGGATGACGATCGAGCAGAGCGTCGCCGAGCCGCGCTTCGGCGCGCGCCCGCACGATCCCGCGCGCGGGTGGGTGCCGGGCACGACGATCGAGTCGGGCTTCGCAGAGCCGGTGCTGCGCGAGGTGCGGGGCTGGGCGGAGCGCAACCGCCTGTGGACGCGCGAGATCGGCCCCTGGAACTCGATGACGGGCAACTTCGACGGCATTACCGTCGATCCGGCATCGGGCGTCATGCGCTCGTGCGGCGACCCGCGCCGGATGGGGACCGCCGTCGCCGCCTGAGCGTCATGTTCTGCCTCCGGCGGGCGGGGCGACGTGCTGCCCTCCCGCATGGTCGCGCTCTCCCGCAGGGGTCGCCATGAAACGCCGCCTCGCCGACGCGTGGGGCGGCGTTTCATGGCGACCCAGACTGGTGGATCCGGAAGAGCGCCCCGGAACGGCGGATGCCCGCCGGAGCATCTGCTCCGGCGGGCATCCGCGTGAGGGGCGCTCAGACCCTGCGGCGCTGGCGTGCGATCAGCACGGCCGACCCCGCGAGGAGCAGCAGCGCGGCGCCGATCCCGAGCGGCCACAGGACGTCGCCGCCGGTCGGGCTGAGGTCGCCGCCGTCGTCAGCGGAATCCTCCCCGGGCCCCGCTGCGTCGTCTCCGGCCTCGCCCTGATCGTCCGAGGCGCCGGCGTCGTCGCCCGACTCCGCGGCTTCGCCCGCGTCGTCGGCGCTCTCGCCGGCCTCCGCCGACTCCCCGGCCTCGCCGGACTCCGCGGCTTCGCCCGCGTCCTCGGCGTTCTCGCCGTCCTCGCCGTCCTCGCCGTTCTCGCCGTTCTCGCCGTCCTCGCCGGGCTCATCCGAGCCGACCTGGATCGGGAACGCCCACGCGGCGACGCCGTCGCCGTTGTCGTGTCCCGCCTCGGCGTACGACACGAGCACGTAGGCGCTCTCCTCCGCGGCGCCGCCGGCGAGGCGCGCGAGCGCGTCCCCGTCGAGGGCCACGTCGACCGCGCCGGATCCCGACACGTCCGCCGCACCCTGGGCGACGAGACGGCCGCCCATGTCGGGGGCCCACGCTGGGGCCTTGCCGTCGTCCGGCGAGCACGCCTCGAACCCGTACGGGTCGCCCTCGCAGCTCGATGTCCAGACGGGCACGAACCGCGGGTCGCCCGACCAGACGAACACGTCGAGCGCGCCGTCGACCGCGGCCTCGTAGGGCACGGTCACCCCGGCATCGGTCAGCGCCACATCGCCGATCGCGAGCTGCTCGCTCGGCTGCACGCCCGAGATCGTCCCGCCGCGCGCGGCCGACTGGTAGACGGTCTGCGGCGAGTCCACGCCCTGCAGCGCGGTGTCGGGGATGATCGCGTCCGGCGCCTCCGTCGAACGGTCGGCCGGCGGCTCGTACCCGTCGAGGTACGCGTGACCCCAGCGGTGCGGCTCCGACTGCTGACTGCCGAACGGCGACCACGCGGTGCGCGTCTTGCCGATGAAGTCCTGCGTGTCCGAGTCGTACGGCGTCACGTTCAGCCCGAGGTACTCGGGATCCACGGTGTTCGTCGCCGCGTCGCCCGTGGGCGCCGGGCTCGTCGGGCCGACCGCGGCGGGAAGCGCGTCGAGCGGGATCTTCACCTCGACGTCGTACGCGCCGCCCTCGAACGAGCCGTCCTCGCCGCGGGCCGCCTGCACGGCGACCTCGACGCCGGGGGCGTTCGGGGCGTTCTCCACCGTGTCCGCGAGCGGACCGGTCGAGAAGCCCTGGTGGTTGTCCGCGTCGCGCGACCAGCACGGTCCGTCCGGCCCGTTGCCGTTCGCGCCGTCGGGGTCGTCCGTGAAGGGGAACATGCCGAGCTTGAACGTCGTCGACGTGTCGACCGAGTTCCCGCGCGGATCCAGCAGCAGCTCGACCGAGTCGACGAGCCAGTGGCCGAAGCACCGATCGGGCGTCGCGGCGGCGCTCGCCGTGTCGTCGATCACGCGCGAGTGCACGTAGAGGGCGTCGTCATGCCAGCCGAGGGTCGCGGTGCTGCCTTCGCCGCAGTCCGTGCCGTCGGGCTCGCACGCGTCTCCCTCCCACACGCGGCCGATGTCGATCGGGTCGCCCGTGTAGGCGTCGTCGACGGCGCCGTCGATCTCGGGCGCCGCGTCGAGCTGCGGGATCGTCGTGGTCGGCACCACGTAGAGGTTCAGGCTCTCGGTCGAGGAGCCGACGTCCGATGCCGTCGCGAGGCTCACGTTCTCGATCCTGCCGCCCGGATCCGTCGGATCCGCGTGGGTGAGCTCGAACGTGACGGTCGCCGTCTCGCCGGGGGCGATCGGGTCCGTCTCGAGAGCGTCGTCGGCGAGCGAGAAGCCCTCCGGCGCGGTGAGCGCCGCGGTGGCCGTCTGCGCGTCCGCCGAGCGGTTGGTCACCTCGACGGGGACGGTGATCGTCTCGCCGGCGCCGACCGTCGCGATCGCGTCGGACGTGCCGCCGATGTAGGCGCCGGTGCGCTCTATCCACTCCTCGTACTCGGCCTGGATGCCGGTGCGCTGGAAGCGCCCGTCCACGGGCGGCACGAGGTCGACGCGCATGTCGTTGTACGCGGTCGCGTCGTCGCCCGAGAAGGTCGCCCCGATCCGGTAGCGCGTGGTGTCCGCGTCGGCGTCGGGGGTGACGGTGAACACGGCCTCCGCCGTGTCGCTCGCGGGCACCTGGTCGAGGCTCACGGCCTCGCTCACGTCCCAGCCCTCGGGCACGTCGAGCGCGACGTCGCCGCCCGCGAGGTCGCCCTCGCCGGAGCGGATGCCGACCGTCACCTCGAACGGCTCGCCCGCGGCGACGAAGTTGTCGTCGGGCTCGACCGTGAACAGCGACCCGAGCGGGAGCCCGCCCGGGTCGGGCAGCACGGCCCCGTGCAGCACGGCCTCGTCGAGGCCGGCGCCGTCCGAGCCGTTCGGCTGCATGGGGGCAGCCGACCACGAGACGCCGAAGCGCAGGCAGTCGGGCTCGACCGTCTCGGTGACCATCGAGCGCGCCTGCGTCGGGTGCGCGCGGCCGCCCTCGCGGCCGACCTGCGCCCAGGTCTTCGCGGATCCCGCCTCCTGGCCCGCGAGGTTGCCCTCGGCCCACGTGTAGGGGGAGTCGTAGCCGGTCCACGTGCCGAGCACGGTGTGCGGGTTGTCGGCGGCAGGCATGAATCCGGTGTTGCAGCCGGGGCCTGCCGTGCCGCCCTCGCCGCCGGTGTCGCCGAAGTACCCCTGCGAGAGGATCCGCTTCACCTGCCACGGCTCGACCGCGCCGAGGCCCTCGAGCTGCTCGGGGTACATCGACGGGTCGGCGGCCGCGGCGGCGGCCTCCCACACCATGCGTCCCTGCGCGTACTGGTGGTTGCCGTGGCCCGAGTCGAGCGACGGGGTCCACCCGACGAGGATCTCCGGCTGCGTCTCGCGGATGATCCGCACCGTGCGGCGGAGGGTCTCGTCGGCGTCCCAGACCTCGGCCGTCAGCGGCGCGGAGGTGTTGTAGTAGAAGTCGACGCGGTCGAGGTTGAAGATGTCGACCGTGCCCGAGCGCACGTGGGAGGTGCGGTCCTCGTTCTCGCGACGGATCCCGAGGTCCGGCCCGGCTTCGCTGCCGACCGAGTTGGATCCGCCCTCGCCGCGCGTGGCCATGATGATGCCGCACTTCACGTCGTAGAGGTCGTTCCAGACGCCGCAGGGCGTGGTGAAGCCCGCGTCGTCGTCGGGGTGGGCCCAGATGCCCATCACGTCGATCTTCTCGCGTGGCGTCTCGTTGGAGTTCACCCCCTCGCCGATCTCGAGGGGCGGCGGCTCGTCGGCTGTCGCCGCCATGCCGGTCGTCGGGGTGACGATCAGTCCGGCGGCGAGCAGCGACGCGAGCAGCGGACGGACACTTCGTCTGCGCGTCATGGGGAAGGCTCCTTGTTCGCGGCCGCTCTCCGGTGCGGCGACCGTGCGCCCAACGTAGCCAGGTCCGGACATATAAACAAGCAGTTTCGCGCGTTTGCGAGCATGAATGCGCATGGATGCGGATCCCGTTCCTGCGGCGCCTGATTTCTCCGGTTATCCCCCTCCGCCACCCGCGCGCGACGTTTTACGCTGGCGTGATGACTTCCGAACGCGCACGCGCGAGCATCCCGCCGGCTCTGCGGATCCTGCTCGTCCTCTCCGCGGCGGTCGTCGTGCTGGGCGGTCTCTGGCTGTCGCGCGGCGTCTTCGGACCCCTCGCGATCGCCGCCGTGATCGTCATCATCTGCTATCCGATCGGGCCGGCGCTCGTGCGCCGCGGCGCGCCCCGCTGGCTGGGCAGCACGGCGGTCATCCTGCTGTCGTACGTCGTCGTCGCGATCCTCGCCCTGCTGCTCACGTGGGCGATCGCCGAGTTCGTGCGGCTCGTCACGAGCCTCATGCCGGAGTTCACGCGCCTGACGCTCGACATCTCGGCCTGGCTCGAGGAGATGGGCGTGAGCGCGATGATCGGCAGCCAGCTGTCGTCGATCTTCAGCACGTCGAACATCATCAGCTGGGTGACCACGCTCTCGTCGAGCACCCTCAGCGTCGGCATGGCCTTCTTCTTCGTCCTCGCGTACGTGATCTTCATGGGCGTCGACACGGGGCGCTACGGGCGAGCCGAGCAGGTGTTCGGGCGGCGGATCCGCCCCGTCATGGATCGCATGCGCTCCTACTGCGCGGGCGTCAGGCGCTACTTCGTCGTGAACGCGTCGTTCGGAATCCTCGTCGCGATCATCGACGGCGTCGCGCTGTACCTGCTCGACGTGCCCGCGCCGATCGTGTGGGCGATCCTGTCGTTCGTCACGAACTTCGTGCCGAACATCGGCTTCGTGCTCGGCCTCGTGCCGCCCGCGGTGCTCGCCCTCGTCACGAACGACTGGGTGACGGCGGTGATCGTCGTGATCGTCTACATCGTCGCGAACGTCACGCTGCAGGTGCTCATCCAGCCGAAGTTCGTCAGCGACGCGGTGGGCCTGACCCTCACGCTGAGCTTCTTCTCGGTCGTGTTCTGGACCTTCGTGATCGGCCCGCTCGGCGCGATCCTCTCGATCCCGCTCACGCTCCTCGTGCGGGCGCTCGTGCTCGAGTCGGACCCCGACGCCCGCTGGCTGCGCTGGCTCTCGGGCGACGACGACGCGGTGCCGGAGGCGAAGGCCGCCGTCCGCTGACGCGGCCGCCGCTCTCGGAGGCGGGAGGCCGTCCCCGGCTCGCGAGCGGCGCAGATCTTCGCGAGCGGCGCAGATATTCGGCCTGATTCCTGCGCCACTCGCGAGTTTCTGCGCCACTCGCATGGTGGGGCGGCTGCTTGCGAGGGAGGCGACTCGCGCGCTGCGGGGCGGGCGGTCGAGCTCCGATGCACGACGACGTCGATCCGCGGGCGAATGCGCCCCGCAACCGGTTGATCCCCCCGGCGGCGAGAACTGGCGTCGTCGTGCATCGAGACCGCTCGACAGGCCCACCCTGCCCGGGCTCGCGAGCACCTTCGCCGTGCCCTCACACGACCGCCCGGTGGGATGATGGGGGCATGGCCCTCACCGACGCTCCCCTCCTGCGCGCGCTGCGCGGCGACCGCCCCGAGACCACCCCCGTCTGGTTCATGCGGCAGGCGGGCCGCTCCCTGCCGGAGTACCGCGAGCTGCGGGTCGGCACGCAGATGCTCGACGCCTGCCTGAACCCCGAGATGGCGGCCGAGATCACCCTGCAGCCGGTGCGGCGCCACGGCGTCGACGCGGGCATCTTCTTCAGCGACATCGTCGTGCCGCTGCGCCTCGCGGGCCTCGACGTCGAGATCGTCCCCGGCCGCGGTCCCGTGTTCTCGGATCCCGTGCGCACGACGGCCGACGTCGACCGCGTCACGGCGATCGCGCCCGAGGAGGTCGCGGCGGCGGCCGAGCCGATCCGCGAGGCCGTGCGCCTCACCGTCGCCGAGCTCGCGCCGCAGGGCGTGCCGCTCATCGGCTTCGCGGGCGCGCCGTTCACGCTCGCGGCCTACCTCATCGAGGGCGGTCCCTCGAAGGAGCACCTGCGCGCCCGCGCCATGATGCACGCCGACCCCGACGCGTGGAACCGCCTCGCGGGCTGGCTCGCCGACGTGTCCGCGGCGTTCCTCGGCGCACAGATCGAGGCCGGCGCCTCGGCCGTGCAGCTCTTCGACTCGTGGGCTGGATCCCTCGCCCCCGCCGACTACCGGCGCTTCGTGCGGCCGCACTCCGCGAGCGCCCTCGGATCCGTGACGAGCGTGCCGCGGATCCACTTCGGCGTCGGCACGGGCCCCTTCCTCGGCGACATGCGCCTCGACGGCATCGCCGACGCGGTCGGCGTGGACTGGCGCCTGCCGCTCGACGAGGCGGCGGGCGTCGCGGGCCCCGGCACGACGCTGCAGGGCAACATCGACCCGGCGATGCTGCAGGCGCCGTGGCCCGTGCTCGAGCAGCACGTGCGCGACGTCGTCGAGCGGGGCCGCGCGGCCCGCGCCCACATCGTGAACCTCGGCCACGGCGTGCCCCCCGAGACCGACCCGACCGTGCTCACGCGCATCGTCGAGCTCGTCCACTCGATCCGCGCATGACCGACGAGAAGACCCCGGATCTCGTCGCGCTGCACGAGCGCGCGGCCGAGACCCGCGTCGTCGTCGTGGGTGCGGGCATCGGCGGCCTCGTCGCGGCGCTCGAGTTCGCGAAGCTCGGCATGGGCGTCACGGTCGTCGAGGCGGCCGAGCGGGCGGGTGGCGCGATCCGCTCGGGCGAGGTCGCGGGGCTGACGCTCGACCTCGGTGCCGAGAGCTTCGCCACCCGCGGCGGCCACGTCGCGGCGCTCGTCGAGGAGCTCGGCCTGTCGGACGAGGTCGTCGCGCCGGGCACCGGTGCGGGCGGCGCGTGGGTCGCGGGCGTGCCCGGCGTCGGCGCGGCGCCCCTGCCCGCGGGCGGCGTGCTGGGGATCCCCGGCACCCCCTTCGCCCCGGACGTGCGCCGGATCATCGGCACCGCGGGCGCCTGGCGCGCCTATCTCGACCGGCTGCGCCCCGTGCTCACGATCGGGCACGACCGCTCGCTCGGCCACCTCGTCGCGAGCCGGCTCGGCCGCCGCGTGCTCGACCGGCTCGTCGCGCCCGTGACGACGGGGGTCTACTCCGCGGCGCCGGAGAGCATCGACCCCGACGTCGCGGCGCCCGGCCTCAACCAGGCGCTCACGCGCGCGGGATCCCTCACGGGCGCCGTGCTCGACCTCGCGGAGGCGCGGCGCACCGCCCCGGGCGGCGCCGTGAAGGGGTTGCGCGGCGGCATGGGCCGCCTCGTCGACGCCCTCGTCGAGGCGCTCGCCGAGCGGGGCGTCGAGGTGCGCCTCGGCACGCCCGCGCGCGCCATCGAGGAGGCGCCGGACGCCGCCGACGCGCGCCCCTGGCGGGTCGTGATCGACGCGCCCGCGGAGGGCGCGGACGGATCCGCCGACGCGCGGCCCGTCGCCGAGCCGGGCGAGGAGCCGCGCGCGGCCGGGGACGCGTCCACGGGACGCGCGCTCGGCGCCGCGGCCGACGCGGGATCCGGCGCATCCGACGGATCCGATCCGGGCGCGACCGCTGTCGGCGACGACGCGGGATCCGGTGCCGCCGACTGGGGCGACGGATCCGCGAACCCGGCCGGCGAGACCCCCGCACCCGCGTTCGCGACCCTCGAGGCCGACGCGGTCGTCGTCGCCACGGAGGAGGGGCCGGCGCGGCGCCTGCTCGCGCCGCTGTCGGGTTCCGCCCTCGCGGCCGAGCCGCCGCATCCCGGACCCGTCGTCGACGTCGTCACGCTCGTGGTGTCCGCGCCCGCGCTCGATCGGAAGCCCCGCGGAACGGGGGTGCTGACGGTTCCCGGATCCTTCCGGGCGAAGGCCCTCACGCACGCGACGGCGAAGTGGCAGTGGGTCGCCGACGCGGCGGATCCGGGTGCGCACGTCGTGCGCGTGTCCTTCGGCACCGCCGCCGAGGCTCCGGCGATGGAGGGCCTCGACGAGGCGCAGGTCGCCGACCTCGCGCGCGAGGAGGCGTCGGCCCTGCTCGGGGTCGACATCGCTCCGGGACAGGTGCTCGGCGCGCGCCGCGAGCGCTTCTCGCAGTCCCAGCCCGCCGCGACCCAGGGGCACGCGGAGGCGACCGCGCGGGCGCGCGACGCGATCCGGGAGATCCCGGGCATCGGAGCCGTCGGCGCCTGGCTCGCCGGCACGGGGCTCGCGCAGGTGGTCCCCGACGCGGCCCGCGAGGCGGAGCGCGTGCGCCGGGCCCTTCTCTTCGCCGACGACGCGGACGAGTGAGGCCGCCGCGCGGCCGGCGCGGATGCCAAATCGGGAATACGCGGATAGCCTGGACACCGCGAGAGCTGAATCCACCAACGTGAGGGGACTCCCATGCGGGGAAAGATCGGGCTGGTCGTCGGCCTGGGCGTCGGATACGTGCTCGGCACGCGCGCGGGCCGCGCGCGGTACGAGCAGATCAAGGAGCAGGCCCAGAAGGTGTGGGAGCTCGAGCCGGTGCAGAAGCAGGTCGGCCGGGTGAAGGACCTCGCCGCCACGGGCGCGCTGGCCGTGCCGCGCATCGCGTGGAAGGGCGTCAAGAAGGTCGTGCAGACGGTCTCGTCGACCGAGGGCACCCCCGGGCAGAAGCTCGACGCGGGCCTCGAGTCGACGGCGCGCGCCGCTGACGACGTGAAGAAGGCGGCCGACTGATGGCCGGTCCGCACGAGCAGCGCTCCCCGCTGCGCGACCGCGCCGACGACAGCCTCCTGTCACTCATCGGCGATGTGCCGCAGCTCGTCAAGAACCTCATCGTCGCCGAGCTCGACGCGGTCAAGAAGTACATCGCGCAGGTCGCCAAGCACGGCGGCATCGGCGCGGTCGCCGTGATCATCGGCCTGTTCTTCGTGTTCTGGATGATCCCGGCGTTCCTCGCCTTCCTCATCATCCTGCTCGACATCTGGCTGCCGCTCGTCGCGTCCGCGGCGATCGTGTTCGGCATCGGGCTGGTGCTCGCGCTCGTCGCGTTCGTCTACGCGTGGTTCCGCCGGTTCCGGCGCATCGGGCAGATCGAGAGCCCGATGGCGGCGGCGAAGGCCGACGCGGCGATCGTGAAGGAGTTCGCGGATGAGTACTGAGCAGAGCCCCACCGTCGTCCCGAGCGGCATCTCGGACCCGGTCGAGCTGGCCCGCGTCGAGCTCAAGGCGGCGCTCGCGGCGATCGAGGAGAAGTCGAACATCCCCAAGCGCATCGGCCGCGCGACCGACAAGGCGGTGCGGAACGCGCGTCGTCTCGCCGACCGCCGTCCGGTCGTCGCGCTCGCCGGCATCATCACGCTCGCCTCGGCGACGGGCTGCGCGGTGTGGGGCGTCGCCCGCCTCCTCTCCCGCTGACCGCGCGCATCGACGGCGCCCTCCCTGATCCGGGAGGGCGCCGTTCGCGTGCGGAGGGGTTCGGCGGCGGGCCCACGCTCGAGCACGACCCGCCGCGCGCGCCCGGGTCGCAGAATCGCACGGATCCGGCGTGCTCCCAGGTGCGTTTCGCACACCCGACGCGGCGCCGGCTCCTCCGATCCGCGTGCTTCTCGCATACTCAGACGCCCCGGCGACGACGCCGGCGGGCAGCGCAGCGGAACGCCCCGAGGCGCCGCGCACCGGAAGGCGCCCCCTGGATTGGCCCAACGCACGCGACAGGAGGAAGATGGGTTCATGGTCGATTCGGATACTCCTCCAGGTGACAACTTCAGCCTCTGGACCGTCTGGCGGCGGGATCCCCACCGCCCCGTGACCGAGACCGACACGACGGAGCTCGCGCAGCTGGTCGCCCAGCTCGAGTCCGAGGGCGTGACGGTGCGCGGTTTCTACGACGTGAGCGCGATGCGCGCTGACGCCGACCTCATGATCTGGATCCACGGATCCGTGCCCGAGGACCTCCAGCGCGCCACGCGCCGTCTGCGTCGCACCGCGACGCTCGCGAGCCTCCTGCCGTCCTGGAGCGGCATGGCCGTGCACCGCGACGCCGAGTTCAACCGCCGCCACGTGCCCGGCTACCTGCGCGGAGAGCACGCCCGCGAGTGGCTGGTCGTGTACCCGTTCGTGCGCAGCTACGAGTGGTACCTGCTGGAGGACGACGAGCGCCGGAAGATGCTGGCGGACCACGGCCGCAAGGGCGCCGCGTTCACGAGCGTCGTGGCGAACACCATGGCGACGTTCGCGCTGAACGACTACGAGTGGATGCTCCCGATGGAGTCCGACTCGCTGACCGACCTCGTCGACATGATGCGCGAGCTGCGCTACACGGAGGCCCGCCTCCACGTGCGCGAGGAGGTGCCGTTCCACACGGGGCGGAGGATCCCGGTCGAGGAGATCCCCGAGGTGCTGGCGTAGGGCGCGCGATGACCTCCCCCTCCTCGATCCGCCTCGGCACCCGGCGCAGCCGTCTCGCGACCGCGCAGGCCGGCATGGTCGCCCGCGATCTCGAGCGCGTCTCCGGGCGTCCGGTCGAGCTCGTCGAGATCGTCTCCGAGGGCGACACGAGCCGCGCCTCGCTCGCGTCGCTCGGCGGCACGGGCGTGTTCGCGACGCGGCTGCGCGAGGCGCTTCTCGTCGGCGAGTGCGACCTGCTCGTGCACTCCCTCAAGGATCTTCCCGTCGCCCAGCCGCCCGGGCTCGTCATCGCGGCGACGCCCGTGCGCGCGGACGCCCGCGACGTCGTCATCACCCGCGACGGCGCCCCGCTCGGCGAGATGCCGGCCGGCGCGCGGATCGGCACGGGATCCCCGCGGCGCATCGCCCAGGTGCGCCGGGCGAACCCCGGCGTCCGGACGCACGATCTGCGCGGCAACATCGACTCGCGCATGGGCCGGGTGCGCTCGGGCGAGCTCGACGCGGTCGTGCTCGCGGCGGCGGGGCTCGGACGCGTCGACGCCTCCGACGAGGGCGCATCGACGCTCGGCGATCTGCGCGCCGAGCCGCGCGACCTCGGCTCCTGGCCGACCGCGGCGGGGCAGGCGGCGCTCGCCGTCGAGACGCGCGCCGACGCGGATCCGGAGCTCGCGGCGTGGATCGCCCGGCTCGACGACCCGCTCACCCGGTTCGCGGTCGACATCGAGCGCGCGGTGCTCGGCGGCATCGAGGCGGGCTGCCACGCGCCCGTCGGCGCGCACGCCCGCGTGGAGGACGACGAGCTGCGTGCGCAGGCCGTCGTCTACGGCGACGGCGAGACGACGATCGTCGCCGAGCGACGGGAGCGGATCCCCGACCTGCGCGATCTGGTCGAGGGGTATATTGTGCGTCGTGGCAGCGGTGCGGCTGTCGACGGCACGGGTCTCGCGGCCCGCGCCAGCGAGATCGGACTCGATCTCGCGCGTCGGCTGCTGGACGACGGGGCGGCCGACATCGTGAGAAGAGAGGCCCCCACGACATGACTGCGGAAGCCAAGACCGACAAACCCCTCAGCGGCTGGCGCGTCCTCGTCCCCCGGGGCGGTCCCTGGGGCGACAGCGTCGCGGCGACCCTGCGCGCGAAGGGCGCCGTCCCGGTCGTCTCCCCACTCATCAACTTCGCCCCCTCCGAGGACGCGGCGACGCTCGAGAGCGCGCTCGCCGAGCTCGCGGAGGGCCGGTTCGCGTGGCTGACGGTCACGAGCGCGACGACGGTGGACGTGCTGTTCTCGTACCGCGCGAAGATCCCGGAGACGACGAGGGTCGCGGCCGTCGGCGAGACGACGGCCGCCGCCCTCAAGGCGGTCGGCTACCCGGTCGACCTCGTGCCCGAGCGCGACAACTCCGCCGTCGGGCTGTCGGCGGATCTCATCGCGCGCGAGCCCGAGCCGCGGCGGATCCTCACCCTGCGCAGCGAGATCGCGAAGCCGGTCCTCACGACGCGGCTCTCCGAGGCGGGGCACGACGTCACGAGCGTCGTCGCGTACCGCACCGTCGGAGTGCCCGCGACCGATCGCGCGGCGCGGGACGTGGGCAACGGACGCATCAACGCGATCCTCGTGACGAGCGGATCCGTGGCTCGTCAGGTGCGCGAGCAGTTCTCCGACATCCCGGATCGCACGGTCATCGCGGCGATCGGCCCGCGCACGGCGAGCGACGCCGAGGACATGAGCCTGCCGATCCACGTCGTGGCCCCGCGGCGCACGGTCGATTCGCTCATCGACGCGCTCGCCGGCATCCCCGTCCCCCCGCCGACCCCGGCTGCGCTCGCCGTGCCGCCGACCGGCGTTCTCGACCTGTCGTCGCTCGAAGACGACGAGGAGGATCCCGAGTGAGCTTCCCGACCCACCGCCCCCGCCGTCTGCGCCAGTCGCCGGCGGTGCGCCGCCTGGCCCGCGAGAACCACCTCGTTCCGTCGCAGCTCGTGCTGCCGGCGTTCGTGCGCGAGGGCATCGACGAGCCGCGGCCGATCACGTCGATGCCCGGCCAGCGGCAGCACACGCTCGACTCGCTGCGGCGCGCGGCGGCGGACGCCGCGGAGGCGGGCATCGGCGGCATCATGCTGTTCGGCGTGCCCGCCGTGCGCGACGCGGTGGGGTCGGGGGCCGACGATCCGGACGGGATCCTCAACGTCGCGACCGCGGCGGTGGCGGAGGAGGTCGGAGACGCGCTCGTCGTGCAGACCGACCTGTGCCTCGACGAGTTCACCGACCACGGCCACTGCGGAGTGCTGGCTGGGGACGGGTCCGTCGACAACGACGCGACCCTCGAGCGCTATGCGGCGATGGGCGTCGCGCAGGCTCGCGCGGGCGCGCAGCTGCTCGGCCTGAGCGGCATGATGGACGGCCAGGTCGAGGCGGTGCGCGAGGCGCTCGACGACGCGGGCTTCTCGGAGACGCTGATCCTCGCCTATTCGGCGAAGTACGCCGGCGCGTTCTACGGGCCCTTCCGCGAGGCCGTCGACTCGCAGCTGTCCGGCGACCGCCGCACCTACCAGATGGATCCCGCGAACGCGCGGGAGGGGGTGCGGGAGGCGCTGCTCGATGTCGAGGAGGGCGCCGACGTCGTGATGGTGAAGCCCGCCCTGCCCTATCTCGACGTGCTCGCGGACGTGCGCGCGGCCGTCGATGTGCCCGTCTGGGCGTATCAGGTGTCCGGCGAGTACTCGATGATCGAGGCCGCTGCGCAGAACGGCTGGATCGACCGCCGCGCCGCCATCACGGAGTCGCTGCTGGGCATCCGTCGAGCGGGCGCCGACGCGATCCTCACGTACTGGGCCGTCGAAGCGGCGGGCTGGCTGCGCGAGGCGCTGTAACGCCTCCGAGCGACCATCGAATCGGCGAGTGACCACGAGATTCCGTGGTCACTCGCCGATGTCATAGTCGCTCGACGGAGGCATCCTGCATCGCCATAATGCATGCATCACTGAATGCATGTAGGGTGAACGGGTGATCGACCTTCCCTGGAACACCGGACCGGAACCGCGACCGATCGCCGAGCGCATCGCCGGCCGCGTCGCGAAGCGCATCGCCGACGGCGAGATCGAGCCGGGGGCGATCCTGACCGAGGTCGAGGTCGCCGCCGAGCACGATGCCAGCCGCACGCCGGCCCGCGAGGCGATGCTGCGGCTCGAACGGTGGGGCCTCGTGCGGCTCGTGCCGAAGAAGGGCGCGGTCGTCACGAACCCGAGCGCGCGCGAGCGCCGCGAGCTGCTCGCCGTGCGCTCGATGTTCGAGGGCAACGCGGCGACGTACCTCGCGACGGCCGGCGACGACCGGGCCCGGCTGCTCGCGGTGCTCGACGAGAACCTGGCCGCGCAGTCGGCGGCGCTGGCGGATCCGCCGGCCTTCGCCGAGCTCGACTACGCCTTTCACCTCGCGATCGTGGGGCACGACGACAATCGCGTGGTCGCCGAGATCTCGCGCATGCTCGCGCCGCGTATGTTCCGGCTCACTCGGCTTGCGGGCGCGACCTCCGACCTCGCCCGCCTGCGCGACGAGCACGTGGCGCTCGCCGCTGCGATCCGCGAGCAGGATCCCGAGCGGTTCCGCCGGCTCATCGCCGATCACCTCGACGCCGGGCACTCCGGCTACGCGGTCGCGGAGTGAGCCGCCGATCCTGGCTGCTAGCCGCGCCGAGCGTCTTCGTGCTCGCGTGGGGCGGCAACCACTTCACGCCGCTGCTGCACCTCTACGAGGTGCTCGGCGGGTACGCCCCGTGGCAGGTGAACCTGCTGCTCGGCATGTACGTCGTCGGGCTGATCCCCGGCCTGCTCGTCGCGGGCGCCTTTTCGGATCAGCACGGCCGCAAGAAGGCCGCGGCGATCGGCCTCGTCTCCGCCGCGCTCGCCTCGGTGCTGCTCGCGATGGGGCTGAGGTCGATCGTCACCCTCTGCGTCGGGCGCGTGCTGGCCGGCATCGGCGTGGGCGTCGCCATGTCGGTCGGATCCAGCTGGATCAAGGAGCTCTCCCGCATGGAGCCGTCGCCGACGGCGGGTGCGCGGCGATCCTCCATGACCCTGACGCTCGGCTTCGGCATCGGCGCGGGCGTGACGGGGCTCCTCGCCCAGTGGGGGCCGATCCCCGCCGAGCTGCCGTACGTCGTGCACCTCGCGCTGTGCGTCGTGGCCGCCGTGGCGCTGGCCCGCGCGCCCGAATCGCTGCCGGCGTCGCGCCGCTCGACGTCGCCCTGGTGGCGAGATCTCGCGGTCCCCACCGCGGGGCATCGCATCTTCCGGCGGGTCGTGCTGCCCGCCGCGCCGTGGGTGTTCGCGGCGGCGGGCGTCGCGTACGCGGTGATGCCGAGCGTGGTCGAGCACCGGCTCGGCGACGCGACGACGCTGTACGCGACCGTGCTGACCGTCATCACGCTCGGCGTGGGCGCCGTATTCCAGGCGCTCGTGCCGTGGATCAACCGCGTCACCCGCGGCCGCGCCCTCCTCGTCGGACTCGTCGGCATGGTGATCGGCATGGCCCTCGCCGCCGTGTCGGCCGAGGTGGGGGATCCCGCGCTCGCCTTCGCCGTCGCCGCGGTGCTCGGGGCGTCGTACGGCGTGTGCGTCGTGTCGGGCCTCGTGGTCGCGCAGTCGCTCGCGACGCCGCGCGACCTCGCGGGGATCACGGGCGTGTACTACGCGCTCACCTACGTCGGCTTCCTCCTGCCGACGCTCCTCGCCGCGATCCTGCCCGTCATCTCGTACGGTGCGAGCCTCGTCGTCGTCGCGGCCGTGTGCGTCGTGTGCCTGGCGATCGTGTCGACGGGGCTCAGGCGCACGCGAGAGAATTGACCCATGGACCGCAATGACGACCTGTTCGCCCGTGCCCGCGACGTGATCCCCGGCGGCGTCAACTCGCCCGTTCGGGCCTTCGGATCGGTGGGCGGCACCCCGCGGTTCCTCGACAGCGCGCACGGACCGCACGTCGTCGACGCGACCGGGCGCGAGTACGTCGACCTGGTCGCCAGCTGGGGCCCCGCCCTGCTCGGACACGCGCACCCGCAGGTGGTCGCCGCCGTGCAGGACGCCGCCGCGAAGGGCCTCTCGTTCGGCGCCCCGACGGAGGGCGAGGTGCGCCTCGCCGAGCTCATCGCCGAGCGGGTGCAGGCCGGAGGGCTCCGGCCCATCGAGGAAGTGCGCCTCGTCTCCACCGGCACCGAGGCGACGATGACCGCGATCCGCCTCGCCCGCGGCGTCACGGCGCGCGACCTGCTCGTGAAGTTCGACGGCAACTACCACGGTCACTCCGACGGGCTGCTCGCGGCCGCGGGATCCGGCGTCGCGACCCTCGCGCTGCCCGGCACGGCGGGCGTCCCCGCCGCCGTCGCCGCCGAGACGCTCGTCGTGCCCTACGGCGACCTCGACGCCGTGCGCGAGGTCTTCCGGGAGCACGGCGACCGCATCGCCGCGATCATCGTCGAGTCCGCCCCCGCGAACATGGGCGTCGTCGAGCCGCCGCGTGGCTTCAACGCGGGCCTCGCGGAGATCGCCCACGGATCCGGAGCCCTGCTCATCGTCGACGAGGTGCTCACCGGATTCCGCGTGCACCCCGCCGGGAACTGGGGGCTGCAGGTCGAGGCGGGGGAGCGCTACGAGCCCGATCTCATCACCTTCGGCAAGGTCATCGGCGGCGGGATGCCCCTCGCGGCGCTCGGCGGGAAGCGCGCCGTCATGGAGCAGCTCGCCCCCACCGGCCCGGTCTACCAGGCGGGCACCCTGTCGGGGAACCCGCTGTCGGTCGCGGCGGGCATCGCCACGCTCGAGCTCGCGACCCCCGAGGTCTACGCGCACATCGGACGCGCCGCCGACGTCGTGACGTCGGCGCTGGGGGCGGCGCTCGCCGCGGAGGGCGTCGCGCACGCGATCCCCCGGGTCGGCACGCTCTTCGGCCTCGCGTTCCTCGAGACCGCGCCCCGCGACTACGCCGAGGGGAAGACGCAGGAGGCGTTCCGCTACGCGCCGTTCTTCCACGCGATGCTCGACGCGGGCGTCAACCTGCCGCCGAGCGTCTTCGAGGCGTGGTTCCTCACCGCCGCCCACGACGAGGCCGCGCTCGCGCGCATCGTCGACGCGCTGCCCGCTGCGGCGAAGGCGGCCGCCGCCGCGACCACCTGAGTCCGGCAGCGTGCTGCGCCCCTGCGCGTGGTACCTCGACGAGATCGACGAGGACACGCTCGCGCGGGTCGCCGATCTCGTGCGCACCGCGTTCCGCTGATCGCGGTCAGTCGCGCGCGCCCCGCTCGAGGTCGATGAGCATCCGCTTGACGTCCTCGCGCCCGCCGTACTCGCCCAGGGATCCGTCGGATCGGATCACCCGGTGCACCGGGACGACGAGCGTGAGCGGCGTCAGGCGGCATGCGGTGCCGACTGCGCGCGCCGCGCGCGGCCTTCCTGCCATGGCGGCGACGTCGCCGTAGCTCGCGGTCTCGCCGTACGGGATCTCTGCGACGGCCTGCAGCGCGTCCCGCGCGAACCCCTGCGACAGCCGCCAGTCGATCTCGACGTCGAACGCGCGCCGGGATCCGGCGAGGAACTCGCGGAGCTGCCGGCCGAGGCCCGCGATGTCGGCGCTCTCCGCCCGGAGGTCGCCCCGCAGCTCCCGCGCGACGGCCTCCACGACCCACAGCGGATCCTCCGCGGTGCCGAGGGCGACGAGCCGGTCGTCGTCCGCGAACACCGCGACCGCCGCGCCGAGGGACGTGGCCGTGACGGTGTAGCGGTAGCCCATGGTCGTCGAGCGTACGCGGGGAGCGCGGGCACGCGCGCGCGGTCGCGTCGCCGGAGGGGGCGAGACATGCGCTTCGGGTCGTTCGCGCGACCGTTTCACCTCCCCGAGCGTGCCCCCCCCGTTGCTCCGAGTCGAGGAATCGCACCCGTGCGACCCGGATCCGCGACCGTTTCGCATACCCGGAGCGCGGTGGCGGGCGTCGAGTCGGGGAATCGCATCCCTGACGCCCGGATCGGCGACCGTTTCGCATACCCGGGTGCGTCCGGCGGCCTCACGTCGGTGGACCGTGTGTCTCGGGTCGTTCGCGTGACCGTTTCACCTCCCCGTGCCGCCCGGATCCGTGACCGTTTCGCCTACTCGGCGAGGCCCAGAGGGCTCCGAGTCGGGGAAACGCACCCGTGCCGCCCGGGTTCGCGACCGTTTCTCATACTCGGCGAGGCCCAGCGGGCGTCGGGTCGGGGATTCGCACCTTTGCTGCCCGGACCCGCGACCGTTTCGCGTACCCGGGGAGGTCCTGAGGGCGCCGCGGCTCAGGCGCTCGCGGCGAGGAGCGCGCGGGTGCGGGGGCCGAGACCGAGGTCGGCGCAGGCGCGCAGCTGCTCGAGCGTGTCGGCGTCGCGGCGCACGGTCGACGCGAGCGGCACGTCGAGCGGCACGAATCCGGCCTCGGCGTGCGCCTGGGCCGACCCGGCGCCGAAGCGCGCCTCGTACGTCGCGGGCGCGCTCCACGCGACGAGGGTGGATCCCGCCCGCTCGGCGTCCGAGACGAAGGCCCGCTCGTGGCGGGCGGCGGCGTCGAGGGCCGCGTCGAGATCGGAGGGCGTCAGCGCCGGCAGGTCGCCGAGCAGCGCCGCGCGGGCGTCGCCCGCGGCGTGCTCGAGCCCCGCGCGCACCGCGCCGTTGAGGCCCATGCCGGGATCCGGGATCCAGCGGGCTCCGTCGATGGCGTCGACGCCCGCCTGCACGTCGGTGTCGGACGTGACGGCGATCACCTCGCGCACGCGCTCCGCGCGGGCGGCGGCCTCGACCGTGTCGAGGGCGATCGCGAGGGCGAGGGCCGGCCGCTCCGTGCCGGTTCCCTCGAGTCGCGACTTGCCGAGGCTCGTCGTCTTGATGGGCACGATGACCGACCAGTGCACGCTCACGATCCCATTTCACCACCTTCCGGGCGTCGACGAGAACCGCACGCGCCCGGATCCGCCATGCCGCACGCGGATCCGCTCATCGCGCCGCCGCCCGATCCCGCAGCTTCGGCAGCACCTCGCGGCCGTACAGATCCAGGAAATCGGCCTGGTCGTGGCCGGGATCGTGGAACACCAGGTGCGTGAAGCCGAGGTCGAGGTACTGCTCGATCCGGGCGACGTGCTCGTCAGGATCGTCGGACACGATGAACCGGCTCGCGGCGCGCTCGATCGGCAGCTCGGAGGCGAGGCGCTGCATCTCGATCGGGTCGTGCACGCCGGTCTTCTCGTCCGGGCTCAGGGCGAGGGGCGCCCAGAAGCGGGTGTTCTCGAGCGCCTTCTCGCGGTCGGGGCGGAACGACACCTTCACCTCGAGCATGCGGTCGACGTCGTCGCGGTCGCGCCCGGCCTTCGAGATGCCTTCGTCGAACGCGGGGATCAGCTTGTCGGCGTAGAGCGCGGGATCCTTGCCGCTCGTCGTGATCCACCCGTCGGCGATGCGCCCCGCGAGACGGGTCGCGGCCGGTCCGGACGCGCCGATGTAGATCGGCACCTCCTCGTCGGGGCGGTCGTAGATCGTCGCGCCGTCCACCCGGTAGTACGTGCCGTCGTAGGTGACGCGCTCGCCGCGCCACAGCTCGCGGATGAGGAGGATCGCCTCCTTCAAGCGCTGGAAGCGCTCGGGCGGGTCGGGCCACGTCTGGCCGAGCGTCACCTCGTTGAGCGATTCGCCCGTGCCGACGCCCAGGATCATGCGCCCCGGGTAGAGGCACCCGAGCGTCGCGAACGCCTGGGCGATGACGCCGGGGTGATAGCGGAAGGTGGGCGTGAGCACGGAGGTGCCGAGCAGCACTCGGCTCGTGGCCTCGCCGACGGATCCGAGCCAGGGGAGGGCAGCCGGGGCGTGGCCGCCCTCGTGCATCCACGGCTGGAGGTGGTCGCTGAGGAAGACGGAGTCGAAGCCGTTCTCCTCCGCGCCGACGGCGTAGTCGAGCAGCTCGCGCGGGGCGAACTGCTCGGAGGAGGCCTTGTATCCGAAGCGGAACGGGACGGTCATGATGCTCCTTCTGGCACGGGATCGGGGAGGGCGTCCGCGAGGCGGGCGCGGAAGTCGGCGACGGTGCCCGGCCACAGCAGCGCGAGACGCCGACTGCGGTCGTCGACGTACCAGTTCGCGCAGCCGCCCGTCAGCCACGGCGTGCGGGCGGCGCGGACCGCGATCTCCTCGGTCGCGCGGCGCTCCTCGTCCTCGGTGACGCGCACGGGACCGGATCCTGTGGCGATGAGGCGCGCGGCGAACTCGGCCTGCGCCTCCGACAGCAGCACGGACGAGTTGTGCCCGAGCGACGCGTTGGGGCCGTTGAGCACGAAGAGGCTCGGGAACCCCGGAACGAGCGTCGACGCGACGGCGGTCATCCCCTCCGACCAGTGGGCGTCGAGGGTGGTGCCGCCCTCGCCGCGGACCAGGTGCGCGTAGGGCTGCCTCGTCGTCTCGAAGCCCGTCGCGAGCACGAGCGCGTCCACCTCGTGCGCGCGCCCCGACGCGGCGACGAGGACGGATCCGCGCACGGCGGCCAGGGCGAACGCCTCGAGCACGACCGCGTCGCCCGCGACCGCCGGGTAGAAGTCGTCGCTCAGCAGCACGCGCTTGCAGCCGAAGGCGTAGTCGGGGGTGAGCGCCCGGCGGAGGGCGGGATCGGGAACCTGCCGCTCCAGGTGGGCGAGCGCGACGGCGCGGGCCTCGGCCGCGGCGCGCTCGTCGCCGGATCGCGACGCGAAGCGCGCCTCGCCCTCGGCGTAGAGCGCCGCGCGGTGGGCGCGGAGCGCGTCGGGGTCGTCGGCGAAGCGGCGCCGCTCCGAGGCGTCGACGGGCGCGTCGTCCCGGGGGACGATCCAGGCGGGGCTTCGCTGGAAGAGCACGACCTCGGCGCCACGGGCGACGAGCGCCGGCACGAGCTGCACGGCGCTCGCCCCCGTGCCGACGACGCCGATGCGGCGCCCCCTCAGGTCGTCCCCGGGGAGGGCGGCGTGATCCCAGCGCGCCGTGTGGAACAGCGGCCCGGGGAACGTGTCGAGCCCGCGGATCTCGGGGATCCGCGGCTCGGTCAGCCGCCCGCAGGCGAGGATCAGGTGGTCGGCGACGAGGGTCGCGGGGCGGTCTGGGGCGGGGGCCCCGGTGCACGACGACGCCGATTCTCCGGGGGAGGGAGCGGATCCCGAGGCTGCGGGGGCTCCCGGCCGAGCGATGGCGTCGTCGTGCATGGACGGCCCGCCGCGGTGCGCAGGTGCGGGGTGGGGTGGCGCGGTGGCTTCTCCGCTGGTCCCGGTGCACGACGACGCCATTCCGTCGTCGAGGGGAGCGGATCCGGCCGGTTCCGGGGGGTGAGGCTGCGCTTTGGCGTCGTCGTGCATGGACGGCCCGCCGCGGTGCGCCACCTCGATGCGCCACGTCTCGCCGTCCCAGCGGGCGCCGGCGAGGGCGGTCCCGAGCATCAGCCGGCGGTCGAGGCCTTCGTCGGCGACGATCCGCTCGAGATAGGAGCGGATCTCGGCGCCGGGGGCGAACACGCGCGACCAGTGCGGCCAGGGGTGGCTCTCGAGGCCGTACAGGTGCGAGGGCACGTCGCACGCGATGCCGGGGTAGGTGTTGTCGCGCCAGGTGCCGCCGATCCGATCCGCCCGTTCGAGGATCACGACGTCGTCGACGCCCGCGTCGCGCAGCGCGAGCGCCTGGGCGATGCCGGCGAACCCGGCTCCGACGACGACGGTCCCCACGCGCCGGGTCGTCATGCCCGCGCCTCCGCGGGCGCCCGGGAGGGCTCGCCGTAGTCGGTCGTGCGCTGCCGCAGCGGGCGGAACAGCGGCTTCACGAGGGCGCGCGCCGCGTCGAGGGTCAGCTCCTGGCCCGCCTCGACGCCGCAGTCGGCGCCCACGCGGCCGTCGCGCAGCGTGCCGCCGAGGTCGTCGCCGCCCGCCCGCAGCAGCTCGGCGCTCATCTCCCGGCCGTGCCGCGTCCAGGGGATCTGCACGTGCGGGATGGATCCCGTGAGCATCAGCCGCGAGACGGCGGTCATCGCGCGGTGCTCGTCGAGCGCCGACCGGCCGTCGACGAGCGGGCGCCCCCACCCGGGCATCGGGATGGGAACGAATTCGCGGAACCCGCCCGTCCGCGCCTGGATCGACAGCAGCGCGCGCAGGTGCGCGATGCGCTCGGCCGCCGTCTCGACGTGGCCGTAGAACAGCACGGACGTCGACGAGAACCCGGCGTCGTGCGCGGCCGTGATCGTCTCGAACCAGCGGTCGATCTCGATGTCTCCGGGCGCCATCTCGCGGCGCACGCGCTCGCTGAGGATCTTCACCCCCGTGCCGGGCACCGTGTCGACCCCCGCGTCGCGCATCGCCCGCAGCGCGCCGTCGATGCCGAGCCCCGCGCGGTCGGCGAGGTCGGCGACGTCCTGCGGACGGAACGCGTGCAGATGGATCCCCGGGGCGGCCCGGCGGATCGTGCGGGCGATCGCGAGGTAGCCCTCCGGGTGCTCGGCGGGATCCAGCCGCCCCTGCACGCAGATCTCCGTGAGGCCGAGGTCGGCGGCGTCGGCGGCCATCTCCTCGAGCAGCGCCAGGTCGTACGTCCCGGGCTCGCGGCGGCCGGAGACGCGCAGGTGCGACGACGAGATGTTGCGGTTGTCGACGATGCTCACGGCCTCGCCGACCGTGTAGCGGCGCACGTCGTCGGCCGCCTGCGCCACCGCGTTGAGCTCGTCGCCGGTGGCGGTGAGCAGCCGCTCCCACTCGGCGTCGTCGAGGGATCCGGGATCCTCGGTCGCGCGCTCCACGACCGCCGCGATGAGCCCGCCCGGCGGCAGGGACATCCCGTCCGCCGCGGGGGCGTCGTCTGGTGCGTCGGCGGCCCCCGCCGCGTCGCGTGCCTCGCCGGGAAGCGCGGTGTCCGGGGGCGTGGATAGCGCGTTCCGCGGCGACCCATCGAGGAGGGAGTTCGCGTTCTCGTCTGCCTTGCCAGGAAGCGCGTCCTCGGGGCCGGGCGAGGCCGCGTTCCGTGGCGACCCGCCTGCCGCCCGCGCCGCGCCCGCCCGGCGCACCGGGTCCGACGGCGCGAGCCCCGCGGGACGGGCGCCCTCGATCGCGAGCCCCGTGCCGGGATCCGCCAGAGCGTCGACGGCGCCCCGCACGTCGGGATGGATCCACTCGTCGCCGAGGAACTCCGGGTGCGCGGTGAGGCGCTCGCGCAGCGTGTAGCCGAGCCGCGCCGTCGTGCGGGCGAGGTCGTCGAGGTGCGGCCAGGGGCGCTCGGGGTTGACGTGGTCGGCCGTGAGGGGCGAGACCCCGCCCCAGTCGTCGGCGCCCGCGCGCACGAGCAGCTCCAGCTCGAGGATGTCCTGCAGGTTCGGCGGCACCTGCACGCGCATGCGCGGCCCGAACACCAGGCGGGTCGCGGCGACCGCCCGCACGTACTCCTCGAGCGCCGCGTCGGGCGCGTTCCGCATCGCGGTGCGCGGCTTGGCGCGGAAGTTCTGCACGATGATCTCCTGCAGGTTGCCGCGCCGCTCGTGCGCCGCACGCAGGGCGACGATCGACTCGGCGCGGTCGCGCACCGTCTCGCCGATGCCGATGAGGATGCCCGTCGTGAAGGGGATCCGCGCGGATCCGGCGTCGTCGAGCAGCTTCAGCCGCACGGCGGGATCCTTGTCGGGGGATCCGTAGTGCACCTGGCCCTTCTCCTCGAACAGGCGCCGCGAGGTCGTCTCGAGCATGACGCCCATCGAGGGCGCGACGGGCTTGAGGCGGGCCAGCTCGTCGGGGTGCATGACGCCGGGGTTGAGGTGAGGGAGCAGCCCGGTCTCGTCGCGGATGAGCCGCGCCATGTCGCCCACGTAGTCGAGGGTCGAGGCGTAGCCGTGCTCGTCGAGCCAGGCGCGCGCCTCCGGCCAGCGGTCCTCCGGCCGGTCTCCGAGGGTGAGAAGCGCCTCCTTGCATCCCATCGCCTGCCCCTGCCTGGCGACGGACAGCACCTGGGCGGCGCTCATGTACGGCGGCTTCCGCTTCGCGAGCAGCTGGCCGGGGGTGTCGACGAACACGCAGTAGTGGCAGCGATCCCGGCACAGCGTGGTGAGGGGGATGAACACCTTGCGCGAGTAGGTGATGACGCCGGTCCGCCCCGCAAGCGCCAGGCCCTCGTCGCGGATCCGCGAGGCCAGGTCGAGCAGCCGCTCGGCGTCGTCGCCCGTCGCCCGCAGCAGCGCCTCGGCGTCGTCGACGTCGAGGCGCTCGCCGCGGTCGGCGCGGTCGAGGGCCTCGCGGGTGCGGGGATCCGTCACGGTCATCGCTCTCAGTCTCCCACCGGTTCCACCTCCCGGGCCCCGGTCCGCCCCGGCCGACGAAATCGGACGCACCCTCCAATCCGCCGCGCGCGGACATGGCGGACGCCGCACACCCCGAACCGAGGCGACGCTGGCAGGATGGGCTCATGGTGAGCCTGCTCGTCGATTCCCGTCAGCTCGAACTGCAGCTCGCTCCCCTGGAGCGGGTCCTCGCACACCGGAAGGAGCCGGTGCGGATCCCCCGCGATCGCATCGCGAAGGTGCAGCTCGTCGAGGATCCCTTCCCCTGGCTGCGCGGCGTGCGCGCGCCGGGCACGCACGTGCCGGGACGGCTCGCGTTCGGCACGTGGAAGTCGGTGTTCGGCGACGACTTCGCCGCCGTGCGCAGCGGCCGGCCCGGCGTGGTGATCGACCTCGTCGAGGGATCGGAGTTCGTGCGCCTGGTCGTGACGACCCGCCACGGCGTCGCGCTCGCGAAGGCGCTGCAGAGCGACGAGGCGGCGGGCGAGATCGGCTGAGGCGCGTCGTGGCGCTCTCCGATCCCGCGGCGCTCGTCCCTCACGATCCCGCCTGGGCTGAGCGCGCCGCCGCGGAGCTCGCGCGGATCCGCGCCGCGCTGGCGGGGCTCCCGGACCGGAGTCGGCGGCGCTCGATCACATCGGCTCGACGGCCGTGCCGTGGCTCGCCGCCAAGCCGTTCGTCGACCTGCAGGTGCGGATCCTGCCCCTGCCCTCCGAGGAGCGGCTCGCCGCGCGCCTCGCGCCGATCGGATACGTGCGCTCGCGCGGCTCCCGCCCCGATTCCCCCGGTGTCGATCGCGACATCCCGCGCGGGGACGAGGAGGTCGCCGACGAGGTCTGGGAGAAGCGGCTGTTCGTGCGCGGCGAGGGCGGAGCGATCCTGCACGTCCGCCGCGCGGACTCGCCGTGGGGCCGGTACACGGTGCGGTTCCGCGACTGGCTGCGGGCGACGCCCGCGGCACGCGAGCGCTACGAGGCCGTCAAGCGCGAGCTGTCGGCCCGGGAGCGCGGCAAAGCCGACTTCGACGACTGCACCCGCGCGAAGACCGCGTTCTTCGACGAGGTGCAGCACCTCTTCGCGGAGGACCCCTGAGGCGCCGACCGCGGCGCCCGGGGCGGCGAAACGCACCCGGATCCCGTCCCGATCCGTGCGTTTCTGCGACTCGGGATCGGTTCCGCTGCGCGGCGCCTCGGATCCGGGCGCGGTCCCGCTCGCGCCCTGCAGGATGATCAGGCGCTGAGCGGGTGGGCGTCCTCGGTCGCTTCGTTCCTGCGGGCGCTCGTCCGCCAGACTCGCGCCAGCGCCCGGATCCGAGGCACCGCTCCGCTCTCCCTGCTCGGGGGGCTGAGCGGTGCGTTTCCGCGCCCCGGCGACTGGCATGGTCGCTCGAGTACGCGAAGAGCACCCGGATCCCGTCCCGATCCGTGCGTTTCTGCGACCTGGGCGCTTGCCGCGATCCCCGGGTATGCGAAGAGCACCCGGATCCCGTCCCGATCCGTGCGTTTCTGCGACTCGGGCGCTCGCGGCGATCCCGGGGCAGGGGAAGCGCACCTGGTTCCGGGACGATCGGTGCGTTTCCGCGACCTGAGCATCCGCGGCGCTGGGCCGTCGTGTCTGGGGGCTCCGAGTGCACTGGGCGGTGCCCGGCCGGGCTCTCCGGCGGAGCGGGCGACACCCGGATATGCGAGAGGGGCCGGATCCCTGTCGGCTCCGGCCCCTCTCGGGATCGTGATCAGGTGTCGTCGCGCCCGATCAGGTCATCCTTGAGCACGTCGTCGTCGTGATCGTCCTCGTCTGCGCTCGTGAGCGCGGAGAGGTCGATGGTGCGCGTCGCGGCCTCGCCGAACGAGGAGCCGGCGATCGCGGCGGGCGTGACGATCGGATCCTCGCCGTGAGCCGACTCGGACGCAGGCTCCTGCTCGGTCTCCGGCTCGGCGGCGGGTGCCTCGTCGGCCGGCTCGAACATGGCGCGCAGCTGCGCCTCCCAGTCCTCGTCCTCCGCGGCGGCGAGGGCCTCGTCGCGGGCGACCTCGCGCTCGACGTCGGCGATGTCGCCCTCGAGCTCCTCCGCGCGCTGGAACGCCGATGCCACGGCGGGCGTCACGATCGACGACGGGATGCCCTCGATGATGCCGGGGGTCGCCTCGACCGGCAGCGGCTCGCCCTCCACGGCGGAGTCGGCGTCGTCGACGGCGTCCTCGTCGTCGGGTGCCTCGGCGCCGATGGCGGTGTCGAGCCCTTCGCTCTCGGCGTCGGCGATCTGCTCGTCGTCGGGCTGCTCCTCCGCGTGATCGGCTGCGGGGATCACGTCGACGGCGGCGGTGTCCGCCTCGGCGTTCTCGTCCGCCTCGGGGGCCGATTCGTCGTGCTCGGAGGTGTCGTGCCCGCCCTCGGGGGCGTTCTCGTCGCTCTCGGCGTCCTCGTCGGGCGCCTCGGCGCCGATGGCGGTGTCGAGTCCTTCGCCTTCGGCCTCTGCGATCTGCTCGGCCTCGTCGGCCTGCTCGTCGTGGTCGTCCGCGTCGTCGACCCGGTCGGTCGCGTCGTCGGATCCCTCGGTCGCGCGAGCGCCCGCCTCGGCGTCTTCGTCGGACTCGTCGTCGCCGAGCCCATCGCCGGCGGCGCTGTCCGCATCCTCGTCGTCGGGTGCCTCGGCGCCGATGGCGGTGTCGAGTCCCTCGCCTTCGGCCTCTGCGATCTGCTCGGCCTCTGCGATCTGCTCGGCCTCGTCGGCTTCCTCGCCGTGGTCGCTCTCGGCGTCTGCGTCGTCGGCCCGGTCGGTCGCGTAGGCGTCGTCCTCGTCGGTCGCGTCCTCGGGGGCTTCGGCGCCGATGGCCGTGTCGAGTCCCTCGCCTTCGGCGTCGGCGATCTGCTCGGCCTCGTCGGCCTCGACGCCGCGGTCGTCCTCGACGTCCGCGTCGTCGGCCCGGTCGATCGCGTCGGCGTCGTCCTCGGGCGCTTCGGCGCCGATGGCGGTGTCGAGTCCCTCGCCTTCGGCGTCGGCGATCTGCTCCGCCTCGCTCTCGTCGTCCTCGGCCGCGGGGACCGCGTCGATGAGCGCGGTCGCGTCGTCGCCGCCTTCTCGGGCGGCCTCGTCCTCGGGATCCTCCTCGCCGTCGCGCACGGCGCTCGCGAGACCCGCGAGGGCGCCCGCGCCCGGGAGAGCGGCGGCCGCCGCGGCGACGACGCCCGCGTCGGCGTCGGAGTGCTCGTCGTCCTCCTGCGCGTCGCCGTCGGCGTCTGCGGAGGCGTCCGCGTCGTCATCGGCCTCGTCGAGGCCGAGCTCGGCGAGGCTGTCCTCGGCTGCCTTGTCGGCTCCGATGGCGGTGTCGAAGCCCTCGGCCTCCGCGTCGGCGATCTGCTGCGCGTCGTCGTCCGACTCCGGCTCGTCATCATCGGCCGTCGCGCTTTCCGAAGGCGCGCCCTCATCCGCCGGGACGTCCGCGTCCGCGGCGTCGGCGGCGGCGAACGCCTGCGGGTCGAGCGCGGCCGTGCGCGCCGGGGCGCTCCACGTGCCGTCGATGATCTGCAGGTAGACGTCCTCGAGCGACGGCCCGCGGTGGGTGAGCGTCGTGAGCGCGACGCCGGCGCGCGCCGCGAGGGCGCCCACCTCGGTCGTGGTCGTCTGGTCGATCGTGATGCCGTTGCGCAGCACGCGGAACGTGAGCCCCGCGTCGGCGAGCGCCCGCTGCAGGGCGGGGCGGTCGTCGGAGTCGGCGGTCACGATGCCGGGCCCGGCGTCGGCGAGCAGCTCGATGGGGCCCTCGAAGAGCAGCTGCCCCTCGTTGAGCACGAGCACGGCGTCGGCGACCTGCTCGACCTCGCTCAGCACGTGCGACGACATGAGCACGGTGCGCCCCTCGTCGGCGAAGCGGCGCATGAGCAGGCGGATCCAGCGGATCCCCTCGGGGTCGAGTCCGTTGGCGGGCTCGTCGAACACGAGCACGCCCGGGTCGCCCAGCAGCGCCTCGGCGACCGCGAGGCGGTGCTTCATGCCGAGCGACAGCGACGCGATGCGCACTTCGCCCATCTCGGCGAGGCCGACCACGGCGAGCACCTCGCGCACGCGGGTCTGCGAGACGCCGAGCTTCTTCGCCGCGGTCGTCAGGTACTTCGCCACGCTCTTGCGGCGCGCCTTCTGCAGCGCGCTGATGTCGAGCACCGACCCCACCGAGGCGTCGGGGCGCCCCGTGAGCACGCGGCCGCCGATCGTGGCGCGCCCGCGGGTGGGGCGCAGCTGTCCCAGCAGGATGCGCAGGGTCGTGGTCTTGCCGGCGCCGTTCGGGCCGAGGAATGCGGTCACGCGCCCCGGATCGACGCGCGCCGTCAGCCCGTCAACAGCCGGAACGCCGTCGAAGACCATCGACACCTCGGCGAATTCCAGCTCTCTGCCGTCGCTCACTCGGACTCCCCTCGGACAGGATTGTTCCCTCTATCTTGACGGAAACACCTGACACTTGTGGGATATCCGTGGTCGGCTGGGGAGAATCGCCCGCGGGCGGGCCGCGCGCGAGACGAACGGAGCGCTCCGCGGAGCCGGGTAACGTGACGAGGGTGACTGTGCACGACGACCGGATCCTCGTCCGCGCGGGCGACGGAGTGGGCCGCATCACGCTCGATCGCCCGGAGGCGATCAACGCGGTCGACGTCGAGATGCTCGACGTCGTGACGGAGGCGCTGAACGCCTTCCGGGCCGACCCCGAGGTCGACATCGTGGTGCTCGACGGCGTGGGCGAGCGCGGCTTCAGCGCCGGCGGCGACGTGCGCCGCGTGCACCGCGACATCGTCCGCGGCCGACCGGACGAGGCCGAGCGCTTCTTCCGCGTCGAGTACGAGATGAACGCCCTGATCGACGAGTTCCCGAAGCCCGTCGTCGCCTTCGCCGACGGCGTCACGATGGGCGGCGGCATCGGGATGGCGGGGCACGCGGGCGTGCGCATCGTGACCGAGACCTCTCGCCTCGCGATGCCCGAGACGCGCATCGGCTTCACGCCGGACGCCGGGGGATCCTGGCTGCTGGCGCGCGCGCCGGGGTGCATCGGCGAGTACCTGGCGCTCACGAGCGAGACGATGGACGCGGCCGACGCGATCCACGCCGGCTTCGCCGACTTCCTCGTGCCCCGCGCCGACCTCGGATCCGTGCGGCACGCGCTCGAGACCCGCGCGGATCCCTCGACGCCCGCCGAGCTCATCATGCTCTTCGACGAGACGCCCGCCGACAGCTCCCTCGAGGCCGCGCGCGCGTGGATCGACGACGCGTTCTCGCGCGACACGATCGCCGAGGTGCGCGACCGGCTGCGGGAGCTCGCGGAGGATCCGCGATGGGGCGACGAAGCGCGCACCCCCGCGTCGGCCCTCGCCGAGCTCGAGCAGCGCCCTCCCGTGTCGCTCACGGTGACGCTCGCCGCGATCCGGTCGTCGCGCGCGCTCAGCCTGCGGCAGGCGCTCGAGCAGGAGTACGGCCTCGTCGGATGGTTCGTCGACACGCAGCCCGACATGCTCGAGGGCATCCGCGCCCAGATGATCGACAAGGACCGGTCGCCGCGCTGGAGTCCCGCGACGCTCGACGAGCTGCCGGACGACATCGTCGAGCAGGCGTTCGCCCACCGCAACCGGAAGCCGCTGTTCGGCTGAAGGATCCGCCGCCCCGGCAGGGCCGCGCGTGAACACGTGTGACGACGCGACACCCGCACGACATGTCGGAGCCCTATGGTGGGGTGCCCATGGGGCGCGGACGAGAGCGCTCGGGAAGGCGGTCATCATGGTGAGCAGAGAGAACCTCGGGACCTACGGCGTGTGGCTCCCCGAGGCCGAGTGGAAGCCGGGCGTCGCGGCGGTCGCGGAGCGCCTCGGCTACGGCGCCCTCTGGGTGGGCGGATCCCCGGATGCGGATCTCGAGACGGTCGAGCTGGTGCTCAACGAGACCGAGCACGTCGTCGTCGCGACGGGCATCGTGAACATCTGGAAGAGCGACCCGGTCGACGTCGCCGCCTCCTACCTGCGCATCTCGGAGGAGCACCCGGGGCGCGTCGTCGTCGGCATCGGGTCCGGGCACCGCGAGGCCTCGCCCGAGCGGGTGCGGCCCCTCGCGGCGCTGAAGAGCTATCTCGACGTGTTCGACGCGGAGGGCCTCCCGAAGGAGGACCGCCTGCTCGCGGCGCTCGGCGACAGGACGCTCGCGCTCGCCGCGGAGCGCTCGCTCGGCGCGCACCCGTATCTCACGACGCCCGCGCACACGCGTCACGCGCGCGAGATCCTCGGGCCGCACGCGCTGCTCGCGCCCGAGCTCAAGGCGTCGATCGCCGACGATCAGGACACCGCGAGGCAGCGCGCCCGCAAGTACCTGCGCTTCTACTTCGGCCTCGAGAACTACCGCAGCGCGCTCGTCCGCTTCGGCGTCGACGAGCGGGAGTTCGACGACGGCGGCAGCGACGCGCTCATCGACCTCGTCGCGGCGAACCCCACGGGGGCCGACGCGGCGGAGGGCCTGCGCGCGCACCTCGACGCGGGGGCCGACCACGTCAGCGTGCAGCCGATGCGGCAGGACGTCCTGGGATCGCTCGAGAAGGTGGCCGACGCCGTCGGGCTGACGCGCGGCGCGTGAGCGCGGATCCCGCCTGCGACCGGCGGGATTTTCCGGCGGTGATCCAATAATCCGCTCGTGTTTCGTTTGTCGGACCCCCGTGGTCTACTTGCCTGCGTGCTGTGGAAACTTCTCGTCCGCTATCTCGGACGCTCTTGGGGGCTGCTCGTCGGCGTGCTGGTGTTCCAGCTCGCGTCGGCGCTCGCCGCCCTGTACCTCCCCACGCTGAATGCCGACATCATCGACAACGGCGTGTCCAACGGCGACGTGCCGTACATCATCCGAACCGGACTGTGGATGCTGCTCGTGGCGCTGGGGCAGATCCTCGCCGCGATCATCGCCACCTACTGCGCCGCGCGGGCGGCGATGGGCCTCGGCCGCGACGTCCGCCGCGACGTGTTCACCCGGGTCTCCGGGTTCAGCGAGCGCGAGGTGTCGACCTTCGGCGCCGGCTCGCTCATCACCCGCAACACCAACGACGTGCAGCAGGTGCAGATGCTCGCGATGATGAGCGCCACCATGCTCGTCATGGCGCCCATGATGGCGATCGGCGGCATCATCATGGCCGTCCGCCAGGACGTGGGGCTCAGCTGGATCCTCGCGGTCGCGATCCCCGCCCTCCTGCTCGTGGCGGCGCTCGTCATCAGCCGCATGGTGCCGCTGTTCCGCAGCTACCAGTCGCGCCTCGACGCCGTGAACCGCGTCATGCGCGAGCAGCTGACGGGCGTGCGCGTCGTGCGCGCCTTCGTGCGCGAGGCCATCGAGGAGGAGCGCTTCCGCCTCGCGAACACCGACATCATGGTCGTCGGCCGCAAGGTCGGCTCGCTGTTCGTCCTCATGTTCCCCCTCGTCATGCTCGTGCTCAACGTCACGATCGTCGGCGTCGTGTGGTTCGGCGGCATCGAGGTCGACGCGGGCAACACGCAGGTCGGCACGCTGTTCGCCTTCATGCAGTACGTCGGCCAGATCCTCGGCGGCGTCATGATGGCGAGCTTCATGGCGATCATGATCCCGCGCGCGGCGGTCTCCGCCGACCGCATCGGCGAGGTGCTCGACGCCGAGACGACGCTCGTGCCGCCTGCCGCCCCGGTCAGCGTCATGCCGGCCCCGGGCCGCGTCGAGTTCGACGGGGTGTCCTTCACCTACCCCGGCGCCGAGCAGCCCGTGCTCGACGGCATCTCCTTCCGCGCCGAGCCGGGCGAGACGGTCGCGATCATCGGATCCACCGGGTCGGGCAAGTCGACGCTCATCTCGCTCATCCCTCGCCTGTTCGACGCGACGAGCGGCACGGTGCGGGTGCACGGCGTCGACGTGGCGCAGGCCGACCTCGAGACCCTGTGGAAGGGCATCGGCCTCGTGCCGCAGCGTCCGTTCCTGTTCTCGGGCACGATCCGCTCCAACATGCTGTTCGGTCGCGAGGACGCCACGGAGGACGACATCTGGCGGGCCCTCGAGATCGCGCAGGCGGCCGACTTCGTGCGCGAGAAGGGCGACCAGCTCGACAGCGTCATCGCGCAGGGAGGGACGAACGTCTCGGGCGGCCAGCGTCAGCGGCTGGCGATCGCGCGGGCCATCGTGCACCAGCCGGACGTGCTCGTGTTCGACGACTCGTTCTCGGCCCTCGACCTCACGACCGACGCCCGCCTCCGGCGCGCGCTGTGGCAGGAGCTGCCCGAGGTCACGAAGATCGTCGTCGCCCAGCGCGTGTCGACGATCACCGACGCCGACCGCATCATCGTCCTCGACGACGGGAAGATGGCCGGCATCGGCACGCACGACGAGCTGCTCGAGACGAGCGAGACGTACCGGGAGATCGTGGACTCCCAGATGGGCGCCGAGGCGAACGAGGTGGGGGCATGAGCACCGATCAGACCACCGCGGTCGACGAGCGCGAAGAGGAGCTGCAGGCGCAGCAGGCGATGATCGCCGCCGGCGCCGACGAGCCGGGGGCGATGGGCGGCAAGCCCCAGGACTTCTGGCCCAGCTTCGGTCGCTTCCTCGGCCTCCTCAAGCCGCACGCGTGGGTCTTCGCCTTCGCGTCGATCCTCGGCGCCATCGGCGTCGTGCTCGCCGTCGCCGGGCCCAAGGTGCTCGGCGAGGCGACCAACATCGTCTTCGAGGGCATCGTCTCGCGCATGGTCGGCGAGCAGTTCGCCGGCCTCAGCCAGGCCGAGGTCGTCGCCGCCCTCGAGTCCGCCGGGCAGCACGACTTCGCCAACATGGTCGGCGCGATGCAGCACTTCCAGCCCGGCTCGGGCGTCGACTTCGACGCGCTCCGCGTCGTGGTCGTGTGGGCGATGGCGATCTACATCGTCTCCGCGCTGCTGCAGTGGGCGCAGGGCTACATCATCAACGTCATCATGGTGCGCACCATGTGGCGCCTGCGCGAGCAGATCGAGGCGAAGATCAACCGCCTGCCGCTGCGCTACTTCGATCGCGTGCAGCGCGGCGAGCTGATCAGCCGCGTCACCAACGACGTCGACAACATGACCCAGACCCTGCAGCAGTCGCTCTCCGGGGCGATCACCTCGCTGCTCATGGTCGTCGGCGTCGTCGGCATGATGTTCTCGATCTCGTGGCAGCTGGCCCTGGTCGCGCTCGTCTCCCTGCCGCTCATCGGCATCATCATGGGCGTCATCGGGCCGAAGTCGCAGAAGGCCTTCCAGCAGCAGTGGCGCAAGGTCGGCCGCCTGAACTCGCGCGTCGAGGAGTCGTTCTCGGGCCACGCGCTCGTGAAGGTCTACGGGCGCGAGAAGGCCATGTCCGAGGCGTTCCGCGAGGAGAACGAGGAGCTCTACGAGGCCTCGTTCAAGGCGCAGTTCCTGTCGGGCGTCATGATGCCGGCGATGCAGTTCGTGGGATACCTCACGTACGCCGGCATCGCCGTGCTCGGCGGCATCATGGTCGCGAGCGGCCAGATCCGCATCGGCGACGTGCAGGCGTTCGTGCAGTACTCGCAGCAGTTCACCCAGCCCCTCACCGAGCTGGGCGGCATGCTGCCGGTCGTGCAGTCCGGCACCGCCTCGGCCGAGCGCGTGTTCGCGCTGCTCGACGAGGACGAGCAGGATCCCGACGCCGACGACGCCCCCGCGGCGCCCGAGGACGGCGAGGGCGTCATCGAGTTCCGCGACGTGCGCTTCTCGTACTCGCCCGACCAGCCGCTCATCGACGGGCTGTCGTTCCGCGTCGAGCCCGGGCACACGGTCGCGATCGTGGGCCCCACGGGCGCCGGCAAGACGACGCTCGTGAACCTGCTCATGCGGTTCTACGAGCTCGACGGCGGCGCGATCCTCCTCGACGGACAGGACGTCGCCGAGATGACCCGCGCCGACCTCCGCTCGCGCACGGGCATGGTGCTGCAGGATCCGTGGCTGTTCGCGGGATCCATCCGCGACAACATCCGCTACGGCAACGAGGGCGCCTCCGACGCCGAGATCCTCGAGGCCGCCGAAGCCACCTACGTCGACCGCTTCGTGCACTCGCTGCCCGACGGATACGACACGGTGCTCGAGGAGGACGCGGCGAACGTGTCGGCCGGCGAGCGGCAGCTCATCACGATCGCCCGCGCGTTCGTGCGGCGACCGCAGGTGCTCATCCTCGACGAGGCCACGAGCTCCGTCGACACCCGCACCGAGCTGCTGCTCCAGAAGGCGATGGCGGCGCTCCGCGAGGGCCGCACGTCGTTCGTCATCGCGCACCGCCTCTCGACGATCCGCGACGCCGACCTCATCCTCGTGATGGAGCACGGGTCGATCGTCGAGCAGGGCGATCACGACGAGCTCATCGCCCGCAAGGGCGCGTACTGGCGCCTCTACCAGAGCCAGTTCGAGCACGCCGCGGTCGACCCCGACGCCGACGCCGCGATGGAGGCGCAGCTGGGCACGTCCGAGCTGCCGATCGTCGGCGGCCCGCCGCAGCCCGAGGCTGAGGGCGACGCCGGCACGGCGACAATGGAGGAATGACCTCCGCACGAGACACGCCCCGGGCCGTCCCCGCTCCGTCCCCCGCGCCCCGCGCGGAGGATCCCACAGCGGGGGCGGCCCGCGCGCATGTCCTGGAGCCGTTCGCCGACCCGATCCCGGGGCTCGCCGAGGCCGTCGCCGCGGCCCCGGGGGCGGATCGCGCCGAGGAGGCCGCGCGCGGCATCGCCCGCGCCCACCGCCGTGAGCCCGCGGACGTCGTGTGGGGCGACGACGCCGAGACGCTCCTCGCCGCGCTCCTCGCCGGGTCGCCGCGGGGCGCGGGAGCGTCGGGAGGCGCCGAGGCCGGCGACGTCGTCGTCGGAGACTCCGCGCGCGACCGGTTCGGCGCGGCCGACGGATCCGGCACGGGCAGCTCAGGGGGTGAGCCCGGCGCAGCCGGTGCAGGGGGCGAGCTCGGTGCGCGCGACGAGGCTGGTGCGGGTGCCGCATCCGGCCCATCTGCTGCGGGCGCTGCATCCGGTACGCGGGGCGAGGACGGCGCGCGCCGCGCATCCGGCATGGCGGAACGCGGCGAGGCCGCAGGCGGCGCGGCGCTCGGCGACGTCGCCGCGATCCGCTTCGTCGGCCCGGCGCCCGACGGCGGGGACGACGTCGAGGCGATCCTCGCGGCGGCGACGCCGGAGACCCGCGCGGTCGTGGTCGCGAACCCGCATCGGATCACGGGGCGTCCGCTCGCGCGCGACGCCTTCGACCGGCTTCTCGCTGGCGTTCCGGAGGGCGTGCTGATCGTGGTCGACGAGACCCTCGCCGACGTCGTGTCCACGCCCCGGGCTGCCGTCGCCTCCGAGATGTTCGGCGCCGCCGTCGCCCTGCCCGAGAACGTCGCGGTGCTGCGGGCGCTGCCGATCGCGGCGGGGCCCGCGCCGGGCGCCTTCCTCCTCGCTGGCCCCGCCGTGCGCGACCGACTGAGCGTCCCGGATCCGTCGCCCGCCGCCCCGGCCGCGCTCGCGCACGCCTACTCGGACGACGGGCTCGACGAGCTCGACGCCCGCGTCGAGTGGCTGAAGGCCGAGCGCCAGCGCATCGAGCGCACGCTGCGCGACCGGATGGAGCGCGCCGAGATCGACGGCCGTCCCCACATCCCGATCGTGCACGCCGACGGATGCTTCGTCTGGATCCCCGTCGGCGACCGCGCGCAGGAGCTCCGCGCCCACCTCCTCGCCGAGGCCGGAGCCCTGACCCTCGCCGTCCCGGGGCGCGGCGTGCGCGTCACGGTGCGCGACGCGGCGACGAACGACCGGATCATCGACGCGATCACCGCCTGGGCGACCCGCTGATCCGCCGCGCCCCGCCTTCCGCGGGAGGCGGATGCTCGTCCCCGCGGCGCATGAACCACGACGCGCGGGGTGGGCGGTGCGTGCCTCGCATCTGGCGGGAATGCGGCGTTCTTTCCCGCGTTTCGTGAGACACGGTGCGCGTGGCGGGGTGCGTGTCTCGCTTCCGGTGGGAATGTGGCGGGCTCCCGTGCAGGATCCGTCTGCGAGCCTCCTTCCGGTGCTCGCCGTGCTGGCGGTCGCCTGCCTCGTGGCCATCCTCGTCTGTCGGTTCGAGGGATGAGATCGTTGTGGTCTCGCTCGGTGACGGACGCGGCCCACGACCCGGAGAACAGGAGCACGACGTGGCGAATCCCTTGATCCCGTCCGCTTACGACATGGTGGCGTCGGTCGCCGTAGTGTTCGTGGTCGCGCTGGCGATCTGGGCGCTCGTGTCGGTGATCCGCTCCCGGCTCGACGCGGTGGCGACGATCGCCTGGACGCTGCTGGTCCTCCTCGTGCCGGTCGTCGGATCGCTGGCCTGGTTCGCGGTGTCCGCCGGCGCACGGGCAGCGCGACGCGACGAGCGGACGCGCAGCGGATCCGCCTCTCACCCGGACGAGGAGCCCGCCGATGACGCGTCGTGATGGGACGCGCAAGCCCACCCTGTCGGGCTCGCTGGTCACGCTCCGGCCGTTCGTCGCGGAGGACGCGGACGCGATGACGTGCCCCTCGGCCGCCGACGAGAGGCTCGTCTCAGGTCGCAGAAGCGCACGGTGAGACGGCGCGGATCGCGCCGTCCCGCCTCCTCGGAGGGGCGGCGTGGCGTTCGGGGCGTGGACCAGCACGTGGGGGAGGCCCCGGGTCGCGCCGTCTCGCGTCCTCGGGCGTGCGGCAGAGCGTCCGGGCCGCAGAAGCGCACCCTGGGCGGCCCCGGATCCGATTGTTTCGCCGACGCGGGGCGGGGCGGATCCGCCCGAGTCGCGGAGAAGCACGTCGAGAGGGCTCGGATCGCGCCGTTTCGCATCCTCGGGCCAGGCAGCTTCCGCTCAGGTCGCAGAAGCGCACGCCGGGTGGCCCGGGGCGCGCCGTCTTGCGCCCTCGGACCGGGCGGCCCCGCCCTCACCACCCGAAGAACGCGATGCCCGCCTGCGCGACGAGCCCGGCCACGGCGCAGACCACGAGGATGACGCCGACCGTGATCGCGGCGGTGCTCGACGACATCGGATCCGCGCTCTTCGGTCGGCGGCGGATCAGCAGGATCCCGCCGGCGCCCGCGACGATCGCGAACGCCGCGACGATCAGGAGGTCGCGCACCGGATCCCGCCCTGCGTCATCGCACCCGCCGCCGTTTCGCATACCCGAACGCGCAGCGCGGTGCCCGGGTCGCAGAGATGCACTGCCAGGAGCCCCGGATCCCGCCGGTTCGCATACTCGGAGACCGGCGGGTCCGCCCGGGTCGCAGAGATGCACTGCCAGGAGCCCCGGATCCCGCCATTTCGCATACCTGGAGCGCGCGGATCCGCGTCAGCTCCCCGTGATCCCCAGCAGGTCGAGGGGGTGGGTGAGGCGCCACTGGAGGCTCGGGCGCTCCAGGGTGTCGGACGTCTCGAGCGGCACCGTGGCGCTGTCCATCGCGCCCGTCACCGTGAGCGTGCCGGCGTCGGCGCCGCGCAGCGCCTCGACGTCGATGCCGTAGTCGGTCTCGAGCTCGCTGCCCTCGCCGTTCCAGAGCGTCAGCGACACGGCCTCCGAGGTCACGATGTCGGTCGACGCGCCCCAGGGCGTCGTCGCCGTCGCGACGACCGTTCCCGCCGGCAGCACCTCGACCGGCTGCAGCGCCTGCGTCGCCGCGTCGAGCAGCTGTCGGGAGACGTCCGCCCGGGCATCCTCGCTGTCCTGGCCCAGGACGGCCGCGTACACGCGCGTGGGGTCGCCGTCGCCGAGGGCGACCTGCTTCACCGTGAGCAGGTTCCAGATGTTGGGAACGGGCCAGATCGCGCCGGTCTTGAGGCCGACGATGCCCTCCTCGCCGCTGAGCGGGTTGGAGTTCTCGACGATCCCCGCGCCGGGCAGCTCCACCTCGTCCTTCGCGACGATCTCCGCGACGACCGGGTGCTGCATCGCGACCTCGGCGACGCGCAGGATCGCGCTCGGGGTGCCGACGTTGTCGGGCCGGATGCCGGTCGGCTCGACGAGCGAGATGCCGTCGATCCCGTTCTCCTCGAGCCAGCCGAGGGCCTCGAGCACGAACGCGTCGCGGTCGTAGTCCCACGCGTAGTCGATGAGCTTGTTGAGGTAGTTGCCCGCGGATCCGAGGAGGATGCCCTCGAGCAGCTGGTACTCGGTGAGGGTGCCGTCGACCGGCACCTCGAGCGCCGACTCGTTGCGGTACGTGTACGCCCAGTACTCGTTCTGGTCGGCGAACCCGAAGCCGATCTCGGGGCCCTGCTCGCCGGGCTCGAGCGGCAGGCGATCGAGGATCACCATGACCGAGATCACCTTCGTGAGGCTCGCGAGCGGCACCTGCTGCTCGGGGTTCTCGGCGGTCGCCGAGCTCAGCACCTCGCCGGTGCCCTCGATCGACAGCGCCGCGGACCCCAGCTCGGGCCAGGGCATCTGCGCGGGCGCGGCAGTCGGCGCTTCGACCTGCGCGGCCTGCAGGCTCGGGGTGATCGAGCTGAGAGGCCAGACGGCGAAGGTCACGACGTAGGCGACGGCGAGGATGATCGCCGTGAGGATCGGCGCGACGATCGCGCCGACCACGCGGCCGCGGCGCGACGGGAGGGGCTCCTCGGATCCGCCCACGATCGGCACCTGTCCCGTTCCCACGCTCTCGGCGGTGAGCCACGCGAGAGCCTGCTGCGTCTGGTCGTCCGCGTCCTGCGGAACATAGGCCGTGCGCACGGTGGGGGCGCCGGGCGTCGAGGCGCCCGGCGCGGGCTCGGCGGGCGACGCGGCGCCGGGAGCCGGCGGAGCGGGCTCGGCCGGTGCGGCATCGGGGGAGGGCGCCGTCGCGGCGGCGGGCTGCTCCTCCGGCACGATGATCGGGATGGCGCCCGCGTGCGTCGCGGGCTCGGCGCCGTCGTCGGGCGTCTGCGCCTCCGGAGAGAGGGGCTCCTGCGGGGCCTCGGCCAGCTGCTCCGCGGCGACGGAGCCCGCTGGCGGGACCGCGGGGATCCCCCCGGTCGCGAGCACGCGTCCGTCGGCGATCACGGGCAGCGACTGCGTGGCGGATCCGAGCATCTGCTCCAGGCCGCCGTCGCGGCGGCGGTCGCGCCGCCGGAACCCGCCGAACATCTCGCCGATGAGGCGGATCGAATCCGTCTCGGGCTGCGCGGGATACGCGTCGTCGTCCGAGGCGTCCTCGCCGGCGTCGTCGTCCCGATCCTCGTCGTCGTCCTCATCCTCGTCTTCGTCGTCGGAGATGACGTCGAACAGCCCGGTGATGGTCGGAACGGACCCCGTCGTCGTGGAGGGAGGCGGGTCGAACATCCGGCCGAGCGCGGAGACGGAATCGGTGTCGGGCGCGTCGGGATCCGTCGCGTCGGCGTCGCCGCCCGCGCGATCCGCGCCGGCGCCGCGCGGGGAGACCTCGTCGCGCGCGTCGAATCCGTCGTCAGTGCTCACGCGGTCACGTTACTCGATCCGGCTCGGGAAGCGGCGACGGAGCGGCCCCGCGCCGCTCACGATCCGATGACATCGCGCCTCCCGGCGGCTTGCCCGCGGCGGGAGGGGGCGGGCTATACTCCGAGACGCACACCACCCCACGGGAGTCCGAGAAGCCGGGCTGAGAGGGCGCGAGCCGCGCGCCGACCGTCGAACCTGATCCGGATCATGCCGGCGCAGGAAGGAGAACAGCAATGTCTGCACCCGTGTCCTCGTCTGAGAAGACCGCACGCACCACGACCGCCCGCTGGCGGGTCATCGACATCGTCGTCGCCGCGGTGCTGGGCGTCGCGATCGGCCTCGTGTTCTGGGGCTGGAACACGGTCGGCGGCGCCTGGTTCGGCGCCGCGGACGCCCTGACGCCGGGGCTCGGCGGCATCGCCGTCGGCATCTGGCTGCTGGGCGGCGTCGTGGGCGGGCTCATCATCCGCAAGCCAGGCGCGGCGCTCCTCGTCGAGGTCGTCGCGGCGACCGTCTCGGCGCTGATCGGCAACGTCTGGGGCGTCTCGACGATCCTGTCGGGCATCGTCCAGGGGCTCGGGGCCGAGATCGTGCTCGCCGCGTTCCTCTACCGCAGGTTCGGCCTTCCCACCGCGATGCTCGCGGGCGTCGGCGCGGGCATCGCCGCATGGACGTTCGAGCTGTTCTACGGCAGCACGCCCAACATCCTGAAGACCGTCGAGTTCAACGTCATCTACCTCGGATCCCTCATCGTGTCGGGCGCTCTGCTGGCGGGCCTCGTGGGCTGGCTGCTCGTGCGCGCCCTCGCCGCGACGGGCGCGCTCAGCCGCTTCGCCGCGGGCCGGGAAGTCGCGCGCGAGGTCTGAGGATGCCGGGCACAGGACCCGCTCGCGTCTCCGCGGCGGGCTGGGGATGGCGCTACGCGGGCCGCCGGCTCCCGGCGACGCGCGACGTGACGTTCGAGATCGCGCCGGGCGAGCGCGTGCTCCTGCTCGGCGCGTCCGGCGCCGGCAAGTCGACGCTCATGGCGGGGCTCGCCGGTGTGCTGGGCGACGCCGACGAGGGGGAGCGCACGGGAGCGCTCCTCGTCGACGGCGAGCCGCCCGAGACGCGCCGCGGCCGCACGGGACTCGTGCTGCAGGATCCGGATGCCGGCCTCGTGCTGTCGAAGGTCGGCGACGACATCGCGTTCGGGTGCGAGAACCTCGGCGTTCCCGCCGCGGAGATCCCGGCCCGCGTCGCGGAGGCGATGGAGGCCGTCGGCCTCGACGTGCCGACGGACCGCGCCACGAAGGCCCTCTCGGGCGGGCAGAAGCAGCGGCTGGCCCTCGCGGGGGTGCTCGCGATGCGCCCCGGCCTGCTGCTGCTCGACGAGCCGACGGCGAACCTCGACCCCGAGGGCGTCGCGGAGGTGCGCGCGAGCGTCGAGCGGATCGTCGACGGCACCGGATCCACCCTCGTCGTCGTCGAGCACCGCACCGAGATCTGGGCCGACCTCATGACCCGCGTCATCGTGCTCGCGGCCGACGGGGGACTCCTCGCCGACGGCCCGCCCGACGAGGTGTTCGCGCGGCACGGCGACGCGCTCGCCGCGGCGGGCGTGTGGGTGCCGGGTCGCGAGATCGAGCTGCCCGCGCTGCCACTCGCCTCGCCGGGGGACGACCCGGTGCTGGCCGCCCGCGGCCTCGCCGTGTCGCGCGACGGGCGCACGCCTGTGCAGACGGGTCTGGAGGTGCGGATCCCCTCGGGCGCCGCGACGACGATCACGGGGCCCAACGGCGCCGGGAAGTCGACGCTCGCGCTGACCCTCGCGGGCCTGATCCCCGAGCTCGAGGGGGAGGTCGTCTCGGCGCCCGACCTCGCCGGACGGTCGGGCAGGAGGCCCGCGAAGTGGACGTCGCGCGAGCTCCTCACCCGCATCGGCACGGTCTTCCAGGAGCCGGAGCACCAGTTCCTCGCCCGCACGCTGCGCGAGGAGCTCGCGATCGGCCCCCGAGCGCTCGGCTGGCCCGCGCCGCGCATCGCGGAGGTCGTCGACGGTCTCCTCGAGCGCCTGCACCTCGATCACCTCGCCGAGGCGAACCCCTTCACCCTGTCGGGCGGGCAGAAGCGCCGCCTGTCCGTCGCGACGGTGCTCGCGGCGTCGCCGCGCGTCATCGTGCTCGACGAGCCCACGTTCGGGCAGGACCGCCGGGGCTGGATCGAGGTCGTCGCCCTCATGCAGGAGGAGATCGCGCGCGGCGGATCCGTCGTCGCCGTCACCCACGACGCGGGAGTGCTCAGGCACCTCGGCGGGCACCGCATCGCGCTGAGCGAGAGGAGCGGCCGATGACGACCGACACCGTCCCCGCGCAGCGGGTCGCCGCGCCGCGAGTGTGGCTCGACGGCGTGAACCCCGTCACGAAGGTCGCGCTCGCCCTGCTGCTCTCGGTGCCGCTGTTCGCCTCGATCGACGTGACGAGCGGCCTCGTCGCGATCGGCCTCGAGCTGCTGTGCCTCCCCCTCACGGGGCTCGCGCTCTGCACGGTGCTGCGCCGCCTCGCGCTGCTGGCGCTCTTCGCCCCCATCGCCGGCATCAGCATGCTGCTCTACGCCGAGCCCGCCGGCCGCATCTACGCGACCTTCGGCTTCGCGACGATCAGCGAGGACTCCGTGTCGCTCGCGATCGCCGTCGGGGTGCGGGTGCTGGCCCTCGGCCTGCCCACGATCCTCCTGTTCGGACGCACCGACCCCACCGAGCTCGGCGACGCGCTCGCGCAGGTAGCGAGGCTGCCCAGCCGGTTCGTGCTGGGCGTCGTCGCGGGCACCCGCATGCTGGGGCTGTTCCTCGACGACTGGCGCACGATGGCGCTCGCCCGCCGCGCGCGCGGCGTCGGGGACCGCGGCGCGATCCGACGCTTCTTCTCGATGGCGTTCGTGCTGCTCGTGTTCGCCGTGCGGCGCGGGACGAAGCTCGCGATGGCGATGGAGGCCCGCGGGTTCGGCTCCGACATCCCCCGCACCTGGGCGCGCCCGTCCCGGCTGTCCTCCCGCGACGCCGTCGCCCTCGCGGGCGGCCTCGCGATCATGGCGCTGGCGCTCGCGGCGGCCGTCGCCCTCGGCACGTTCCGGTTCGTGTGGGGATCCTCGAGCTGACGACCGTGCGCGGTCTCCGGGCACCGGGAGGGCGGCGACTCGTGCCATGATCGCTCGGGTGCCGTGCGACGATGCGAGGAGGCGCGATGGGCGCGACGACGAGGATCCTGAGGGCGGTGAGAGGGTTCCGCCTGCTCGATCGCGGCCTCCTGATCGTCGCCGCCTGCCTCGTCATCGGCGGCCTCTGGGCGGAGCGGGCCGGGCTCGTGACCCTCGCCCTCGTCCTGCTCGCCGCGGCCTTCGCCCTGTCGTTCGGCGCGTGGCGGGTCGCGGAGCGCCGCCGGGTCGCGGCGGCGGCAGAGGTCGGGCGCTACGCGGAGCTCGCGTCGCGCCGTGCGGATCAGGTGTCGATCCTCAGCCACGAGATCCGCACGCCCCTCGCGATCATCAAGGGATCCGCGGAGCTCCTCGCGGAGGAGACGCCGGGCCCGCTCAACGAACGCCAGCGGGTGTTCGCCCGCCGGATCGCCGACAACGCCGGTCAGGTCATCGAGCTCTCGGAGAATCTGCTCGCGCACGCTCGCATCGAGGCGGGCGTGTTCGAGCTGCACCTCGATCACGTCAACCTCCGCAGCCTGCTGCGTCAGGCGGTGCGCGAGCTGCGCCAGGTGCTCGATGCCGACGTGCAGTTCGACTCCTTCGAGCCCCCGATCCGCATGCTGGTGGATCCGGGGCTCATCAAGCAGGTGGTCGCGAACCTCGTCACCAATGCGGTGCGGAACAGCGCGGGCGACGCGCCCGTGACCGTTCGGATGATGCGTCGCGACAGCGACCTGCTCGTGTCGGTGAGCGATCACGGGTCGGGGATGACGGCGCAGCAGCAGGAGCAGCTGTTCCGGAGGTTCGCGAGCGGCTCGGCGGATCGCGGCGGAACCGGGCTCGGCATGTACGTCTCCCAGCACATCGTGCGTCTGCACGGTGGCATGATCTATGTCGACACGATCGCGCAGCGCGGTACGACGGTGCTGTTCACGCTGCCGTTCGGGCGGGAGGGCGAGGAGCACGATGACGACGGATGAGCCGCTGGCGTGGGTCGTCGACGACGAGCCGGCGATCATCGACATCGTCACCTTCGCGCTCGACACGCAGGGCTTCCGGTGGCGGAGCTTCCAGGCCGCGCAGCCGGCGTGGCAGGCGCTGCGCACCGAGCTGCCCGACCTCATCGTGCTCGACGTGATGCTCCCCGACCTGTCCGGCGTCGAGCTGTGCCGCCGGATCCGCGACCGCTGGAGCGTGCCGATCCTGCTGCTGACCGCGAAGGGGGAGAGCTCGGATCGGATCGCGGGGCTCGAAGCCGGCGCCGACGACTACGTCACGAAGCCCTTCCACCCCCGCGAGCTCGCGCTCCGCGCGCAGGTGCTCGTGCAGAGGCCCCAGGCGCACGCCGGCGCGGTGCTCGAGAGCGCCGACGTGCGGCTGCACCTCGCCCGCACCGAGGTGTTCGTGTCGTCGTCGCGCGTGATGGTCACGCCCAGCGAGTTCCGCGTGCTGCACGCGCTCATCGAGCACGCCGGCGAGACGATGCCGTTCGCCCGCCTCGTCTCGACCGTGTGGGGCGACATCGACCGGGTCGGCAACCGCGAGCTGCTCAAGACGACGGTCTACCGGCTGCGGCGCAAGCTCGACGCGGCGCGCCCCGGTGCGAGCGAGAGGATCCGCAGCGTGCGCGGCGTCGGATACATCTTCGACCCCGATGGCGCCGAGTGACAGAACGGTTACCGAGAGGGCTCGGGCTGTCACCGTTCTGTGCCGGACCGCTTCCTAGCATCTGAGGAGCACCCGGCGTCGCGACGACGCGACGCCGCAGAACGAAGGAGTTCTCCCCCATGCGATCACACGCCCTCACGGCCGGCGCCGCCCTCGGCGCGGCCGCTCTGCTTCTCAGCGGATGCACGTCCTCCTCGTCCTCCCCCGAGGGAGGGGGAGGGTCCATCACGATCCTGTGCACCGTGCAGGAGGATCAGTGCCAGCTCGTCGCCCAGCAGTTCTCGGCGGAGAGCGGCATCGACGCCAACTACGTGCGGATGAGCGCGGGGGAGTCCGTCGCGCGCGTGAACGCGTCGAAGGCCAACCCCGAGTTCGACGTCTGGTACGGCGGCGGCGCCGACAACCACGTGGCGGGCGCGGAGTTCGACCTCATCGAGCCGTACGTCTCTCCGAACGCCGACGTGATCCCCGACGAGTTCAAGGATCCCGACGGGCTCTGGACCGGCATCTACTGGGGGATGTTCGGCTTCTGCTCGAACACCGATGTGCTCGACGACATCGGCGCCGAGGTGCCGCAGTCGTGGGACGACCTGCTGGACCCGGTGTTCGCGAAGAACATCGCGATGGCGCACCCCGCGACATCCGGAACCGCCTATCAGGCGCTCTGGAGCCAGGTGGAGCTGAACGACGGCGACCAGGACGCGGCGCTCGGGTACTTCGGCGACCTGCACCGCAACATCCTGCAGTACTCGAAGAGCGGCAGCGGGCCGGGCCAGATGGCCGGGCGAGGCGAGATCGCGGTGGGGCTCATCTTCGCCCACGACTGCGTCAAGTTCATCAACGAGGGCTTCACGAACCTCGAGACGAGCTATCCCGAGGAGGGGGCGACGTTCGAGGTCGGCGCGGTGTCGCTCATCAAGGGCGCCCCGCACCCCGACGACGCGAAGGCGTTCATCGACTGGGCCCTCACCCCGGCCGCGCAGGAGATCGGGGTGCAGACCGGCAACTACCAGGTGCCGACGAACCCGGACGCCGAGACCACCGACGACATGGTGGATCTCGACGAGGTCACCGTGCTCGAGTACGACATCGCGGAGGCGGGCGAGGCGCGCGACGAGCTGACGGCGCGCTTCGACTCCGAGATCGCGCCGCAGCCGAAGGAGTGATCCCCGTGTCCCTCTCCTCCGCGCCCGACGGGCGGGCGGCGTCATGGCGCTGACGCTCGATCAGACCTCCACGGCGACGGCGACCCTGAGGGGCGCCCCCGGGAAGAAGCCGCGCGGGCAGCGCAGCGACCCGTCGGTGAAGATCATCGTCACGGTCATCGTGCTCGTGCTCGTGCTGCTGCTCGGCCTGCCGATGAGCAAGCTCGTCCTCGCGGCGTTCTCCCCGCAGGGGCTCGACGTTCTCGTCGGGCTGTTCGCGAATCCCGCGAACATCCGCGTCGTCGGCAACACGATGCTGCTCGGCCTGCTCGTCGGCGTGACGGGGACCCTCGTGGGGTTCCTCTTCGCGTTCGCGCAGGTGCGCCTGAAGTTCCCCGGGAAGCGCGCGCTGCACCTCCTCGCGATGGTGCCGGTCGTCGCCCCTCCCTTCGCGGTCGCGACGGCGGCGATCACGCTCTTCGGGCGCAGCGGCCTCGTCTCGTCGAAGCTCCTGGGCCTCAGCACGGACGTGTACGGGCTCGGCGGCCTCGTGTTCGTCCTCACGCTGTCGTTCTTCCCCGTCGCCTACATGAACCTCAAGGGGATGCTCGAGAACCTCGACCCCTCCCTCGATGAGGCGGCGAGCGACCTCGGCGCGAGCAAGGTGCGGATCTTCTTCACGGTCACGCTGCCGATGCTCGCCCCCGGCATCGCGGGATCCTTCCTGCTGCTGTTCGTGGAGGGCATCGCCGACCTCGCGAACCCGCTCGTGCTCGGCGGCGACTACACGGTGCTCTCCACCCGCGCCTACATCGCGGTCACGGGCGAGTTCAACGTGCAGGCGGGCGCCGCCTACTCGCTGCTGCTCGTCGTGCCGGCTCTGCTCGTCTTCCTCGTGCAGAGGTACTGGACGGGCAAGAAGAAGGTCACGACCGTCACCGGGAAGCCGTCGGGGAAGGCCGAGCTCATCACGGCTCCCCTGCTGCGGATCCCGATCCTCGCCCTCGTCGGCGTCTGCGCGGCGGTGATCATCACCGTGTACGTGACGGTGATCGTCGGAGGCTTCCTGAAGGTGCCCGGCGTCAACAACGAGTTCACCCTCGACCACTTCCGCTTCGTGCTCGCGGGCATCGGGTCGAAGGCGATGCTCGACACCACCCTCATGGCGATCATCGCCGCACCCATCGCCGGCGTGCTCGGCATGATCATCGCCTGGCTCGTCGTGCGCAAGCTCGGTCGGTTCGCGGGGCTGCTCGACTTCATCGGCATGCTCGGCCTCGCCGTGCCCGGCACGGTCCTCGGCATCGGGTACGCGATCGCGTTCCTCGTGCCGACCGAGATCTTCGGCGTGCAGATCCTGCCGCCCCTCGCGGGCGGGGCGGCGGCCTTCGGCGGCGCCATCTCGATCGTCATGGTCTACATCACGCGCTCGCTCCCTCCGGGCCAGCGAGCCGGGGTCTCCGCCCTCGCGCAGATCAACCCCGCGATCGACGAGGCCGCGACCTCGCTCGGCGCGAACGGCACGACGACCTTCCGCACCGTCACCCTCCCGCTCATCCACTCCGCGCTCGCGACCGGCATCACGCTCGCGACCGCCCGCGCGATGACGACCCTGTCGCCGATCGTGTTCCTCACGACGCCCGGCATCAAGATCATGACCTCGCAGATCCTCGCGGAGGTCGACGCGGGCCGCTTCGGCAACGCGTTCGCCTACTGCACGGTCCTCGTGATCATCGTGCTGTCGATCATCGGGCTCATCAACCTGCTTCTGAGAAAGGTGTTCTTCCGTGGTCTCGTCCGTCACTGACACAACCGCCGCGGAGGCGGGCATCGACGGCATCGATGCCGCCCGCCTCACGCTGCGCGGGCTGGGCAAGCGCTACAGCCCTGATCCCTCTCTCCCCGCCGCGGTGGAGAGCATCGACCTCGACATCGAGCCCGGCGAGTTCGTGACGCTGCTCGGGCCGTCCGGCTGCGGCAAGACCTCGACCCTGCGGATGATCGCGGGATTCGAGACGCCGACGAGCGGCTCGATCGAGCTGGACGGCCAGGACATCTCGTCGATCCCGCCCAACCGCCGGCCGATGTCGATGGTCTTCCAGTCGTACGCCCTCTTCCCGCATCTCAGCGTGCGCGACAACGTCTCGTACGGGCTCAAGCTCAAGAGGATGTCGTCCGCTCGCATCGCGGAGGACGTCGACGGGATCCTCGCGATCATGAACCTCTCGGGGCTCGCCGATCGCGCTCCGCACCAGCTCTCGGGCGGCCAGCAGCAGCGTGTCGCCCTCGCCCGCGCGCTCGTGATGCGGCCCAAGGTGCTGCTGTTCGACGAGCCGCTGTCGAACCTCGATGCGAAGCTGCGCGTGCAGATGCGCAACGAGATCCGCCGTCTGCAGCAGCGCCTCGGCATCACGAGCATCTTCGTCACGCACGACCAGGACGAGGCGATGACGATGTCGGACCGCATCGTGGTGATGAGCCGAGGCCGGATCGAGCAGGTGGCGCCGCCGAGCGCGGTGTATCGGCGGCCCGCGTCGATGTTCGTGGCCGACTTCATCGGCCGCGCGAACTTCCTGGACGCCGAGGTCCAGGCGGTGCACGAGGACGGAACCGCCACGGCCGCCGTGCTCGGAGACAGCCTGCGCGTGCCGGCGCACCCCGACATCCGGGTGGGAGACACGGTGCAGCTCCTGGTGCGTCCGGAGTCGGTGCGCCTGGCGCCCGAGGCCGCCGAGCGCACGGAGGAGCTGACGGGCGACGTGGGGCGCGTCCTCAACGCCGTCTTCTACGGCTCGACCGTCGAATACGAGATCGAGACCGACTCGGGCAACCTCATCGTCTCGGTCGCGGATCCGGTCGCCTCCGACGTGCTCGAGCCGCAGAGCGAGGTGCACGTGCGCGTGCGCTCCGATCGCGCCTGGCTGCTGCCGGACAGGGAGTGAGGCGATGTCTGCGGAGAAGACGACTCCCGTCCCGATCGAGCGGATCGCGCTCGAAGGAGCCTGGAACCTGCGCGACATCGGCGGGCTGCCCCTCCCGGGAGGCGCGGTGAGAGCCGGCGTCATCCACCGCTCGGATGCGCTCAGCGGGCTGTCCAACGCCGACCGCGCGGAGCTCGCCCGCCGCCGGATCGGGCTCGTCATCGATCTGCGCGAGTCGCGGGAGCGGGACGCCAACCCCGATCGGCTCGACGGGCTCGAGGCGGAGCTGATCGCGGAGCCCCTCTACGGAGACGAGCTCCACGACGAGCACGGTCGCACGCGCGACGACATCGAGGAGCAGTACGCGGCGTACGCGGGCCGGCATGCCGGCCGCGTGGCCGGGGTCCTGGCGCGCATCGTGCGCGACCCGCGCCCGGTCATCGTCCACTGCTCGGCCGGGAAGGACCGCACGGGCATCGTCATCTCGCTCGTGCTGGCTCTCCTGGGCGCCGAGCGCGACCTGATCGGCGCCGACTACGCGGCGTCGCAGGGGTTCCTCGCGGACAGTCCGTTCTGGGAGCGCATCGCCGACGACTACGTGCGGGCGGGGATCGACAGGGGCACGCTCGGCGAGGCGATCGCGCTCGCGGGGGCGGCGCCCGTCTTCGAGGTGCTCGATCGCATCGAGGCGCGGTACGGCTCGGCGGAGGGGCTGCTGCGCGCCCACGGCGTCTCGGAGGCGGAGCTGGAGGCGTTCCGGACGCGGATGGTCGCCTGACGTCGCCGCACCCGCGAACGCCCACGAAACCGCCGAGCGACCACGAGATATGGTGGTCGCTCGGCGGTCTCGTGGTCACTCGGCGTCGTCGGGCACTGGGATCGTCGCGCAGATGCGGGTCGCGATGCCGTCGAAGCGGGCCGAGAGCGTCTCGCGCAGGGATCCCGGCTCCGCGAACGTCGCGAACGCGTCCATCATGTCGTCGTCGATGATCCCCGCCATCTCGGTCCACTCGCCGCGGCGGCTGGCGGCGTGCAGACGATCGGCCGCGTCCCCCCACCCGTGCAGCTCCAGCACGGCGCGGTAGGCGGGCGTGGATCCGTAGAACGCGATCTGCTGCCGCACGGCGCGCTCCTGCTCCGCGCGCGCCGCCTCGTCGGATCCGGTCACGACGAACGGGCTGAGGATCACGTCGGTCGACGTGCGCTCGCCGCGGGTGCGGCCCTCCGCGAGGGCGGGCAGGCTCACCTCGGCGAGGTACTCGCGGGTCGTGAAGGCGTGCGCGATGAAGCCGTCCGCGGCCTCGCCCGCCAAGCGAGTCATCGCCGGCCCCACGCCCGCGAGCCAGATGTCGGGGGAGCCGTGCGGGTTCGGGCCGGGGCTGAAGAACGGCGTCATGAGCGTGTGCCGATAGTGCTCGCCGCGCACGTTCAGCCGATCGCCGGTGCGCCAGGACTCCCAGATGGCGCGCACGGCGGCGATGAACTCGCGCATGCGCGGCGCCGGCGCGGACCAGGGCATCGAGAAGCGCTTCTCGATGTGCGCCTGCACCTGCGAGCCGAGGCCGAGCGCGAAGCGCCCCCCGGTCGCGAGCTGCACGTCGTTCGCCGTCATGGCGACCGTCATGGGCGACCGCGCGAAGGCGACCGTGATGGAGGTGGCGAGGCGGATCCGCTCCGTCGCCTGCCCCGCGACCGTGCAGGCGATGAGCGGATCGTGCTGGGTCTCGGCCACCTGCAGGCCGTCGAACCCGTTCCGCTCCGCCCACCGAGCGGTGCGTGCGGCGGCCTGCGGGCTGCCGTCGCGGGATCCGATGTCGATGGCGGGTGTCGCTTCGCTGCGCATGGTCCCATCCTGCCGGGGCGGCCGGCGTGCGCCGAGCCGACTGTGGGGAGAGCACAAGAGCGGGGCGCCCGGAGGCACCCCGCTCTTCGCGGATCCGCCCGTCGGGGCGGAGGAGATGTCAGCTGCAGAGCTCCTGGATGGCCTGGCCGCTCTCCATGATCTCGCTCTGCGCGTCGGTGACCTGCTCGGCGATCTCGTTGGCCTTGTCGGCCGAGGCGGGGTCGGTGAGGTCGAGCTCGGCGAGCTGCGGCGCGGCGTCGACGACCTTCTGGAAGCTGCCGGCGAAGTCGTCGAACGCGGCGCTGACCTCCTCGTTCGTGACCTCCTCGCCGAGGGAGGCGATCTCGTCGTTCATGTCGGAGATGAGGGTGTTGACCGTGTCGATGTCCTGCGACGACGCGGCCGACATGACCTCGTTCACGTTCGACGTGATCTCGGTCATGCCGTCGTTGACGATCTTGCAGGCGTCCGCCGTGCTCTGTCCGCCGCCCGAGCAGGCGGTGAGGGCGGCGGGGACGAGCGCGATCACGCCGACGACGGCGAGCACGCGGGAACGGCGGGTGATGGCCATGAGGGACTCCTCTTGAGTGAAGGCAGGCGAGGAGGTCTGTGGGTGCGCGGGACGGCGCCGCCGGCCGCTCCCCCCTCAGACACGGCCGGACCCCTCCACTCTATGCGTCCGCTGTGACCGGTGCGATGGGGAGGAGTCCCCACCCGGCGCGGCCTCCGGGGGCGGCGCGACCGGGACGGGTCCCTCCATCGCGGATCCCCGGGCTGGGCGTCTCGGAATTCGGCGGGGGTCTCGGGGATTCGCGGATCCGGGGAGACGGCGGGGCGATCTCGAGACGCTCAGGAGCGGGGGACGAGCTCGGCCATCTCCGCCCCGTGACTCACGTTGGCGAGAGATCCGGAGCCTCTGCTCGGGAGAGGGGAGGAGTCCCCACGGGGTGCGGGGCCTCCGGGATGGATCCGCGGTCGCTCCGGCGCGCACGACGCGGGCGGTGCGGCGATCCCGTGGGATCCCCGCACCGCCCGCGTGGCGTCAGCCGGCGATCAGCTGCAGGCCTCCTGGAAGGCGGCGCCCGCCTCCTGGAGCTTCGCCTGCGCGTCGGTCATCTCCGAGACGGCGGCCTGCGCCTCCTCGCTCGTCGGGTCGGCGGCGATCTTCTCGAGGCCCGAGGCGATCGTGCTGAACTGGCCGCTGAACTCCTCGTACGTGGCCTTGAGGTCGGCGTCGGTGATCTCGTTGCCGGCCTCGGCGAGCCCGGCGTCGATCTCGCTGATGAGCTGCGTGATGCCCTCGACGTCCTGCTCGGCCATCATCGTCGAGATGTCGCCCATGCCGGAGGTCGCCTCGAGGATGCTCGAGGACGCGGCGGCGCACTGCGCCTGGATGTCGCCCCCGGCGGCCTCCTCGGCGGGCGCCTCCTCCGCCGGGGTCTCCTCGGCGGGGGTCTCCTCAGCGGGCTGCTCCTCGGCGGGCGACTCGGCGGGCTCGTCCGCACCGCCGGAGCAGGCGGCGAGGGCGGCTGGAACCAGGGCGATCGCGCCGAAGGCGGCCAGGATGCGGGTGTGGCGGGTGGTGGTCATGAGAACTCCTCGGAGCCACGGGAGAGATCTGGTCACCCGGCGACGCGTCCCCCGGCGCGCCTGCCGAATACGATCAGCGTAGACGCGGATCGCGCGATGCGCGATGGGGAGGAGTCCCCATGGGGCGCGGGGCCGCCGAGACGGATCCGCGGGCTGGGCGTCTCGGAATCCGGCGAGGGGCTCGGGGATTCGCGGATCCGGGGAGATCGCGGGGAGGGTTCGAGATGCTCGGGGGACGGGGCCATGCGGCGGGGTGGGTCCGGGGCGCCCGCGGTCTGGGCGCCTCGGAACGTGCCCAGGGCTCGGGGGCAGCGGATCCGACGAGACAGCGGAGTGATCTCGAGACGCTCGGGAGGGGGCGTGTGGCGCGGAGGCCGGACAGGGTTCGGGATCAGGTCTTCGGCGGGGTCTGGGGGTTGAGCGTCTCGGAATCTGTCGAGGGCCTCGGGGATTCGTGGATCCGGGGAGGTCGCGGGGAGATTTCGAGATGCTCGGGAACGCGGCCACCCGGGGTGACGGCGGCGCGGGACGCCGGGGCGGTTTCCGGCCCGTCGGGGTGGGGCGGCGTGCTGGGAGCCTCGGAATCCGGCGAGGATCTCGGGGTCTGACGGATCCGGTGAGACGGCGGGGCGATTTCGAGACGCTCGGGAGTGGGGTCGTGTGGCTCAGGGACAGGGGCGTGGGCCCTGGGGGCTCCGGTGGGATCCCCAGGCTGGGCGTCTCGGAATTCGGCGAGGATCTCGGGGTCTGGCGGATCCGGGGAGACGGCGGGGCGATCTCGAGACGCTCGGGAGTGGGGCGTGTGGCTCAGGGGCGGGGGACCCGGGGCTCCGGTGGGATCCGGACACGCGGGCTGGGCGTCTCGGAATCCGGCGCGGGGATTCGTGGTTCCGGGGCGAACGCCGGGAGGGTTCGAGACGCTCGGGAGCGGGGCCCGGGGCGACCGCGCGGCCCTCTCCGGGGCGTCGGAGAAGGTCACGATCCGCGGATGAGGAATCCGGCCTCCCGGCGGATGCCCTGGCCGGCGGTATCGGCTGCGCGGAGCTTCTCCGAGACGGCCCCTCACTGTGCGGATGAGGCGTCGGAACGCCGCGATGCCGACGCGTCGGCGACATCCGCGAGCGAATATGCCCCTGAGGGAATGCAGTCTCGCGGCGCAGCGGATTCCCGCGCCGCCCGGTCGCGAGCGGCGCGGAGAGAGGCCGCGAACCCGCGCCTCGCGGGATCCCGTCCTCGCCGACTCACGCCTCCCGGATCCCTCGCCCGCGCGGGGGTCGTCGTGGCTCGGCGAGCAGTGGGGCGTCGGCGACCAGGGCTCCCTCGCCCGCGCGGGCCGTCGGATCCCGGACCCCGCCCCTCGCGGGATGCCCCGCCGTGGCGGGAGTCGCGGGATCCCGCACCGCCGACTCGAGTTCCCCGGGTCGCTGCATCCCTCGCCCTCCCGAGAGCCGCCTGATCCCGCGTCCCGAATGCGCCCTCGCGCCGCGTCGCCTCGCGCGCGCGTGTGCGTGCGCGCGTACGCGCGCGACTGATAGGCTCGATCGCACGTGGGGATCGCGGTCGTCGAGGCAGTGTCGCTCGGCGGCGGATCCCGCCGTCTCACGGAGGCGTCCAGCACCGCGATCCTCCCCGTCGATGCCGACGGCGCGGGTCGCCAGAACCAGCGCGCGGATCCCGCGCGCGATGGGAGCGATTCATGACCACGGAGAACGACCCCCGCCCGATCGCGCTCTCGAGCGCCGCGCTCGCCGACATCGCCGCGCGCGGCGCCGTCGAGGTGCCGACCTACGACAGGTCGCGGGTGCGGCCCGGCATCGTGCACTTCGGCGTCGGCGGCTTCCACCGCGCCCACCAGGCGGTCGTGATCGACGACCTCCTCGCCCGCGGAGAGACCGACTGGGGCATCCTCGGCGTCGGCACGATGCCCGGCGACGCGCGGATGCGCGATGCGCTGCTCGCGCAGGACGGGCTCTACACGCTCGTGCGCAAGCACCCCGACGGATCCCTCGACGCGCGCGTCGTCGGCGGCATCGTCGACTACCTGTTCGCGCCCGACGACCCCGAGAAGGTCATCGAGACGCTCGCCGCCCCCGAGGTGCGCATCGTCTCGCTCACCATCACCGAGGGCGGATACAACTTCGACCAGGTCACGGGCGAATTCGACCTGACGGATCGCGCCGTCGCCGCCGACCTCGTGCCCGGCGCCGTGCCGGCCACCGTGTTCGGCCTCGTCGTCGAAGCGCTCGCCCGCCGACGCGAGCGCGGGATCGCCCCGTTCACCGTGATGTCCTGCGACAACATCCAGGGCAACGGCGACAAGGCGCGCACCGTCTTCTCGGCGTTCGCCGCGGCGAAGAACGCGGAGCTCGGCGAGTGGGTCGCGCAGCACGTCGCGTTCCCGAACTCGATGGTCGACCGGATCACCCCCGTCACGACCGACGACGACCGTCGCCTCGTCGCCGAGCGGTTCGGCATCGAGGACGCGTGGCCCGTCGTCGCGGAGCCCTTCTTCCAGTGGGCGCTGGAGGACGACTTCCCCGCGGGGCGTCCGCCCTACGACCAGGCGGGCGTGCAGCTCGTCGACGACGTCGAGCCGTACGAGCTCATGAAGCTGCGCCTCCTCAACGCGAGCCACCAGGGCATCGCCTACTTCGGATACCTCTCGGGGTATCGATACGCGCACGAGGCGACGGGCGACCCCGCGATCGCGACGTTCGTGCGGGCGTACATGGATCTCGAGGCGACCCCCACCCTGCAGGCGGTGCCCGGCATCGACCTCGACGACTACAAGTCGACCCTCATCGAGCGCTTCGCCAACCCCGCGATCCGCGACACCCTCGCTCGCCTGTGCGCCGAATCGAGCGATCGGATCCCCAAGTGGCTGCTTCCCGTCGTGCGCGAGCGGCTCGCCGAGGGCGGCGACATCCGCCGCTCCGCGGCGATCGTCGCCAGCTGGGCGCGGTACGCGGAGGCCGTCGACGAGCAGGGCGAGCCCATCGAGGTCGTCGACAACGCGGCCGACGAGCTCGTCGCGATCGCCAGGACGCAGCGCGAAAGCCCCACGGTCTTCATCGAGAACGAGCGGTTCTTCGGCGAACTCGCGCAGGACGAGCGCTTCCGCTCCGCCTACCTCGCGGCGCTCGAGTCGCTGTTCGAGAAGGGCGCGCTCGAGACGGTGCGCGACCTCGCGCGCCTCGACGGCTGACCGACAGAGAACGGGCCCCGCGGATCCGAGGATCCGCGGGGCCCGTTCGCGTCGGGGAGGTCTCGCCCGGCCCCGTCTTCCTGTCCCGCACGGCACGCGGCCAGCTCTGTTCGGCTCTGTCTGGCCGTGTCCGGTCCTGGCCTGGGCGGCCGTCTCCGGCCCTGTTCGCGAGCGGCGCAGATGTTCGCGAGTGGCGCAGATATCGGGCGGGATATCTGCGCCGTTCGCGAGTTTCTGCGCCACTCGCGAGCCCGGGGCACGCCCGGATCTTCATCACGGACCCGACTCGCGATCCCGCCCCGTCCGCGCGGGCGGTCAGGCGGTGACGAGCACCTTCACCTGCTCGCCGCCGCTCGCGGCGGCGAAGGCCTCCGCCGCGCGGTCGAGCGGGAAGCGCGCCGTCACGAAGTCGGCCGGGGTGACCGAGCCCGCGCGGATGATCTCGATCGCCGTCGCGTAGTCCTCGGCCAGGTAGGTGGCCGACCCCTGGATCCGCACCTGCTGGTCCTGGATGAGGGGCAGGGGCACCGTGACGTCGGCCGCCGGCACGCCGACGATCGCGACGGTGCCGCCCTTGAGGGCCATCGCCACCGCCTGCTCCACGGTCGGCTGCACCGCGACGCAGTCGAAGACGACGTCGGCGCTCTCGCCGAGCTCCGCGCGCACGGCGTCCGCGACGTCGGGGCGGGCGGCGTCGACGACGGCGTCGGCTCCGAGGCGGAGCGCCCGCTCGCGCTTGGACTCGAGCATGTCAGTCATCACGATCGTGCGCGCGCCCGCGTGGCGCGCGGCCTTCATAACGAGCAGGCCGATCGTGCCCGCGCCGATCACGACGACCGCCCTGCCCGCCACGTCGCCCGCGAGGCGCACGGCGTGCACGGGCGTCGCGAGCGGCTCGATGAGCGACGCCTGCAGGTCGTCGAGGTCGTCCGGCAGGACGTGGATGCGCGTCGCCGGCACCGTGAACTCGTCGGCCATGCCACCCTGCTCGTAGCCGCAGCCGAAGAACCGCAGGTTCTCGCACAGGTTGCTGCGCTCGGTGCGGCACATCTTGCACGATCCGCACGGCAGCGTCGGCTCGACGGTCACCCGGTCGCCGACGGCGACGCCCTCCGCGCCCGCGGCGACCTCGGTCACCACGCCCACGACCTCGTGGCCCGGGTTGTACGGCAGCGGCACGAACGGGTGGCGTCCGTGCGAGGCGTGCACGTCGGATCCGCACACGCCGGACACCGTCATCCGGGCGCGCACCTCTCCGTCGCGCAGCACGGGGCGCTCCGCCTCGACCACCTCGATGACGCCGGGAGCCGTCACGGTGATGCGTCGCATCGTCTCGTCGGTCATGGGATCACCTGCACCTTTCGTCCTCGTCCCTCGCGGAACAGCTGAAGCGCGTCGCCGTAGTCGGCGAGCGGAATCCGATCGCTGATGAACTCGTTGGCCGGGATGACGCCCGCGGCGAAGAGATCGGCCGCGCGATCGTACGAGTTGAGTGTCGCCATCGAGCCCGTGATCGTGATCTCGTGGCGGAAGATGCGATACGGCTCGATCACGGCGCGCGCCGCGTAGTCGGCGACGCCGAACTGCAGGAACGTGCCTCCGCGGTCGACGCGGCCCAGGCCGTCCTGGATCGCCTTCTCGTTGCCCGTCGCGTCGACGACGAGCTCCCAGCCGTGCGGGCGGTCGAGCTCGTCGGCGCCGCCGACCGCCGCGTCGCAGCCGAGGCGACGGGCGACCTCGAGCTTGGCGGGGTTGAGGTCGACGACCTCGACGCTCGCCGCGCCCGCGTGCTTCGCGAGCTGCATCATCATGAGCCCCATCGTCCCGGCGCCGTAGATGAGCACCCGGCTGCCGAGCTGGCTGCGCACGACGTCGTATCCGCGGATCGCGCACGAGAGCGGTTCGATGAGGGTCGCGTCGCGCACGTCGACGTGGTCGGGGAGGGCCACGAGGTGCGCGCGGTCGACGACGCAGAACTGCGCGGATCCCCCGTTCCAGCTCGTGCCGTATCCGCCGGCGACCTCGCAGAGGTTCGTGAGCCCCTTGCGGCAGTAGCGGCACTCGTAGCAGATGTGCGACGGGTTCACGCCGACGCGATCGCCGATGCGGAAGCCGCCGACGTCCGACCCCGTCTCGACGATCGTTCCCGCGAACTCGTGTCCGGGTACGACGGGGAAGGTGTCGCTGAACTCGCCCTGGAGGATGTGCAGGTCGGTGCCGCAGATGCCCGCCGCGGCGACCTCGATGACCACCTCGCGGGGTCCGGGCGTCGGGTCGGGGACGTCCGTGTACGAGAACTCGCCCGGAGCGGTGAAGACGACGGCCTTCATGAGATCACCTCGCAGAGTCGGGCCACTTCCGCGGCCATGGCGTCGCGCCCTGGCCCCAGGTACTTCCGGGGATCCACGAGCGCCTCGTCGGCGACGAGCGCCTCGCGCACGCGCCGGGTGAGGATGCCGTTCAGGTGGGTGGAGACGTTGACCTTGCGCATGCCGGCGTCGATGCCTCGGCGGATCTCCGCGTCGGCCACGCCGGAGGATCCGTGCAGCACGAGCGGCACGGGAACGGCTTCGGCCAGCCGGTCGATCAGCTCGATGTCGAGCGATGCGGTGCGGGTGGTCATGGCGTGGGAGGAGCCGACGGCGACGGCGAGGGCGTCGACGCCCGTGTCGGCGACGAAGGAGCGGGCCTCGTCGGGGTCGGTGCGCACGCCGGGCGCGTGGGCGCCGTCCTTGCCGCCGATCTCGCCCAGCTCCGCCTCGATCCAGACGCCCTGCGCGCGGGCCTCGGCGGCCATGCGGGCCGTGCGGGCGACGTTCTCGTCGTAGGGCGACCGCGAGGCGTCGAACATCGCGGAGGTGAAGCCGAGGTCGATCGCCTCGCGCACGAGATCCTCCGACTCGGCGTGGTCGAGGTGGAGGGCGACGTCGACGCCCGCGTCCTCCGCGATGCGGCGCGCGGCCAGGGCGATCGGCGCGAGCGCCCCGTGGTACTTCGCGGCGTTCTCCGAGATCTGCAGCGCGACGGGCGACGAGGCGCTCTCGGCGCCCGCGACGATCGCGTGCGCGTGCTCGATCTGGATCACGTTGAAGGCGGGCACGACGCGGCGGCGCGTCAGGATGTCTCCGGTCGAGACGAGCGGCATGGGGCTCCTTCTGGGATCAGACGACGACGAGCTCGGGGCCGGCCGCGCTGATGGCGGCCGCGTCGTCGTCGGGCACGCGGTCGTCGGTGACGATCGCGTCGAAGTCGGACAGGTCGGCGAACCGGCAGAACGAAGTGAGGCCGAGCTTGCTCGCGGTGACGGCGAGCACGCGGCGTCGCCCCGTGCGCAGCATCGCGGCCTTGACCTGGGCCTCCTCGGGCGTGGTCGTGGTGGCGCCGGCGTCGACCGTCACGCCGTTGGCTCCGAGCACCGCCACGTCGACGTGCAGGTCGGCGAGCCGGCGCGCGGTCCAGGTGTCGACCGCGGCCTGCGTGACCGGCCGCAGGCGCCCTGGCAGGGCGAGCACCGTGAGGCGCGTACGGCGGCGGAGGATCGGGAGCGCGGCGATGTTGTTCGTCACGACCGTCTGCTCGCGGTCGGGGAACGCCTCCGCGATGAGGTAGGCGAGGGATCCGGAGTCGAGCAGCACGACGCCGTCCTCCGGCAGCATCTCGATGATGCGCTGCACGATGCGCTCCTTCTCGGCCCGCTCCTCCTGGTTGCGGCGCGCGAGCGAGGCCTCGAAGGGCACGGGGCCGACGAGGCTCGCGCCGCCGTGGCGGCGGGCGATGACGCCCTGCCGCTCCAGCACGGCGAGGTCGCGGCGCACGGTCTCGGGAGCGACCGAGAGCGCGTCGGCGAGGGAGCCGACCGCGACGGATCCCTCGTTCTGCTGCGCGATGCGCACGATCTCGCGCTGACGCTCTGCCGGATACACATCGCTCCTTCGCGGGGTCGGGGTCGCGACGGGTGCGACCACGACTGATTCTGTCGCTCCGATGCCCGGATCACAACACACTCGGGCATGTATAGGTTACAGTTCCATCACGAAGGGGCACAAGAGCCTCGACCATGCGGTCACATTCGGGCAATCATAGGGCTCGGCAGCTTCGCGTCCGCGAGCTGGCGTCATCGAAGACGCACCCCCTCAGGTCAAGGACTGACGAAAGGGCACGATATGAACAACTCCGTGATCCGACGGAGCGCCACCGCGGGCATCGGCCTGCTCGCGACGGGCGTCATGCTCGCCAGCTGCGCCGGCGCGGGAGCCGGCGGCGGCGGTGCGGGCGGCGACGGCGGCTCGGGCGAGGGCGGGAAGGTCACGCTGACGCTCGCGACCGTCAACAACCCGCAGATGGTCGACATGCAGGAGCTCAAGGGCGAGTTCGAGTCCGAGCACCCCGACATCGAGGTCGAGTTCATCCAGATGGAGGAGAACGACCTCCGCGACGCCGTCACGGCCGACATCGCCACCAACGGCGGCCAGTACGACATCCTCACGATCGGCTCCTACGAGGTGCCGATCTGGGCGCAGAACGGCTGGCTCGCCGACATCACCGAGTTCGCGGACAGCGCGGAGGGCTACGACGTCGACGACCTCATGGCGCCCGTGCGCTCGGCCCTCACGGTCGACGACAGCCTCTACGCCGTGCCGTTCTACGCCGAGTCGTCGTTCCTCATGTACAACCAGGAGATCCTCGACGAGCACGGCCTCACCGTGCCCGAGCACCCGACGTGGGACGAGATCGCCGAGATGGCCCGCGAGGTGCACGGCGACGGCACGACAGGCATCTGCTTCCGCGGCAAGCCCGGCTGGGGCGAGATGTTCGCGCCGCTGACCACCGTCGTGCAGACCTTCGGCGGCAACTGGTTCGACGAGGACTGGAACGCGACGGTCGACGGCGAGGGCTTCACCGAGGCCGTGCAGTTCTACACCGACCTCGTCTCGGACGCCGGCCAGTCGGACCCCGTCTCGTACGGATTCACCGAGTGCCTCAACCTGTTCACGCAGGGCGACGCGGCCTTCTGGTACGACGCCACGAGCGCGGCGGGCTCGGTCGAGTCCCCCGACCTCAGCGACGTCGCCGGCAAGGTCGGCTACGCCCACGCTCCCGTCGTCGAGACGGAGGAGTCGGGCTGGCTGTGGGCCTGGAACCTCGCGATCCCCGAGAGCTCCGAGAACAAGGAGGCCGCGTGGGAGTTCATGCAGTGGGCCACGAGCAAGGAGTACATCCAGCTCGTGGGCGAGGAGCTCGGCTGGAGCCGCGTGCCCCCGGGGTCGCGTGAGTCGACCTACGAGATCCCCGAGTACCAGGAGGAGGCCGGCGCCTTCGCCGACCTGACGTACGACATCATGACCTCGGTGAACCCGGAGCAGCCGGGCGTCGACCCGCAGCCCTGGGTCGGCATCCAGTACGTGACGATCCCCGAGTTCCAGGACCTGGGCAACCAGGTCTCGCAGGAGATCGCCGAGGTGCTGGCCGGACGCCAGAGCGTCGAGGACGCCCTCGCCGCCGGTCAGAAGCTCGCAGAAGAGGCCGGAGCGGCGCAGAAGTAGCGCCGCCGCGGGGTGGGGCGCGCGCAGACCGCGGGCGCCCCGCCCCCGCCGCCGGCGGGCATCCCCGCCCCCACACCGGATTCCGATCAGGGAGCTGACTCATGGCCATCGCCGACCCCACCACGCGCGCCCTCGTCGCGCCGCAGGGACGCGCCGCGAAGAAGAGGGCGCCGAAGGTGCCGCTCACCTCGCGCGAGAGGAAATCGCTGCGTCTCGCGCGGGGCCTGCTGTGGCCCGCGCTCATCGTCTCGATCGTCATCACGCAGGTGCCGTTCCTCGTGACGATCTTCTACTCGTTCCAGAACTGGAACCTGCTCCGCCCCGGAGACCGGTCGTTCATCGGACTCGGCAACTACGCGCGGGTGCTCACGCAGGGCGAGTTCTTCAGCTCGCTGTGGGCGACCGTGCTCATCGTCGGGACGAGCACCGTGCTGTCGCTCGTCATCGGCACGCTGCTGGCGATGCTCCTCGACCGGAAGTTCTTCGGCCGCGGTCTCGCCCGCACCCTCCTCATCACGCCCTTCCTCATGATGCCGGCCGCGTCGGCCCTCATCTGGAAGTGGTCGATGCTCGACAACAACGCCGGAATGGTCAACTGGCTGCTCGGCCTCGTCGGCATCTCCCCGGTCGCGTGGAACACCCACTTCCCCGTGCTGACCGTCATCATCACCCTGACGTGGCAGTACACGCCGTTCATGATGCTGATCCTCCTGGCGGGCCTGCAGAGCCAGCCGGGCGAGGTGCTCGAGGCCGCGTCGGTCGACGGCGCCGGCCCTGTGCGCACGTTCTTCTCGATGACGCTGCCGCACCTGCGCCAGTACGTCGAGCTCGCGGTGCTGCTGGGCGTGATCCTCATGCTGCAGGTGTTCGACCCCGTCGCGATCATGACCCGCGGCACGGGCGGCACGAAGACCATGTCGTACCTGCTCTACGAGCGCGCGTTCGTCGGCCTCAACGTCGGCGAGGCCGCCGCCTACGGTGTGCTGACCGTGATCATCACGATCATCGTGGCGACGATCGCCCTGCGCACCCTGTTCAAGATGTTCAAGGTGGAAGGAGACCTGCGATGAGCACCACCGTCGTCGCACGCGGGGGCCGCACCCGCAAGCGCATCACCGGCGCCGTCCTCACGGTCGTCACCTGGGTCGTCACGCTCGGCTTCTTCTTCCCCGTCGCGTGGATGGTGTTCACCGCCTTCAAACCCGAGCGGGCCGCGTCGACCAACCCGCCCACGTTCTGGACGGAGTTCACGCTCGCCAACTTCCAGCGCGTGTTCGACTCCGGATTCACCGGCTACCTCATCAACTCGTTCTCGGCGTCGGTCATGTCGACCGTGATCGTGATGATCCTCGCGGTGCCCGCCGCGTACGGCCTCTCGATCCGGCCCATCGTCCGCGCGACCGACGCGCTGTTCTTCTTCATCTCGACGAAGTTCCTGCCGCTGGCCGCCGCGATCATCCCGATCTACCTGCTGCTGCAGCGCCTGGGCCTGCTCGACAACGTCAGCGCCCTGACGATCCTGTACCTCGGCATGAACCTGCCGCTGGCGATCTGGATGATGCGCTCGTTCCTCATGGAGGTGCCGCGCGAGATCATCGAGGCCGCTCAGGTCGACGGCGCGAAGTTCCGCACCGAGATGTTCCGGGTCGTCCTGCCGCTCGTCGCCCCCGGCATGGCGGCGGCCGCCCTGATCTGCTTCATCTTCGCGTGGAACGAGTACTTCCTCGCGAACATCCTCACGTCGAACATCGCCCGCACCGCCCCGCCGGCGCTCGGCAGCTTCGTCGACGGACGCGGCCAGTTCCTCGCGATCCTCAGCGCCGCCGCGACGATCGCGGTGCTGCCGGTGATCATCGCGGGCTGGATCGCCCAGAAGCGCCTCGTGCGCGGCCTCGCCATGGGCGCCATCAAGTGATGGCGGGACCGCTCTTCCTCGGGATCGACGCGGGGCAGACCGCGGTCAAGGCCGTCGTGCACGACGAGCGGCTGCACCCGGTGGCCATCGGCCGCCGGGCCAGCCCCGTCGACGCGCCGGATCCCCGCGTCGCGGAGCGCTCGCAGGACGCGCTCTGGGCGTCGGCCGCCGACGCCGTGGCCGACGCGGTGCGCCAGGTCGACGCCTCGCGGATCGCGGGCATCGGCATCAGCGGGCACGGCGACGGACTCCACCTCGTCGACGCCGACGGACGGCCCGCCTCGCCCGCAATCACCGCGATGGACTCCCGCGCCGGGCGCGAGTGGGCGGAGATCGGCTCCGACCCCGACCGCCTCGCCGTGATCCTCGAGCGGTCGGGGCAGCGCCCGCCCGTCGGCGGCGCGCCGGTGCTGCTGAGGTGGTTCGAACGGCACGACCCGGACACGCTCGAGAACGCGGCGGCGATCCTGAACTGCAAGGACGTGCTGCGCCTCCGCCTCACGGGAGGGGGCCCCGAGACCGACCTCTCCGACGCGACCGCGTCGTTCCTCGACATGCGCACCGCCGAGTGGAGCGACGAGATCCTCGCCGCCTACGACCTCTCCTGGGCGCGCCGGCTCCTCCCGCCGCTGCGCCGCTCGGCCGACGTGACGGGCCGGGTCACGCCCGAGGCCGCCGCTCGGACGGGCCTCGTCGCCGGCACCCCCGTCGTCGCGGGCCTGCACGACGTGCAGGCCTCGGCGATCGGCAGCGCCGCGCTCGTGCCTGGCCGCCTCTCGCTCGTGGCCGGCTCCTTCAGCACCAACGGCGTGACGACCGAGGGCGACGCGACGGATCCGCGCTGGCAGTGCCGCGTCTCGATCCGCCCCGGCCTGCGCATCGCCATGTCGACGTCGCCGACGGCCTCCCCTGCCCTCGGGTGGGCCGTGCGGCTGCTCGGCGGCGGCACGGACGCGGGGCGCGACGCCCTCTTCGCCGCCGCGGGTGCCCTGCCCCTCGACGCGGACGTGCCTGAGATGCTGCCGTTCGTGCAGGGATCCCCCGACCTCGGCGACGCCGCCTCCGGCGCGCTCACCGGGGTGCGGTCGGGCCACGGACCCGGCCACGTGTTCCGCGGGGTGCTCGAGGGCATCGCCTACATGCACGTCTGGCACACGCGGGCGCTCGCCGAGCGCTACGCCTGGGACGAGCCGGTGCGCCTCGGCGGCGGCATCTCGCGGTCGCCGCTGTTCGCCCAGCTCGTCGCCGACGCCCTCGGGCAGCCCGTCCGGGTCGTGCGGAACGACGAGGCGGGCGCGTTCGGCGCCGCGGCGGTCGCGGCGCTCGGCGTCGGACGATTCGCCTCGATCGACGAGGCGCAGGATCTCGTCGACCTCGATGCGCCCGTGGGCCCCCGCCCCGAGGCGCGCGCATACTGGGACGAGAAGATCGCCCGTCTGGACCGGCTCGCCGACCAGCTGACGCCGTGGTGGGAGCAGCGATGAGCACCGTGAACGCGGCGGATCCCGTGCGGCCAGGCCTCGGCACGCGCTCCCGGCACGACGCGATCCTCGCCGAGCTCGCGCGCAGCCGCCGCGTCGAGGTGTCCGCGCTCGCCGCCGGCTTCGACGTGGCGGAGGAGACCGTGCGCCGCGACCTGCGGCAGCTCGAGGGGCGCGACCTGCTCGTGCGGGTGCACGGCGGCGCCGTGCTGCCTCAGGCCGTCATCGAGACGGCGCCGCAGACGCCCGCGGGCGAGGAGGACCCGCTGGTGCGGATCGCCCGCGAGCGCCTGCCGTCGTCCGGCACGTTCTTCCTGGGCGCCGGATCCGCGTCGCTCGCTCTCGCGGAGGCCCTGCCCGACGTGTCGGAGATCGCGATCGTGACGACGTCGGTCGACGTCGCGCTGCTCGCGTCCTCGCGCCACGAGTCGTCGATCTACAGCGTCGGCGGCGCGGTGCACGGCGACGAGCAGGTGGGGCCGTGGACGAACGAGATCCTCGCGGAGGTGCACGTCGACGTCGCGCTCGTCGAGACGGGCGCGCTGCGCGGCGACGGCGTGGTCACCGTGCCCTCGCCGCGGCAGGCGGCCGCGCGGCGGCTCGTCGTCGAGGGATCCGATCGCCGCGTGCTGCTCGTGACGGGCGCCCCCTCTGCCCCCGGTTTCGTCGTGGCGGCGCGCGCCGACGAGTTCGACCTCGTGATCTCCCGAGAGCCGCTGCCCCGCCCCCTCTCCGACCGCCTGCGCGAGCAGGGCGTCGAGGTCGTGGTGGCGTCGTGAGCGGCATCGTCACGGTCACCCTCGCGGCCGCGATCGACCTCACCTACCACGTCGACCGCGTCGCGCACGGCCGCGTCAACCGGGCGTCGTCGTGGTCGCGGGAGCTCAGCGGCAAGGGCGTCAACGTGTCGCACGCCGTCGCGGCGTCGGCGCGGACGACGCGCGCCGTCGTGGCGCTGAGCGACGACGCGGCCGGGTTCGCCGAGGCGGACTGGCTCGCTCCCGTGCGGGTGCGGGGCGCGACGCGCGTGAACATCACCTTCTCGGAGGGCGACGGGGTCACGACGAAGGTCAACGCCCCCTCGCCCGCCCTCACCGCGGACGAGGCGGACGCCGTCGTGCGCCGCACCCGCGACGAGGTGCGCGCGATCGGCGCCGACTGGGTCGTCATCGCCGGCACCGTGCCGCCGTCCGCGGACGGCGAGCTCTCCCTCGGCGAGCTGATCCGCACCAGCCGCGCCGAGGGCGCGCGCGTGGCGGTCGACACGAGCGGCCCCGCCCTCGACCGCGTGCTCGCCGACGACATCGCCCGCGTCGCCCTCCTCAAGCCGAACACGCACGAGCTCGCCGAGGTCGCGGGGCGCCCCCTGCGCACGATCGGCGAGGTCGTCGACGCGGCGCGGGGCCTCGTGTGGCGCGGATGCGAGACCGTGTACGTGTCGATGGGCGAGGACGGCGCGCTCGCCGTGACCGCCGACGGCACGTGGTGGGCGCGCGCGACGGCCCCGGCCGTCGTCAACGCGACGGGCGCGGGCGACGCCTCGCTCGCCGGGTTCCTCGTGCACGCGGGACCGGGCTCGCCGAACGTGCCCGAGGCGCTGAGGGGCGCGGCCTCCTACGGCGCGCTCTCCGTGTCGCAGCGCCGCACGCTGCTGCAGCGCCCCGACACGGCGCCCGACGCGGAGCTCGTCGTCGATCCGGATGCCGCCCGCCCGCTGCGCGACCCGGCCGTCTGAAGGTCGCGCCTCCCGGAGCCGTTGCATCGGGGATCCGTGCGCGGGTGCGGGAGGGCGCGGGGGTGGAAGGGCGCGGCCGCGTACGGAGCACCGTCGGCGGTCGGGGCGTGTCTCGATTGGTGCGGGTATGTGGTGGGGTTTCTCGCCGAAGGTGAGACATGCTCTGCTGCCCGGGGGATCCGTGTCTCGACTTGTGCGGGTATGTGGTGGGGTTTCTTGACGAAGCTGAGACATGCTTCGCTTCCCGCGGGCCGTGTCCCGATTGGCGTGGGTATGCGGGGCGCTTTCTCGCCGAAGGTGAGACATGCGTCGGCGGCTGGCGGCCGGGGGGGTCCGTGTCTCGACTTGTGCGGGTATGTGGTGGGGTTTCTTGCCGAAGGTGAGACATGCGTGGGCGGCCGGGGGTCCGTGTCTCGACTTGTGCGGGTATGTGGTGGGGTCTCTTGCCGAAGGTGAGACATGCGTGGGCGGCCGGGGGTCCGTGTCTCGATTGGTGTGGGTTTGCGGCGCGCTTTCTCGCCGAAGGTGAGACATGCGTGGGCGGCCGGGGGTCCGTGTCTCGATTGGTGTCGGTTTGCGGCGCGCTTTCTCGCCGAAGGTGAGACATGCGTGGGCGGCCGGCGGATCCGCGTCTCGATCCGGGCCGGCATGCGCGGCGCCCTCGCGCGCCGGGGTCGCCACGTGCTGCGGGGTGTCGACGTGCCCGGCCCGCGTCTCCCGGCGACCCAGGATCCCTACGGCAGGCGCGCCGCGTAGCGCTCGCGGATGACGGGGCGCGTGTCGGCGGGCAGCTCGGTCGCGTCGGCCTGGGGCCAGTCGGGGCGCGCGCCCGCGCGCGCCCACGCCGCCTGCACGGCGGCGCCCATCGCGACGTACTCGCCGGGCGCGGGGAAGACCACGGGCGCGTCGAATACCTGCGCGGCGATGCGCTGCACGGCGGGGTTCTGCGCGGCGCCGCCGACGAACAGCAGGCGGTCGGCCCCGACGCCGTGGGAGCGGATCGCCTCGAATCCCTCCGCGAGTCCGCACAGCACGCCCTCGATCGCCGCGCGGGCGAGGTTCTCGGGCCGCATCGCGTCGAGCGTCATGCCGAACAGCGTGGCGGTCGCGTCGGGCCGGTTGGGCGTGCGCTCGCCCTCGAACCACGGCTGCAGCACGAGCCCCGCGGATCCCGGATCCGCCTCGAGCGCCAGCCGTCCGAAGGCATCGTGGTCGACGCCGAGGAGCGCCGCGGTGGCGTCGAACACGCGCGCGGCGTTGAGGGTCGTCACAAGGGGAAGGAAGCCGCCCGCCGCGTCGGCGAAGCCCGCCACGGTGCCCGTGGGATCCTGCACGGCGACGTCGGTCACGGCGAACACCGTGCCGCTCGTGCCGATCGACACGCACACGTCGCCCCGCGTCGCGCCGAGGCCGAGCGCGGCGCCCGCGTTGTCGCCGGCGCCGGCGGCGATGCGGATCCCGCGCGGCCCGTCGACGGACCCGTCCGGGTCGAGCACCCGCGGCAGCACGATGCCGCTCGCGTCGCGCCGCAGGGCGCCCCCGAGCAGCTCGCGATCGTAGGATCCGCGCACCGCGTCGTAGTACGCCGTGCCGCTCGCGTCGGAGCGGTCGGTGACGAGCTCGTCGAGCACGGGGCCGAGCGGCGACTCGTCGGCGGGGCCGTACCCGCGCAGCCGCCACGTCAGCCAGTCGTGCGGCAGGGCGATCGCGGCGACGCGCGCCGCGTTCTCGGGCTCGGCGTCGGCGAGCCAGCGCAGCTTCGTCACGGTGAACGACGCGACGGGCACGAGGCCCGTGCGCCGGGCGTAGGACTCGGCGCCGACCTCCGCGACGAGGTCCGCGGCGGCGCCGCCTGAGCGGGTGTCGTGCCAGAGCAGCGCGGGCCGGATCACGCGCCCGCCGGCGTCGAGGGCGACCATGCCGTGCTGCTGGCCGGCGATGCTCACGGCCGCGACGTCGTCGAGGCCGCCCGCACCCGAGATGGCCTCCTGCAGCGCGCTCCACCAGACGCCGGGATCGACCTCGGGTGTCGGCGGATGCGATGCCCGACCGGTGCGCACGATGCGGCCGGAGGCGGCGTCGCGCACGACGATCTTGCAGCTCTGCGTGGACGAATCGATGCCGGCGACGAGGGTCATCGGATCCGCGCTCCGGGGCGAGGGGACTGGCCGGCCATGCTGCTCCTGACGTCGTCGTTTCTGAGGAGGATCGGGGCGCGTCGACGTGCTCCCGGACCACCCGCCAGACTACCGGGCGGAGGGCTCCGGCGAGAGGGCGGATCCGCGCGTTCGGCGCGACCGGGGCGGGGATCTGCGGGAGCGCGCCTGTCATGGCGGATCTGGATGCGCCCCGCGCTCCGCGATGAGCGTCTCGGGATCCGGCGCTTCGCGGATCCGGGGAGGCCGCGGGGCGGTCTCGAGGCGTTCGGGTGCGGGGCCCCGCGCCGCCGCCACGGGGCGCGGATGCCGCTCACCCGATAGGCTGAGAGGACAGATATATCGAACCGGAAGGCGCCCCCATGAGCAAGGAACCCCGTCGGATCGATGTGGCCCCCGCGGAGCTCGGGCTCCCGCCAGAGGACCGGTCGCGCCTCGCCGGAGCGGTCGTCGTGGGCGCGGTCCCCGGCGCGCCGGGGCACGTGGTGCAGGAGGCGGCGGCCCTCGCGCGCACGTTCGGCGTGCCCCTCCTCGTCGTCTACGTCGACGTGACCCGCTTCATCGCCGGGTCGGAGGACGCGGAGAAGGTGCTGTCGTACCCGATCGACATCGAGGTCGCGCGCGGCGAGCTCGACGCGGTGGCCGAGGAGACCGCGCGGCACCTCGACGACGTCGAGGTCGACTGGGCCGTGCGCCAGGTCGTGGGCGACCCGGCCTCGGCGCTGCGCAAGATCGCGCGCGAGGCCGACGCCCGCATGATCGTCGTTGGCACCCGCAAGCGCGGCGTGAGCGAGGCGCTCCGCGAGATGTTCTACGGGTCCGTCGCCCGGCGGCTGTCGCACCGGCAGGAGACGCCCGTGCTCGTGGTGCCGCCCCCGGGCGCCTGAGGCCGACGCGGCGCACACCCGCTCGACCGCCGTGCCGCCCCGGGTGCCTGAGGCCGGAGCGGGTCCGCTCGCGAGCGACCGCGGCGCGGATCCATGATTCGTCCCCGATCCGCGAGGGCTCGCCCGTCGTAGCGGCGCGCCTGCGTGCGTGGCGACGCCGCGGATCCCGAGCCGACCCGACCCCGGAGCGCGGCCTCTTGCCCTCTCCGGGCGGGTGGGTCGTGCGCGGTGCGGTCCCCGTGCTCGCGAGTGGCGCAGAACTTCACGAGTGGCGCAGATGTGGGGTCTAATACCTGCGCCGTTCGCGAGTATCTGCGCCGCTCGCGAGCGGGGATAGGCGGTGGGGGATCCGCTCACCGGGGCACCCGCCCGCTCCCAGGGGCGCCTCAGTACCCTGGAGAGCATGGACGACATCTCCCGCCCCGCGAACACGCCTGTGCGTCAGGTGCGCCCGAAGGCCGAGGGCTGGGAGCAGCGCAAGGATTCCGAAGGGCGCCCGCTGCTGCAGTTCGCGAGCCCGCGCCGCGGCAAGCCGCCCGTGCACCTCGCCGACCTCACCCCCGAGGAGCGGGTGGAGAAGGCGAAGGAGCTCGGCCTCCCCGGCTTCCGCGCCAAGCAGCTCGCGACGCACTACTTCGAGCACTTCACGCGCGACCCCGAGAAGATGACCGACCTGCCGAAGGCGGGCCGCGAGGAGCTCGTCTCGGGGCTCCTGCCGAACCTCCTCACGGAGGTGCGCCGCCTGCAGACCGACGGCGGCGACACGATCAAGTTCCTCTGGAAGCTGCACGACGGCGCGCTCGTCGAGTCGGTGCTCATGCGCTACCCCGGCCGCATCACGCTGTGCGTCTCGTCGCAGGCCGGCTGCGGCATGAACTGCCCCTTCTGCGCGACGGGCCAGAACGGCCTCACCCGCAACATGTCGGCGGCCGAGATCGTGGACCAGGTGGTGCGCGCCAACGAGGTCATCGCCGCGGGCGAGCTGGGCGGCAAGCGCGAGGGCGACAACAGCGCCGAGCGGGTCAGCAACATCGTGTTCATGGGCATGGGCGAGCCGCTCGCCAACTACAAGCGCGTCATGCACGCGGTGCGGGTCATGGTCGACAAGAAGCAGGGGCTCGGCATGAGCGCCCGCGGCATCACGGTGTCGACCGTGGGGCTCGCGCCCGCGATCCGCAAGCTCACCGACGAGGATCTGCCCGTCACCTTCGCGCTCTCGCTGCACGCGCCGGACGACGAGCTGCGCGACGAGATGATCCCCGTGAACTCGCGGTGGAAGGTCGACGAGGTGCTCGACGCCGCCCGCGGCTACTTCGACCGCACGGGGCGCCGCGTCTCGATCGAGTACGCCCTCATCAAGAACATGAACGACCACCCGTGGCGCGCCGAGCTGCTCGCCGACAAGCTGCTCGCGCGCGGCAAGGGGTGGGTGCACGTCAACCCGATCCCCCTCAACCCGACGCCGGGTTCCGTGTGGGACGCGTCGGACCTGCCCGCGCAGCGCGAGTTCGTGCGGATCCTCAACGACCGCGGCATCCCCACGACGATCCGCGACACCCGCGGCAAGGAGATCGACGGCGCCTGCGGACAGCTCGTCGTGACCGAGGAGGACGAGCGCGCGGCGGAGGCCCAGGCGGTCTGACGCGCGCCCGCGGCGCCCCGCCGGCTCGCGTCGGCGCCGCCCCGCCGGCTCGCGAGTGGCGCAGGTCTTCGCGAGCGGCGCAGATATTCGGGTGCATTTCTGCGCCGCTCGCGAGTTTCTGCGCCACTCGCGAGCGGGGCCGGGGCCGCGGCGGATCCGCGCGAAGCTGTCACGGATCCCGCGCGAGCGGTGTCTCATCCTCGAGAGGGCGCCGTCCGGGCGCCCGGATCCGAGGAGGACGCCCATGTCCCGTTCGCTCCGCATCCCGGAGGCCCGCATCTCGGGCCCGTCGGGGGCGATCCTGTCGTTCGTCGCTCGCCGCATGTGGGGTCGGATCCCCGACAACGCGCGCGTGCTGTGGCACCACCGGCGCGTGATGAACGGCGTGCTCGGCATCGAGCGCAGCGCCGCGCGATGGAAGGCGCTGGACCCGCACCTCGCCTCGTACGCGACGATGGCGACCGCGGGCGTCATCGGCTGCAGCTGGTGCCTCGACTTCGGCTACTTCCTCGCGCACGACGAGGGCCTCGACCTCGCGAAGGTGCGGGAGGTGCCGCGCTGGCGCGAGAGCGACGCGTTCAGCGAAACGGAGCGCGAGGTGATGGCCTACGCCGAGGCGATGACGGCCACGCCGCCCGAGGCGACGGACGAGCAGGCCGAGCGCCTGCTCGCGGCCCTCGGCGCCCCGGCGCTCGTCGAGCTCACGCAGCTGATCGCCCTCGAGAACATGCGGTCGCGGTTCAACGCCGCGGTGGGCCTCGAGAGCCAGGGGTTCTCGGCGGTGTGCGAGCTGCCGCTCGCGGTAGCCTCGTCCGCATGAGCGACGCCGACGTCATCCGCGCGCATCGCGGGCTGCTCTTCGGCATCGCCTACGAGATCCTCGGATCCGCCGCCGACGCCGAGGACGTGCTGCAGGAGTCGTGGATCCGCTGGCACGAGTCCGACCGCGAGGGCGTGCGCGACGAGCGCGCCTACCTCGCGCGCATCGTCGCGCGGCAGGCGCTCAACCGGCTGCGGCCGGTGCGCCGCCGCCGCGAGGACTACGCCGGCCCCTGGCTGCCGGAGCCCCTGCTCACGGCGCCCGACGTGGCCGACGACGTGGTGCTCGCGGAGAGCGTGTCGACGGCGATGATGCTCGTGCTCGAGACCCTCGGCCCCGTGGAGCGTGCCGTCTTCGTGCTGCGGGAGGTGTTCGACTTCGGCTACGACGAGATCGCCCGCGCCGTCGACCGCCGCCCGGATGCCGTGCGCCAGATCGCGAGCAGGGCGCGGGCGCACGTCGCGGCCAGGCGGCCGCGCGCCGAGGTGAGCGCGGCGGAGGTCGAGCGCGTCGTCGAGCGCTTCCGCATCGCGGCCGAGACGGGCGACGTGCAGGGGCTCGTCGACGTGCTCGCGCCCGACGTCGTCATGCTGAGCGACGGGGGCGGGCGCGTCACCGCGGCCAGGAAGCCCGTCGTGGGCGTCGAGCGCGTGCTGCACTTCCTCGGCGGCCTGCTGCGCCCGTACCCCGGCGCGGTGTTCGAGACGGAGCACGTCAACGGCGCCCCGGGCATCTGGGTGCGGATCGGCGGATCCGTCGACGGTGTCGTCTCGTTCGCGTTCGCCGGCGCCGTGGTCGACCGCGTGTTCTACGTGCGCAACCCCGAGAAGCTCGGCGCGCTCGGGGATCCGGTGTCCCTCACCCGCTGACCGCGGGCCCCGGTTCCGGGGCGGTCTCGCGTCGGCCCTGCTCGCGCCAGCCCTGCTCGCGAGTGGCGCAGTTCTTCGCGAGTGGCGCAGAAATCCGGCCTCAGATCTGCGCCCTTCGCGAGTTTCTGCGCCACTCGCGAGCCGCGTGTCGCGAGCTGCGTGCCGCGTGGGGAGCGCGCGGGCCGTGGCCCCCGAGCCCTCAGCGCTTCATCATGCGCACGTCGCCCGTGCGCTTCGCGGCGCGGGCGATCGCGGTGTCGCGGGAGACGAGGATCCATCCGGCGACCATGACGACGACGGTGCCCGCGAAGATCCAGAATCCGGTCCAGCTCACGTCCGTCGTGCCCGCGTACATGTGGCCGAGGTTGCGCAGCGCGCCCGTCGCGAAGACGAGGCCGACGTGCACGACGACGAACGCGACGAAGAACAGCATCGTCGGCCAGTGCAGGGACTTCGCGAGCTCGAAGGGCAGGATCCGCTGCCAGCGTGCGCCCTTCGGGTAGAAGGCACTCAGCCGGAAGCCCGTGACCGCCGCCAGCGGCGCGGCGAGGAACACGATCGCGAAGTACATCAGCTGCTGCAGCGCGTTGTAGTTCGCCCAGCTGTCGTGCGTGGGCCAGTCGAGCGAGACGTATTGCACGAGCGCCGCGACGGCGTTCGGGAAGACCTCCGCGCTCGTCGGCACGATGCGCGCCCAGTGGCCGCTCGCGAACAGCAGCACGACGAACACGACCCCGTTGACGAGCCACAGCACGTCGACCGCGATGTGCGCCCACAGCGCCAGCGACATGCGGCGTCTCTTGACGCGCCGGGACGTCCACAGGCCGCCCGCGCGCTTCTCGAACCGCACGCGCAGCCCCGTGCGCACGATCAGCACGAGGAAGAACGCGTTGAGGAAGTGCGTCCACGAGACGAACGCGGGGATCCCCGTCGGCGTGCTCGCGGGGAGGGGCGCGGCCCCCGGGAACCGGGTGAGGAAGGCCTGCATCGGCTCGGTGGGGATGATCGCCCGCACCGCGAACACGAGGCACCAGGCGCACAGGACGAGCGCGGCGACCGCGAGCAGTCCGCCGACGACCTGGATCCAGGTGGGGCGGGAGACGGTCACCGCTCTTTTGTATCAGGGGACCCTGCTCGGCCGCCTCGGCGTCGGTCTGGCGGGGAGCTCACGGGGATTCGTCGAGTGACCACGAAGACAGCGAGCGACCAGGGAATCGGATGGTCGCTCGGGGCGGAGGCGGGAGGGGAGCGGAGGAGGTCCGCCCGATCCGCCGACCCTCGATGGGACAGCGAGAGGGCCGGGCGCGGGTGTCGCGGGGACCGGGGACCGCGGCGTGTGCCCGCTCTGCCGGAGGTCCGGTGAGCGACCGCTCGGCCATGAGCGGGACGCGCCCGATCCGCGGATCCCCGACGGAACGGCGCCGTGTCCAGATGACGCGAACGCACCATCGTCGAGAGCCGGAAGGTGCGTTCGCGTCATCTGGAGGGAGGTTCGGACCATTTCTGCGACTCGGCTGGGTGATGGATCCTTCGGATCGCGGAAGCGCACTTTCCGCTGGCCGGTCGAGGTGCGTTTCTGCGATCTGGGTGTTCCCGTACGGCTTCGAGTCGCACGAACTCACCGTTCTCGGGAGGGGAAGGTGCGTTCGCGTCATCTGGGGGCGAGGTGCGGTTCTGACACTCGGGTGGGCGGCGGATCCTCCGGATCGCGGAGAAGCACCGGAGTCCGGCCTGAATCGGTGCGTTCGTGCGATTCGGAGAGGGCGGAGCGGTGTCTGGGATCCGGGAGCTGGGTCGGGTCTGGCGGGCGAGCGCACGGGGGAACGACCGAGGAGCCCACCCGGTCAGATGCGGATCGCGGTGCAGGGCGCGAGCGGAGTCGTGTCCTGACCCGAGGTGCCGCGCAGCCGGACCGTCCTGTCGGAGACCGAACGCCGCGCGGTGCGTTCCGGGTGGCCGGAGAGCTGGCTGCCCCGGCTCTCCGGCTCACGACCCGTCACCCGCTTCGCCCGGAGATCCCGCGAACGCCGGGCCGATCCGCTCGGATTCGTCCGGCGTTCGCGGGATCCCCGGCGTTCGCGGTGCGGTGCGGTGCACGGTAGCGGTCGTGTGCGAGGAGTGCGTCGGCATCGCCGAGGTCGGCGTCCGCGGTGACCGCCCCGCCACGACGAGCTCGACGCCGGCGGAGCACCCGGCGCTGGTCGTCCGTGAGGAGCGCGTCCGCCCCGCCGACGCCGGCGATGCGAGTGACGGCGCTCCGCCCCGGCGACACCAGCGGATCACGCAGCGCTGGTCCTCTGCAAGGAGCGCGTCCGCCCCGCCGACGCCGGCGACGCGGGTGACGGCGGCCCGCCCCGCGGTGACAGGATGGCGGCCGTGAGGATCCGCCCCTACCGCCCCGACGACCATGACGCCCTGGCCGAGGTCTGCGTGCGCACGGCGGACGCCGGCGGCGACGCGACCGGCCTGCTGAGCGACGACGGGCTGTGGTCGGCGCTGTTCTTCAGCCCCTACGTCGAGCGGCATCCCGACCTCGCCTTCGTCGCGGAGAGGGACGGCGCGCCCGTCGGATACGTCGTGGCGGCTCCGGACACCCGCGCCTTCGAGAGCTGGTTCCGGCGGGACTGGTGGCCGCGGTTCGCCGCGCGCTTCCCCGACCCGGGCGATGCGTCGGGCCGGGAGGCGCGCCTGGTGCGGCACGGATACCGGTACGGCTGCGGGGAGTCCCCGCCGTGGGTCGCGGATCACCCCGCGCACCTGCACATCGACCTGATGCCCGCGGCGCAGGGGCAGGGCGTCGGCCGCCGGCTGATCGAGGCCCTGCTCGCGGAGCTGGGCGCGCGCGGCGTGCCGGGCGTCCACCTCGGCGCCGACCCGGCGAACGCCGGCGCCCTCGCGTTCTACGAGCGGCTGGGCTTCGACCGGCTCGACGCGGGCGAGGGATCCGCCGTGTTCGCGCGCGCCCTGCGCTGACGGGGAGAGCGCTTCCGCGACCCGGACGGTGACGGATCCTCCGGGTCGCAGGAGCGCAGCTTCCGGAGCCGCATCGGCGTGCGCTCCGGCGATCTGGGCGGACCCGGCTGGCGGCGGCCACGCGCGCGGGACCGGTTCAGCCGGTCACGCCGACGCGGCCTCGCCGATGAGCGCGCCGAACCCGGCGGCGAGCACGTGGGCGTCTCGCAGCGGGAGCCACCAGCAGGTCCAGGAGACGGGGGATCCGCCGTTCGAGGGGGCGTCCTCACCCGCCCGCCAGCTCTCATCCGCCGGGACGCTCTGCACCTCGGCGCGGAAGAAATGCCGCACGGCGCGCTCGTCTCGGATGGGTCGGAGATCGTACTCCTCCGACCCGAGATAGCGCACCGTCGTCGCCTGCAGCCCGGTCTCCTCGCGGAGCTCTCGGCGTGCCGCGGCTTCCAGCGTCTCGCCCGGATCGACCGTTCCCGCCGGCACCTGCACGCCCGTGCGGGTCAGCGGCAGCCCGTCGTGGGTGAAGACGAGCAGCCGACCGTCTCTGATGACGTAGACGACCGCCTTCTGGGTGACGGAGAGCATCCCCCGAGGCTACCGCGGGGCGTTTCTGCGATCCGGGCGGGCGGTGGATCCTTCGGGTCGCGGAAGCGCACCCACAGCCGGCCCGGATCGGTGCACTCCTGAGATTCGGGAGAGTGGAGTGGGGGACGGGGGGCTCACCGGTCAGTGGGGCGCGTCCAGATGACGCGAATGCACCGTCTTCGGGGCCGGAAGGGTGCGTTGACGTCATCTGGAGGGAAGCTCAGGGCCAGCAAACCACTTCTGCAACTCGGACGGGCGGTGGGTCCTTCGGGTCGCAGAAACGCACCTTCCGGAGACCTGTCGGAGTGCGTTTCTGCGACCCGGGCCGCCCCGCCCTGATCTGGATCGGAGGAACGCGCCTCCGTGCGCGAGAGCGGGGCGGCTCCCGGAGGAGTCCGCCCCGCTCGTCAGGGGTGGGCGTCAGACCGCCGCGCGGCGACGCAGCCCGATCGTCACGAGGCCGGCCACCACGAGGCCCGCGCCCGTCAGGGCGAACATCCACGGCATCTCGCCGCCCGTGGGTGCGAGATCGTCCGCGTCGGATCCGCTCTCCCCGCCGTCGTCCGTCGCGCCCGACTCGGATCCGCCGGCGTCCTCAGACGCGCCGTCCGCGCCGGATCCGCCCTGGTCGTCCGCGGATCCCGCATCGTCCGAACCCGCGCCGTCCTCCGCGCCGGATCCGTCCTCTGCGCCGGACTCGCCCGCCTCGGCTCCGTCGTCGACGGCCCCGCCCTCGGACCCGGTCTCGCCCGCCTCGGCTCCGTCGGCGTCGCCGTTCTCGCCCGCTTCGGATTCGCCTGCGTCGTCCGCACCCGTCTCGGCCCCGTCCTCCGCGCCCGACTCGTCCTCGCCCGGCTCCTCCGGCGGCACGACGCCCGCGCCGTCGAGCGCGTAGAGCGTGGTCGTGCCCGACACCTCGTTGCCGACCGCGAGCATCGCCTCGCCCGTGGGCGACGCGGCGGCGGGGATGTAGTCGAGCCCCTCGGGCCCGAGGTCGCCGACCGAGTTCACGAGCGCCGCGAGCTCCTCGTCGCCCGCGCCCTGCTCCTCGAGCTCCTCGTAGGCGTCCGCGAGGCTCACGTCGAAGCTGCGGTTGTTGATGTACGACACGTAGGCGGGCGCGGCGGGATCCGTGATGTCGTACGTGATGACGCCCCCGACCCGCTCGAAGCCGATGAACGCGTAGGTGCGGCCGTCGACCTCGCCGATCGCGAGGTTCTCGGGCTCGACGCCCTTCGCGTCGCTGCGGCTCTCCGGCTCGTTGTCGTCGTGGCCCGCGTTGAACACGAGATCGGTCTCCTCGGACAGGCGGGCCGTGAGCTCCTCGAACTCGGCGCCCGAGTCGAACACCCGCTCGCCGTCCGCCGTGTAGATCGAGAACGACCGGCCGCCGAACGCGTACAGCTCGGCGTAGCAGCCGCGCGCCTCGTCGAAGCCCATCTCGGTGGTGACCTCGAGGCGGCCGAGCGCCGCGTCGTCCTCGTAGCCCGCGAGCTCCTCGCACAGCGGGCCGGATCCGTCCTCGGCGAGGTTCTTCACGCGCGCTGGCTCGACGTAGTCGCCCCACTCGCGGGCGTCTCCCTCGTTCGCGGTGACGAGGTACGTCTCGCCGTCCACGACGTACGAGGAGATCCCGTCGGGCATCGGCACGCCGTAGAGGCCCTCGTACGTGTCGATGCGGATCTCCGGGGCGTCCTCGGGGTCGCGGTCCGACGGATCCAGCGGCACCTCGCCGCGGTCGATGTACCCGAGGCCCCACACGTCGGTGACGGTCGCGGTGGCGAGGTCGACGACCGCGACGGCGTTGGCCTCCTGCAGCGCCGCGTACGCGGTGCCGCCCTGCACGGTGATGTACTCGGGCTCCCAGCTCGTCGACCGGGGGAGCTCCTCGTCGAGGATCGGGCCGAACGCGTCGCGCATGCCCTCCGGCAGCTCGACGTCCTCGAACGCGCGGAAGTCGGCGATCCGCACGTCGTCCTGCGTCGGCGCGGCGACGTCGCCCGGCAGCGAGACGACGCCGACGGATCCCTCGGGGTCCGACGAGAAGTCGTCCGCCGGCTCGCCCTCGTTGGCGACGACCGCGTACGAGCCGTCGGGCGAGACCGTGACCATGTCGGGCAGGGATCCGACCGTCACCTCGCCGAGCACGACCGGCTCGTCGGCGTCCGCATCGAAGAAGAGCAGCGATCCGGGCGCGGTCTTGTCGTCCGCGTCCTCGAGGGCCACGACGCCGAGGCCGTCGTCGCGGATGGCGACCGAGTTGGCGACGCCGTTGCCCGCGATGCGGAACAGCTCGGTCATCGCGGACGGGGCGCTCATGTCGATGACCGTGACGGATCCCGCCGCCGCGTTCACCTGGAAGAGGCGGTCGCCGTGCGCCTGCACGATCTCGGCGGCGCCGGCGTCGAACACGCCGGTCTCGAAGGTGCCGGCGACGGAGAGCTCGAACGGGGCGTCGTCGACGGCGTCGACGACGGGCGCGATCTCGCCCGGCTGGGCGGCGAGGGCGACAGCGGGCGAGAGCGCGAGGGCGCAGGCGGCGGCGCCGGCGGCGAGGGCTCGGGGAAGCATGCGGTGTCGAGGCATGCCCCCGGTCTAGAGGTCGAGGGTGGTCGGCGCGTGAACCGCAGGTGAACGCGCGGCATCCGGCGGTGCCGGCGGGCGGACCCGCGGGGCGGGGCGGGGTTCTCCGGCGACCCTCGCGGGGTGGGGCGCGCTTCTGCGACTCGGCGTGGGCCGCGGGAGGCTTCGGGTCGGGGAATGGCACGGCTTGCGGGGCCGGAGGAGTGCGTTTCTGCGACTCGGCGTGGGGCGGGATCCTTCGGGTCGGGGAATGGCACGGCTTGCGGGGCTGCTGGGGTGCGTTTCTGCGACCCGGCGGGGGTGGGAAGCACGGGGCGGTGGAGGGGTCGCCACGTGCTGTCGGGTGCGGGGTGGGTGGGCCGGTGTTTTCTGGCGCCCCTCGCGGGCGGGAAGCACGGGGCGGTGGATGGGTCGCCACGTTCTGCCGGGTGCGTTTCTGCGACCTGGCGTGGGGTGGGATCCTTCGAGTCGGTGAAACGCACGGCTTGCGGGGCCGGAGGAGTGCGCTTCTGCGACTCGGCTGGGTGGCGCGTTCGCCGAGTCTCGGAGACGCACGGCGCGCCGAGACGCCGGAGTGGCTTCGCGCGCCCGCGGACGAAGACGGCACGCTTCGGGCGCCGCCCTCGCGCGCGCTGGCCGGCGGTGGGAACCGGACCCGCGAGCGCACTCAGCTCCAGATCACGCGAACGTACGTTCCTCGCTCTGCGGAAGGTGCTTTCGCGTCATCTGGGCGGATCCGGGCGGCTTCCGGGGTGCGTTTCTGCGACTCGGCCGGGGCCGGGAGGCTTCGGGTCTGCGAAACGCACCGACCCGGCGCGGTCTCGCGTGCGCTCTCGCGACTCGGGCGGGGCCGGCGCGCCCCAGGTACGCGAAACGCACGCGCCTGACCGCAGACGGAAGCGGGGCGGCATCCCGGAGGATGCCGCCCCGCTCTCAGGGAGCCTGCGTCACACGGTGGTGCGGCGGCGCAGTCCGATCGTCACGAGACCGGCCGCGAGGAGGCCCGCGCCGATCAGCGCGAACAGGAGCGGCGACTCGCCGCCCGTGGGAGCGAGGTCGCCGTCCTCGGAGCCCTCGCCCGCGTCGGCACCCGGGTCGCCCGACTCGGCCGCGTCGTCGGCCGCGCCCTCGGCGCCGTCCTCGGTCGCCTCGCCCGCGTCCGCGCTCTCGGCTCCGTCGTCGGCGCTCTCGCCGGCGTCGTCGGTCGCCTCACCGGCGTCCTCCGAGCCCTCGCCGGCGTCGTCCGTCGACTCGCCCGCGTCGTCACCGGTCTCGCCGGCGTCCTCACCCGGCTCCTCGTCGTCCACGGCCACCGCGCGACCGAGAGGAGCGGGATCCACGACGTCGTGGGCGGCGAAGTAGTCGACCGTCGCCGCGAGGTCGATGAGACCCGTGTCGCGGTAGGGGCCGTTGTCGAACGCCGTGAACCCGTCGCCGCCCGCGGCGACGAAGACGTTCGTCGTGACGATGTAGGTCTCGTCGTCGGCGATCTCCTCGCCGTTCAGCGTGACCGACTGCACGTGCTCGCCCGCGGGGGCATCGTCCACGTACTCGTAGGCGAAGCCGTCCGAGATGCCGAGGTGCAGCTTCGGGCGGTCCTGGCCGGGCTGCCACTGCTGCTCGAGCATCTGGCGGATGTCGGCGCCGGTCAGCTCGCTCGTCGTGAGCGTGTTCGCGAAGGGCTGCACGGCGGCGGCCTCGGCGTAGGTCACGACGCCGTCGCCCTCGCCCTTGTCGCTCGACGCGTACCAGAGGTCCTCGCGCAGACCGCCGGGGTTGATGACCGCGAGGTCGGCGGGCTCACCGCCGTAGTTCGCGTACTCGGTCGTGGCCCACAGGTAGACGTCGGCGACGAGGTTGCCCATCGTCGACTCGGATCCGCGGTCGTCGCCGGGCGTCGCGCCCGCGCGCAGGATGTCGGCGCTGATCTCGCCGACCGGCACGTTGCCCTCGACCTCGGCGTACGCGACGGCGTCGTCGACGATCGCCTGCGTCGCCTCGTCGGACGGGTACAGGGCGGCCTCGTCTTCGACGAGCGGCACGAGGGATCCGCCGATCGAGACGAGCTCGTTCGTCTCGGCGTCGACGGAGACGTCGAGACGGCCGAGCGTCTTGCCGTAGTCGTTGGCCTGGATGACCGGGCGGCCCTCGATCTCGCACGGGTAGCCCTGGTGCGTGTGGCCGGAGACGATCGCGTCGATCGACGCGTCGGCGTCGCGCACGAGCGCGCCGAACTCCGTCTGCTCGTTCGCGAGGCGCGTGCAGGCCTCGACGTCGCTGACGTCGTCGACGCTGAACTCGGCGCCCGAGTGCGTGAGCAGCACGGTCACGTCGACCTGGTCGTCGATCTCCGCGGCGACGCGGTTGGCGGCCTCGACCTGGTCGCCGAAGTCGATCTCCTCGATGCCCGCCGGCGAGACGAGCGTGCGCGTGTCGGCCGTGATGGTGCCGATGAAGCCGACGCGCACGCCGTCGACCTCGCGGATCGCGTACTCGGCGAGCGCCGGATCCTCGGTGCCGCGGTGGTAGACGTTCGCGCCCAGGGCGAGCTCGGCGCCGGCCTCGGCGCTGTGCCCGTCGAACGAGGGGATGACGCGGTCGACGAGGTCGGCGAATCCCTTGTCGAACTCGTGGTTGCCGACCGCGCTGACGCTGAGGCCGCCCTTCGCGAGCGCCTCGATCGTCGGCTCGTCGTCCTGGATGAACGACGTGAACGTCGAGGCGCCGATGTTGTCGCCCGCCGAGACGAACAGCGTGTTCGGGTTCTCGGCCTCGAACGCCTTGACGGCGCCCACGACGCCCGCCGCGCCGGCGACGCCGCCGCGCAGATCCTGCTCCAGGCGGCCGTGGAAGTCGTTGATCGTGAGGATCTGGATGTCGGTCGTCTCGTCGTCTGCGGCCGCCGTGGCCGCCTGCGGGACGATGAGCAGCGCGCCGGCGGTCGCGAGAGCCGCGGTGACGCCGATGCTGCGGGAGAGTCGTGAGCGCATGCTTTCCTTCGTTTATAGGGGATCCTGCCCCTGAAGCGGGGCACCATATCGGTTCTACCGGGCGCGTGTGGCGAACGGAAGAGGGGCGCGTGAACGGAGTGTGAACCCGGATGCCGGGGCGACGGGGCCGCGGGGCGGAGGATCCGATCTGCGGTCTCGTCTGGGTGGTCGGCGCGGGCGACACGGACGCGGACTGTTCGCGTGTCCCCTGCCGAGCCTCGCCAGGGAACGTGCTTTCCGGGTGGGGTGAGGCGGCGTCGGGGTGCGTACGGCGGCCGACCGCGCGATCCGTGCCGTTCGCGGGTGACGAAGCGCTCGTCGGGCGGGTCAGGAGGGCGCTTCCGCACCCGCGGGTGCGCTCAGCGGCGTGCGTCGCGGGCGGCCCAGCCGTCGGCGAACGCCTCGTCGTATCCCTTGCGGAACATGTCGGCGGGGCCGGTACGGGGGATCCGCCTCGCTCCCGGCAGGTCGAGCGGGCCGACGAGGTCGGCGCGGCCGCGCACGATCGCGACCGGCAGGCCGGAGGCCTTGCCCTTGACGAGGTCGGCGGCCGAGCACAGCTCGTCGGCGACGCAGGGGAGCGTGACCGACAGCTCGCGGCCCTGCTGGTCGACGGATCCGCGCAGGTCCTCGAACACGCGCACGCCCGCGGCGCCGATCGCCTGGTCGACCTGGCCGTCGCGCCAGGCGCGTCCGAGGGTGTCGCTCAGCAGCACGCCGACCTCGACGCCGAAGCGGTCGCGCAGCGCGGAGGCGAGGGCGCGGGCGGAGGCGTCGGGATCCTCTGGCAGCAGCAGCACCGTGCCCTCGGGGGTGTTCGAGGCGTCGACGCCCGCGGCGGCCTGCACGATGCCGAGGCGGTTCTCGACGATGCGGGTCGTGTGGCCGGTCGGGGAGGTGCGGCTGGCGACGACGCGCACGGTCTCGGCCGTGATCGCGTCTTCGCGGTCGTCCGCGGCGACGATGCGGCCCTCGGCCTTCGAGACGACCTTGCTCGTGACGACGATCACGTCGCCCGCCGCGAGGCCCTCGTCCGAGGCGGCGATCGCGTCGCCGACGATCCGCGCGAGATCGTCGCCCGCGGAGATCTCTCCGATGCCGCGGGGCGCCCAGACCTGCAGCATGCTCAGCGCGAGAAGCGCACTTCGGTGAGCGTCTCGCCGAGGAACGGCTCGGTGCGCTCGGCGCCGTCGAAGGAGAAGCCGCGCTTCGTGTAGAACGCCTCTCCGCCGGGGTAGTTCTTCGCGATCCAGCCGTAGAGCGGCTCGCCCTCGTCGACGACCGCGTCGAACAGCCGTCGGCCGATGCCCTTGCGGTGCCACGAGTCGAGCAGGTACACGAAGTACAGTTCGCGGGCGGCGGGGGCGTCCTCGTCGCGGGCGGGACCGGATCCCGCGAAGCCCACGATCTCGCCGTCGACGAGCGCCGCCGCGTGGCGGTACTCCTCGCCGCGCGAGGCGTAGTTGCTCCACAGGTCGGCGAGGCGCTTCGGCGAGACCGCCTCGAGCGTCGCCGTGGAGATCATGCCGTCGTACGTCTCGTGCCACACGCGTGCGTGCACGCGCCCCATGGCCTCCGCGTCGGCGTCGCGGATCGGGCGGACGAGCACGTCGGGCAGGGTATCGGTGGTCATGGCGCCGAGCCTAGGCGGTCGGAGCGCGCGGTGCGAATCCGCGCGGATCCGGGCTGTCACGGGGATCCGAGGGGACGGTGCGCGCGGCCTCTTGCGCAGCGAGCGGTCCCGTCGGCGGGCGCGGCGCGGGGGCACGACGACGCCGATCCTCGGCCGCGGGGCCCGTTCTGGCGGCGCGTCGCGCGGATCGGCCGAGTCATGGCGTCGTCGTGCATCGGAAGGGGCCCGCTCACCCGGCGAGGCGCGCGGCCGCGCTCTGGAGCGCATCGACGACGTCGGGCACTACCCGGTCGGTGATGCGGGCCGCCGGGCCCGAGATCGACATCGCCGCGGGTGGGGCCTGGCCGGGGACGGCGACGGCGATGCAGCGCACGCCGACCTCCTGCTCGCTGTCGTCAGCGGCGAAGCCGCGTCGGCGGGACACGCGCAGGTCGGCGACGAGATCCTCCTCGGTCACGAGCGTCGAGTCGGTGAAGCGCGGCAGGCCGGTGCGCGCGACGAGATCGCGCACGCGCGGCTCCGGCATCGTCGAGAGCATCGCCTTGCCGACGCCGGCCGAGTGGGGCAGCACCCGCCGGCCGACCTCGGTGAACATCCGCATGCGGTGCCGCGACGCGACCTGGGCGACGTAGAGCACGAGGTCGCCGTCGAGCACCGCGAGGTTGGCGGTCTCGTGGAACAGCTCCTCCAGGTGCTGCAGCAGGGGCGCGGCGTCGACGGCGAGCGGGGGCGCCGCGTGTCGGCCCAGCCCGATGAGCCCGGGACCGAGGGCGTATCGCCGTCCCTCCGCCTGCTCGACGTAGCCGAGGCTCCGCATCGTGCGCAGCAGGCGGTGGGCCGTCGGCACGGCGAGCCCCGTCGCGGCGGCGAGCGACGCGAGGCTCGCGTCCCCGCCCTCTTCCGCGAGCGCCTCCAGCAGGGCGAAGGCGCGCTCGACGGACTGCACACCGGATCCCGATGATTCCATCATGTGAAACTCCTGCTCCGAATCGTGGAGAGGAGCCTAGCGTGGGGCGCGCTCGCCACGACTCCGGAGGATGACCATGTACCGCACCGTTCCCGTGATCACGTACGCGGCCGCCGCTCGCGCCGTCGCCCTCGCCGTCGAGATCGGCGAGCGCGACGGGGTCGCGACCGTCGCCGCGGTCGCCGACCCGTCGATGGCGCTCGTCGCCTTCGGCCGATCGGACGGCGCGACCCCGCACAGCGCCGAGACGAGCCGGCGCAAGGCCCAGACCGCGGCGTCGACGCGCAAGCGCACGGCGCAGATCCCCGAGGCGCTCGCCACCGCCCTGCCGCTCGGATCGGGCAACCAGCTGACGACGATCGACGGCGGCTTCCCGATCGCCGCCGACGGGCACCACATCGGCGGGCTCGGCGTCGCCGGCGGCACCCCCGCGCAGGACGCCGAGATCGCCGCCGAGGTGCTCGAGCGCCTCGCCGACACGACGGGGATCGACCGATGACCGCCTACGTGGCGCGGGCGGATCTGCGGGTCGCCGAGCCGATCGCCGCCTTCGCCGAGGAGACGCTGGCGACGGTCGGCCGCGATGCCGACGCCTTCTGGCAGGGCGTCAGCGGCATCGTCCACGACCTCGGCCCGCGGAACGCCGAGCTGCTGCGCGTCCGCGACGCGCTGCAGGAGCGGATCGACGCCTTCCACCGCGCCCGGAGCGGCCCGGTCGATCCGGCGGCGTACCGCGAGCTCCTCGCCGAGATCGGCTACCTCGCTCCGGATCCCGGAGAGGTGCGGGCGACGACCGAGAACGTGGATCCGGAGATCGCGACGACGGCCGGTCCGCAGCTCGTCGTGCCGCTGCTCAACGCGCGCTTCGCGCTCAACGCCGCGAACGCGCGGTGGGGATCCCTCTACGACGCCCTCTACGGCACCGACGCGATCCCGACCGGCGGCGACCTCGCGCCGGGAGACGCCTACAACCCGCGCCGCGGTGCGGAGGTGATCGCCTTCGGGCGTCGTCTGCTCGACGAGATCGCTCCGCTCGCGGAGGGATCGCACGCGGACGTGAGCGACTATCGCGTGGTCGACGGCGCGCTCGCCGCGGGAGGGGAGGCGCTCGCCGACCCCTCGGCGTTCGCCGGGTTCACGGGATCCCCGGACGCGCCCGCGACGATCCTGCTGCGACACGGCGGGCTGCACGCCGAGATCGTCATCGACCGCGACGGCGTCATCGGCCGCACCGATGCCGCGGGCGTCCAGGACATCGTGCTCGAGTCGGCGGTCACGACGATCATGGACCTCGAGGACTCCGTCGCGGCCGTCGACGCCGACGACAAGGCGCTCGGCTATCGCAACTGGCGCGGCCTGCTCGACGGCACGCTGTCGGAGGAGGTCGCCAAGGGCGGCCGCACGTTCACCCGCGTGCTCGCCGACGATCGCCGCTACGAGCGCGCCGACGGCGGCACGCTCACGCTGCCCGGGCGATCCACCCTGTTCGTGCGCAACGTCGGCCATCTCATGAAGACCGACGCCGTCCTCGACCGCGACGGCGCGGACGTGTTCGAGGGGATCCTCGACGCGATCATGACGGCGCTCGGCTTCCTGGCCGAGCGGCCGGGCGGCAACACGCGCACCGGGTCGATGTACATCGTGAAGCCGAAGATGCACGGCCCCGACGAGGTCGCCTTCGCGGTCGACCTGTTCTCGCGCGTCGAGCGGCTGCTCGGCCTCGACGAGCGCACCATCAAGGTCGGCATCATGGACGAGGAGCGCCGCACCTCCGCGAACCTCGCCGCCTGCATCGCGGCGGCCTCCGACCGGGTCGTCTTCATCAACACGGGTTTCCTCGATCGCACGGGCGACGAGATCCACACCTCCCGCCTCGCCGGGCCGTTCGCGCCGAAGGCCGTCATCAAGGCGGATGCGTTCATGCGCGCCTACGAGCAGCGCAACGTCGCGATCGGCGTCGCCGCGGGGCTCGACGGACGCGCGCAGATCGGCAAGGGCATGTGGGCGATGCCCGACCTCATGCACGACATGATCGAGCAGAAGATCGCGCACCCGCGCTCCGGCGCCTCGACCGCGTGGGTGCCGTCGCCGACCGCCGCGACGCTGCACGCGCTGCACTATCACCGGGTGGATCCGTTCGCCGAGCGCGGCGGGCTGCCTCCCTTCGACCCGGGGAGCCTCGACGAGCTGCTGACGATCCCGCTGGCCGAGCCCGGGTCGCTGAGCCCCGAGGTGGTCGCGACGGAGCTCGACGACAGCGTGCAGTCGATCCTCGGATACGTCGTGCGGTGGATCGACCAGGGCATCGGCTGCTCGAAGGTGCCGGACATCCACGGGGTCGCGCTCATGGAGGACCGGGCGACGCTGCGCATCTCGAGCCAGCTGCTCGCGAACTGGCTCGAGCACGGCGTCATCACCCTCGAGCAGGTGGACGCCTCCCTGCGCCGCCTCGCCGCGGTCGTCGACGAGCAGAACGCCGGCGACGGGTCCTACCGGCCGCTCGCGTTCGCGGACGGATCCGAGCCCGGCATCGCCTACGCGGCGGCCCGCCGCCTGATCCTCGAGGGCGGCGCGCAGCCGAACGGCTACACCGAGCCGATCCTGCACGCGCTCCGTCGGGAGGCGAAGGCGCGCGGCTGAGGGGCGCGGACGCGGGCTGCCACGGGGATCCGCGGACGCCGGATCCGGTCGGCTGTCGGAGGCGCGTGTCAGAATGATCTCGGCGTGCTCGACCGCAGGCGTTAGGTCGCTCCGGCGGGCCCCAGGACAGCGTCCGCCGCCCGTTTCACGACGAGGAGCGTCTCATGTCCCCGCTCACCCCCGCGCGCACGCGGCAGTCCCGCCGCTATCTCATGTGCCGCCCCGAGCACTTCACGGTCTCCTACTCCATCAATCCGTGGATGGAGCCCGCGAAGCCCACCGACACCGCGCTGGCGGTGCGCCAGTGGCAGAGCCTGTACGAGGCGTACATCGCGCTCGGCCACGAGATCGAGCTGATCGACCCGCAGCCGGGCCTGCCCGACATGGTCTACACGGCCAACGGCGGCTTCGTCATCGATGGCGTCGCCTACGTGCCGCGGTTCCGCTACGCGGAGCGCCAGGGCGAGGAGCAGCACTTCTCCCGCTGGTTCCGCGAGAACGGATTCCGCGTCGTCGAGCCCGAGCACACGAACGAGGGCGAGGGCGACTTCCTCCTCGCCGGCGACGTGATCCTCGCCGGCCGCGGCTTCCGCTCGGCCGACGACAGCCACCGCGAGATCGCGCGCGTCTTCGATCGCGAGGTCGTGTCGCTGACCCTCGTGGATCCCCGGTTCTACCACCTCGACACGGCCCTGAGCGTGCTGGATCCCGTCGTCGCCCCTGGCGAGACGCCCACCATCGCGTACCTCCCGGGCGCGTTCGACGACGCCAGCCGCGCCGAGCTCGAGCGGCGCTTCCCCGACGCGATCCGCGTCGCCGACGCCGACGGCGCCGTCTTCGGCCTCAACTCGGCCTCCGACGGCGAGAACGTGTTCATCTCGCCGCGCGCCACCGGGTTCGAGGCCCAGCTGCGCGAGCGCGGCTACACGCCGCAGCTCGTCGACCTGTCCGAGCTGCTGCTGGGCGGCGGCGGCATCAAGTGCTGCACCCTCGAGCTGCGAGGAGGAGAGCGATGACCGACCAGACCACCCCCGAGCCCCACGTCGCGCGCAACTACGCGCCGCTCGACATCACGATCGCCACGGCCGACGGCGCCTGGGTGTCCGACGAGGAGGGGCGCCGCTACCTCGACATGCTCGCCGGCTACTCGGCGCTGAACTTCGGGCACCGCAACCCCGAGCTCGTGCGCGCCGCGGTGGATCAGCTGGGCCGTGTGACCCTCACGAGCCGCGCGTTCCGCAGTGACCGCCTCGAGCCGTTCGCGGCCGCGCTCGCCGAGCTGTGCGGCAAGCAGATGGTGCTGCCGATGAACACGGGCGCCGAGGCCGTCGAGTCGGGCATCAAGGTGGCGCGCGCCTGGGGCTACCGCGTGAAGGGCATCGCCGACGCGCGCGCGAAGATCGTCGTCGCCCACGGCAACTTCCACGGGCGCACGACGACGATCGTGAGCTTCAGCGACGACCCCGACGCGCGAGAGGGATTCGGCCCGTTCGCGCCCGGCTTCGTCTCGGTGCCGTTCGGCGACGCCGACGCGATCGCGGAGGCGATCGACGACGACACAGCCGCCGTGCTCATCGAGCCGATCCAGGGCGAGGCGGGCGTCATCATCCCGCCCGAGGGATACCTGCGGCGCGTGCGCGAGATCACGCGCGAGCGCGGCGTGCTCATGATCGCCGACGAGATCCAGTCGGGCCTCGGCCGCGTGGGCCGCACGTTCGCGTGCGACCGCGAGGGCGTCGTCCCCGACATGTACCTGCTCGGCAAGGCGCTCGGCGGCGGCATCGTCCCGGTGTCGGCGGTCGTCGCCGACGAGGACGTGCTGGGTGTGCTGCGTCCCGGCGAGCACGGATCCACGTTCGGCGGCAACCCGCTCGCCGCCGCGGTGGGCCACGCGGTCGTCGACCTGCTCGCGACGGGCGAGTGGCAGGAGCGGGCCGCCCTGCTGGGCGGCCACCTCGCGCAGAAGCTCGACGGCCTCGTCGGCCACGGTGTCACGGCCGTGCGCGTCGCGGGGCTCTGGGCGGGCATCGACGTCGACCCGGAGGCGGGCACGGGCCGCGAGGTCACGGAGCGCCTGCGCGCCCTCGGGGTGCTCGCGAAGGACACCCACGGGCAGACGATCCGCTTCGCCCCGCCGCTCACGATCCGCGCGACGGAGATCGACTGGGCCATCGAGCAGCTGGAGCGCGCGCTCTCCGCGCACTGACCGGCACCCCGCGTGCGCCCCGTCGCGAGAGCGGCGGGGCGCACGCGTCCCTTCCGTGGACGGGTCCGCTGGCGGCGCCTCCGCGCCCCCGTAGGGTGACCGCATGACGGGAATCGTGTGGTGGGAGAGCGAGACGCCGGATCCGGCGCGCTTCCAGCGGTTCCATGCGGCGTTCTCGAGCTGGTCCTTCACGGCGGCATTCGCGGATACGGCTCTGGGAGCGGACTACTGGGTCATCCGGAGCGACGGGCAGGATGTCGGTGGTCTGCAGCGGTCGGATCATGCCGCGGCACCGCCGTCGGGGGCGCCTGTATCTCGCGACCTCGGATCTCGAGGCGTCATGAGAACGCGTCGTCGCGCTCGGCGGCGTGGTGGAGCGGCACCGTGTCGCCCTCGGCGGCGACGACCGCTGGTTCGCGGTGTTCCGGGATCCGACCGGCGTCTCGTTCGGGCTGTGGAGCCCGAACCCGGAGCGCGGGTAAGGGCATGTCTCGCGTTCGGCGGGTGCGGGGCGCTCTTTCCCGCGCTGAGTGAGACATGCCTCGCCGCGCGCCCGGTGCATGTCTCGCGTTCGGCGGGTATCGGATCCCGTTTCCCGCGGTTCGTGAGACATGGTCCGTCGAATCAGAGTCTCGGGGGTGTGACTCCGGTGACGTCGATCGATTTCGGCCGTCGCGTGCACCGCATCGGTCCGGCAGGCCGCCCTCGCGGAAATGAGGGTACCCTTACTGCGATAGATCGGGATCCGCGGGGAGCGCCGCACATCCCGAGCCTCCCGGCCGCGTTCGCGTCGGGCGAGGTACGGCGCGCTCGAGGCCGCCGAGGATCGCTCAGGAGACGGGAGGGCCGGGCACGCCTGGTCGCACCCCTCAGAGATGTGCAAGGAGAATGCATGCCACGCCCCATCCCCAGCGTCTTCGAGGCCGAGGTCGTCGCGATCGAGGATCTCAGCCCGACCTTCCGCCGCATCGTGCTGGGCGGGGAGGGGATGCGGGACTTCGGTCTGCACGAGCACCCGCTGGATCGGCGGTTCAAGCTGATCATCCCGCCGCGGGGCGGCGACCCGCTGTTCGACCTTCCCGCGTTCTTCGCCGAGCAGGCGGAGGCGGGGGTGTCCTGGTATCAGGCCTGGCTGCAGGTCGACGAGGACGTCCGCGGATCGATGCGCACCTACACGGTCCGCGACTGGCGCGACGCCGAGCGCGAGCTCGTCGTGGACATGGTCCTGCACGTCGAGGAGGACGGCACGAGCGGCCCCGCCGCGCAGTGGGCTGTGAACGCGCGCATCGGGAGCAGGCTGCACGTCGTCGGTCCCTCCCGCCTCGGGGAACCGAACAGGTCCGGCATCGAGTTCGGCCACGGGAACGCGCGCGAGCTGCTGCTCGTGGGCGACGAGACCGCCGTCCCGGCGATCGCGTCGATCCTCGACCACCTGGCGGAGGCGGATCCGTCCCGCTCCGACGGCGGAGTTCGCGGGCGGGCCGTCATGGAGGTCCCCTCCGCGGCGGACGAGCTCGACCTCGTCGCGCCCGCGGGCATCGAGGTGGTCTGGCTGCCGCGCGGGGAGAAGGGGGTCGGGGAGCTGCTGGCCCCCGCGGTCCGCGACGCCGTGCGCGCCGAGCGGGATGCGCTGGGCGGCGCGGTCGTCGGCGCCGGGCAGGAGTACGAGGAGATCGACGTCGACTCCCGGATCCTCTGGGACGTTCCGCAGGCGCTGACGCAGTCCGCCCAGGGCAGCGGGGCCGAGGTGGGGCAGGAGGACCGCCCCTTCTACGCCTGGATCGCCGGCGAGGCGGGTGTCGTCAAGGAGCTGCGGCGCTACCTCGTGCGCGAGGTCGGGGTGGATCGCACGCAGGTGGCCTTCATGGGGTACTGGCGGATCGGCAAGGCCGAGGGCTGACGTGGGTTCCGGCATCGCGGCCGACCCCGCGCGGCTCGGCCGGGGGCCGCTGACCCGCTGGCTGCCCGTCCTCGGCCAGGGCCCCGCCGAACCCCCGGCGGCGAAGCCGTGCCGCGTCGACGAGCGGACCACGCCGGCCCGGTTCCTGCTGCGGGTGATCCTCTCGGAGTGGCCGCTGGTCGTTCCCGCCGCGGCCCTCGGGATCGGGTGGCAGGTGGGCGAGGCGCTGGTGCCCGTGGTGATGGGCGTCGCGATCGACCGTGCCCTGGCCACCGGCGACGCGGCGCAGCTCGCCCTGTGGCTGGCCGCGCTCGCGGGCGTGTTCCTGATGCTGTCGCTGTCGTACCGGTTCGCCTCGCGGCTGATGACGCTCGCGACGGAGCTCGTGCAGCACCGGCTGCGCGCGAGCCTCTCCCTGGCCGCGCTGCACGTCGACGGCCCGGGGGGCGCGCGGCCGACGGGCAGCGTCGTCTCTCTCATGACCGACGACGTGAGGCGGACCGCGGCGGTGGGGCTCGCGGTCTTCCCCGTCGCCGAGGTCGCGGACGCCGCACCTCAGATCATCCCCGCCTTCACGACCGTCCTGTTCGCCATCGTCGTGACCCTCGCCGGCGTGACCGCCTTGGATCCCTGGTACGGGCTCGCTCTGGCGATCCTCATCCCCCTCTACGCCGTCACCCTGCGCTGGTACCTGGGCACGGGGCCCCGCGTCTACCGCGCCGAGCGCGCCGCGATGAGCGGACGGGCGCAGCAGCTCGTCGAGTCGCAGCGCGGGTACGCGACCGTCATCGGCCTCGACCTCGCCCCGCGCCGCCACCGCCGCGTACTCGACGCCTCGTGGCGGGTCGTGCCCCATTCGATGCGGGCGAACACGGTGCAGAACATGTTCGGCGGCCGTCTCAACCTCGCGGAGTGCGTCGGGATGGCGGGGATCCTCGTCGCCGGCTTCTGGCTGATCGGCGGCGGCCACTCGACCGTCGGCGCCGCGACGACCGCGATGCTGCTGTTCCTGCGCCTCTTCGGGCCGATCGGCCAGCTGATGCAGGTGTTCGACGTCATCCAGTCGGTGCTCGCCTCGCTGAGCCGCATGGTCGGCGTCATCGTGATGCCCGCGGTGCCTCCCGCCGTGACGGAGCGCCCGGAGGATCCCGCGCTCGCGGTGCACGTCGAGTCGGTGACGCACCGCTACGACGGCGCCGATCAGCTGGCTCTCGACAACGTGTCGTTCGCAGTGGAGCGCGGAGAGAGGGTCGCCGTCGTCGGCGCCAGCGGCGCCGGCAAGACGACCCTCGCGGGCGTCGTCGCCGGCATCCAGCGCCCCGAGAGCGGCGCGGTGGCGGGGCCGGAGCGCATCGCCGTGATCACGCAGGAGTCCCACGTCTTCGCCGGAACGCTGCGCGACAACCTCACCCTCGCCGCTCCCGACGCGAGCGACGACGAGGTGCACGACGCGCTGGCGCAGACGGGAGCGGGAGCCCTCGTCGAGATGCTGCCCGACGGCCTCGACACCGATCTGGGCATCGGCAGGCACGAGCTGACCGCCGCGCAGGCGCAGCAGGTCGCGCTGGCGCGGATCGTGCTCTCGGGCCCCGACCTGGCGATCCTCGACGAGGCCACGGCCGAGGCCGGGTCGACGCACGCCGGCCTGCTCGACCGGGCGGCCGACGCCGCGCTCGCGGGGCGCACGGGGATCGTCATCGCGCACCGCCTGTCGCAGGCGCGGGAGTGCGACAGGGTCGTCGTGATGGACGGCGGCAGGATCCTCGAGGAGGGCGCGCACGACGAGCTGGTCGCCTCGGGCGGCACCTATGCCCGGCTCTCGCGCGCCTGGGAGGCGGGCTCGCGGGAGTGAGCCGCCCCGGTCGGGGGACCGGGAAGGCGCGGCACCGGCGTCCCTACAGGTGCAGCCGCTTCGCCAGCTCGTGGCGCACGTCGCGGATCCGCGCCAGCTGCACCCCGAGCGCGACGAGGCCGAGCGCCGCGCAGAGCACCGAGGGCAGCGGATCCGTCACCCACCCGAGCAGCGCGAACAGCAGGGGGACGACCGCCAGCAGCGCGGTGAGGAGGCTGTAGACGATGTGGTCGCCGACGTCGATGCGCAGCACGCGCACGACGATGAGGGTCGCGATGATCGACGTCGCGCAGGCGATCGGCACCGCGTAGTCGAGCGCCCAGCCGTGCCACCCCGTGAGGTAGTCGCCGTACACGCAGACGAGGCCGACGAGCACCACGAGGTACAGGTTGCCCTTCGCCGCGTTGCGGCGCTTGCGCACCGCCATCAGCACCACGAGCCACAGCGCCGTGACGCCGAGCCACACGGAGCGCAGCGCCACGAGCGCCGTCTCGCTCGGCTGCAGCAGCAGCTGCGCGAGGAACGACGCCGCGATCACGGCGAGCGACACGAGGAACAGGATCCGCAGCACGCGCCGGCGCGAGAACGACAGGGGCACGGCGGGCAGGGGATCGGGAGACGGATCCCCCGCCGCGGCGGACCCGCACAGCGGGCAGCGCGACCAGGACCCCTCGATGCCGACCGCGCAGTCGGGGCAGCGCCTCATGACAGGGCCTCCTCGATCTCCTCCTCCGTCACGCGCGCGGCGGCGACGTCGACCTCGACGCCGCGCGCCGTGAGCAGCCGCGCGAACTCGCGCACGTGATCCGTCTCGACGAACGGCGACGTGAAGCTCACCGTGAGCTTCCCGGCGTGCGACATGGCGCAGAACTGCGGCCGCACGGCCGAGACGTGGAACATCATGCGCCCCACGTGCGGGTCGACCGACTCCGGCAGCGTCACCCGGCCGAGGTTCGAGACCGCGACGGTGAGGCCCCGGTTGCTCGCGAGATTGAACCAGCCGAGGAAGAGGTCCTTCAGGGGGCGCGGCACGATGCGCAGCGCGATCATCCGCTCGAACCGGATGAACCGGCGCAGCTTCCGCTCGAGCGACTCGGGCGTCGCCTGCGGACGGAACTGCGCGTCGAGGCTGCGGCAGATGGCGCCGAGATCGTCGTCGCCCTGGCCGTAGGTGTGCTCGACGCGCACCGTCGCGAAGAAGTTGCGCGCGGAGGTCGAGGGGAAGAACTGCCGCAGGTTCACGGGGACCGACGCGGCGAGCGTGCGCTGGCGACCGAGCCCGCCGGACGACAGGCGGATCGATTCGAAGAACAGCGCCGTGAGGTACATCGTGAGCGTCACGCCCTCCTCGCGCGCGAGCGCGAGAGCGTCCGCGGCGGGCATCGTCAGCTCGATCGCGCGCGTGCGATGGTCGGGCGTGCGGGTGCCCCGCACCCGGTGCGCCTTCGCGGTCGAGGCGCCCACGAGCCGCGCGAGACCCCGGGGAGCGTCGGGCGCGGGATCCCCGCCCCCCGCGAGGGGCGAGGCGGGCGGGTCCGGGTGCGGCCCGGGATCCGCCCGCGGTCGGCTGCGACGGCGCCGGAAGTAGTGCGCGAAGCTGTCGCCGGTGAGGGCGTTGCCGGGATCCGCCTCGGCGATCTCCCGCTCGTGGGCGGGCCGCCTGGCCTCCGGCTGACCGGGATCGAAGGGCGCCACGACGGCCCCCGTGAGGTCGTCGACCGGCTCGGATCCGTCGGATTCCCGCAGGCGCACGTAGGCCGTGACGAGGTCGGTGAGGAACCACAGGGCGCCGGTGCCGTCGGAGAGCGCGTGGAAGATCTCGAGCACGATGCGGCGCCGGTGGTGCAGCACGCGGAACAGGAGGGTGCGGCGGTCGGCCTGGTAGATCGGGGCGCACGTGTGCTGCCGCTCCGGCTCGACGCGCGGGCGCAGATCGCTCTCCTGCAGGTAGTACCAGAACACCCCCCGGCGCAGCACCGCGTGATAGAGCGGGTAGGCGTCGTAGGTCCTGTCGAGCGCGCGCTGCAGCAGGGCGGGGTCGACGTCGTGATCCATCTCGGCGCTGACGCGGAACACCTTCGGATCCACGTCGCTGCGGGCGGCGAGGAAGATGTTCGACGCGTTGTCGAGCCGCACCCACGCCGGCCGGGTCATGCGGCCTCCCCTGCGGGGTCGGTGGCGTCGAGGAACGCGTCGATCACCTCGTAGGCCTCGCGGAGGGGCCGGGCGAAGCGCGGCAGCGAGATGAATCCGTGCAGGGCGCCGTCCACGCGGTGCACCGTCACGTCGACCCCGGCCTCCTCGAGAGCGCGACCGTAAGCCTCGCCCTCGTCGCACAGCAGGTCGAGCTCGGCGGAGATGAGCAGGGTCGTCGGCTGGCCCGCGAGATCCGTCGCCGCCAGCGGCGAGACGAGCGGATCCCTCCGCTTCTCCGAATCCGGCACGTACAGCTCCATGTAGTCCTGCACCTCGGTGTTCCTCAGCCGATACTCGTCGCCCTGCGTGCGGACCGAGGCGAACGGGGAGGTCGCGGGGTCGTGATCCCAGTGGGTGACGGGATAGAGGAGGATCTGGCGCCGCGGCAGCGCGTGCCCCTCCGCGGCGAGCCGCAGCGAGACCGCGGCGGCGAGGTTGCCGCCCGCCGAATCGCCGACGAGCACGATCCGGTCGACGCTGTCGACCTCCGCGAGCTGCGGATCCTCGAGCACGAGCCGCGCCACGCGCGTGCAGTCGTCGAGCCCCGCGGGGAACGGGTGCTCGGGCGCGAGGCGGTAGTCGACGGACGCGACGACGCAGCCGGTGAGGTCGGCCATCGCCGCGCAGGCGGGCGTGTAGCTCTCGATGTCGCCGGTGACCCAGCCGCCGCCGTGGAAGAAGACCAGCACGTCGTCGCGTCGCTGCTCGCGCGGCTGGAACACCCGCACGGGGATCCGGTGCGATCCGTCCTCCGACACGATCTCCCGGTCGAACGCCCGGTACCGGGGCGTGGGGCGGGCCGCGAGCTGCCGCTGCAGGCGCCGCACGCGCTCGTAGTCCTCGCGCATGTTGACGTTCGGCGCGGCGAACAGCCCCAGCACGGCCCGCACCAGGCGGTTCACCGGCTTCCGTCGACCTCGCCCACCGTCCATGCCCCGAGCCTATGGCGTGCGCGGGGATCCGGCGGGCGTGTCGGCGGACGGGATGCGGGGCGCGGAGGGTGCCGTCCAGGGAGGGGAAGCGGATCCATCGGGCGTGATCCTCGGTGCGCTTCTGCGATGCGGATCCCGCTGCGCGGCGTCTCGGATCCGGGCGCGGTCCCGCTCGCACCCTGCACGGTGATGCGCGCCTGTGCGGGCGGCGCTTCTCGGTCGCTCGGCGAGTGAGCTGGCTCGCCCGCCAGACCCGAGCCAGCGCCCGGATCCGAGACACCGCTCCGCTCCCCGGGCGGGTGCGTTTCTGCGACTCGGGCGGGGCGGGCGTCGCCTGGGGGCGGGAAATGGCTCGATCCGGGGTGGGTTCGGGTGCGTTTCTGCGATCCGGGCGGGATTTGGCGTCCGGGTATGCGAGGTGGCTCTTCGGCGGGGCGGCGAGGGTGCGTTTCTGCGACCTGGTCGCGGAGGGCATCGCTCGGGGAGGGGAAGCGGCTCGATTCGGTGTGATCCTCGATGTGCTTCTGCGGCTCGGGTGGGGCGGGCGTCGCCGGGGGATGAGAAACGGATCCATCTGGTGCGGGTTCGGGTGTGTTTCTGCGACTTGAACGGGCTGCGGCGCCCGAGTATGCGAAACGGCTCTTCCGCGGGGCGGCGAGGGGCGGTTCTGCGACTCGGGTGGGCGTGTTCTTCCGGGTGCGGGAGATGGATCCGAGCGGGTGAGCAGTCGTCTCGGGCGGGCGACGTGCGCGTGGTCTCCGGTGCGTTTCCGCGACCTGGGGGTGCGGGGCGTCTGGCGCGGCCCCCGGGCGTCTCGGAATGCGCCGGGAGACTGCGGGATCGGTGGTGTCGGTGAGATGTTCGCGTGATTTCGAGATGCTCGGGGATGTGCCGCGGAGCCGTGTGGCGGGTGCGTTTCTGCGACCCGGGGCGGGGCGGGTCTTCTTCGGGCGCGGGAAGAGGATCCATCCGGTGCGGTCTCGGATGCGTTTCTGAGACCCGGGTGGGGCGCGCGGGGTGCGTCTCCGCGATCTGGGTGGGCGGCGCGGGCCGCTACTCTCGTCGTCAGACCCGAAGACGAGGAGCACTCATGGGCACGAACGATTCCGCGACGCTCGTCGTGGTCGGCGACGCACTGATCGACGAGATCCGCGATGACGCGGGCACGCGGGAGTTCGTGGGAGGCGCCGCGCTGAACGTGGCGGTCGGCCTGTCCCGGCTGGGGCACGAGACGACGCTGATCGCGATGGTCGGCGACGACGAGGCGGGGGAGCGGATCCGCGCGCACCTCGCCGAGCACGGCGTGCGCCTGCTCGCCTCGTCCGCCCCGCACGGCACCGCCCGCGCCGTGAGCACCCGGGTGGACGGCGAGCCGCAGTACGAGTTCAACCGCGCGGCGCGGGAGCGCCTCATCGCCTTCGACGACGAGGCGCTGCGCGCCGTGGAGGAGGCCGACCTCGTCGCCGTGAGCTGCGTGGCCTTCGACCGTGCCGCGCAGGTCGACGAGTTCGCCAGGGCCTTCGCGGGCGTGCGCCTCGCGGTGGACCCGAACCCCCGCTCGGGGATGATGAGCGACCGCGCGGCGTTCGTCGAGGGATTCGCGCGCTTCACGGCGGGCGCCGATCTGGTGAAGGTCGGCGACGACGACGCGGAGCTGCTCGAGCAGGGATCCCTCGACGCGTTCGCCGCGGCCCTCGCCGCGCAGGGGGTGCGCGCGGTCGCCGCGACCCGCGGCGCGGACGGCGCGTCGCTGCTCGCGGCCGGCGGATCCGTGGATCGCCCCATCGCCGACCTCCCCGGCCCCGTGATCGACACGATGGGGGCGGGCGACGCCGTCTTCGCCGCGCTCATCGCGGCCCTCGTCGAGCGGGACGAGCCCGACTGGGAGACTGCGGTCGAGCGCGCCCTCGCGATCGCCGCCGCGACGGTGCGCCGAGAGGGAGCGCTGCTCCAGCTGCCGTGACGGGTGGGGCCGGCCTCCACCTCGAGTGACCACGAAACCCGCGAGTGACCACGAAATATCTTGGTCACTCGCGGTTTTCGTGGTCACTCGCCGGTGCGGCGGGCAGGCATCCCGCATCCGCGCCCGTGACCCCTGATCCGCGCAGCCGGCCCGCGAGCCTCCCGGCCCTGCGATCCTGCCGAGCGGGCGCGCCGGGATCCCGCAGCTGATGCCGATCGTCGTCGGGGTGAGAGGGCTCGCGACATCGTCCTCCCCGCAGGGATCTCCGCCTCGTTCCGGGGCCGGCCGTCGTCCTCGCACTGCGTCGGTTTCCCGCACGGGCCCGCCGCCCTGGCTGCCCCGAGCCGCGTCCTCGACATGCGACCTCCGGTCCCGAGGCCGTCTTCTGCCGATTTTTGACGTCGGCGACGCGCGCGGCTACTCTCTCCTGCGACGTGATGAATCGTTTCATAGCGACTCGTCGCAGGAGCCCGTCGGCAGAGCCGCCCGGGCGACCGACCGGATTCGAGGAAGAAGAGACGGCATATGGTGCGCATCGGCGCGAAGAAGACGACCGGATGGAAGGCGACCATCGCGGTCGCGATGTCGAACTACATCGAGTCGGGGTCGATCATCGCGATCTCGACCTCGATGGTGTTCTGGATGCAGGAGTTCGGATTCGACAGCGCCTTCCAGGGGATCCTGGCGGCGCTCAGCGCGAACGCGTTCGGCGCGGCGATCGGCGCCATCATCGGCGGACCGCTCTGCGACCGCTTCGGGCGCAAGTTCATCTACACGTACGACCTGCTGCTCTACATGGTCGGCGTGCTCATCGCCGCGCTCGCGATGAACCAGTGGATGCTGCTCGTCGCGTTCATCATCACGGGCATCGCCGTCGGCGCGGGCGTGCCCGCATCGTGGACCTACATCGCGGAGGAGGCGCCCAGCGATCGTCGCGCGGCGCACGTCGGCACCGCGCAGCTCGCCTGGTCGGTGGGGCCGGCGATCGGCTTCCTCCTCGCCGCGATCCTCGCGCCGATGGAGCTCGTCGGATCCCGCATCATCTTCCTGCACCTCTTCGTCGTCGCGGCCATCACCTGGTGGGTGCGTCGCGGGCTCGAGGAGTCGCAGAACTGGAAGCGGACCAACGAGGAGCGCAGACGCGAAGGGGCGGCGGCCCTCGCCGGACGCGGGTTCAAGGCGCTCCTCGGGCGTCGACAGAACGTGCTCGCGCTGCTGTTCCTCGTCGGCGTGTACGCGTTCTGGAACACCGTGGCGGGGCAGGCGGGCATGTTCATGCCCGACGTCTATCGCGCCTCCGGCCTCGATGACGCGGCGCAGCAGTACTTCCTGCAGGCCTTCCTCTGGACGATGACCGTCATCGGCACGTTCGTCTTCATGGCGCTCGGCGACCGCATGTCGCGCCGTCTGCTGTTCTTCATCGGCGCCGCGCTCGGGATCGCGGGGTGGATCGTGCTCGTCTACCTGCCGAACGGCACCCCGACGCTGTTCGGATTCGCGATCCTGTGGGGATTCGCCTCGGGCATCGGCGCGCAGGCGTTCTACGGGCTGTGGACCGCGGAGCTGTTCGCGACGCAGTACCGGGCCTCGGCCCAGGGGTTCCTGTTCTTCGTCGCGCGGATCATGGTGGGCGTTCTCAGCTACGGCTTCCCCGTCTGGCTCGAGGTCCTCGGGCTGCCGACGCTGGGCGGGATCCTCATCGCGATCCTCGCGGTCTCGCTGCTCGTCGGCACCATCTGGGCGCCCGACACGCAGGGCAAGACGCTCGAGCAGATCGAGGAGGAGCGCTACGGGAGGAGGGCGCCCGCGCGCGTCTGAGCGCTCCCGCGGATCCGCGTCCCGTCATCCCTCCGGGTGGCGGGGCGCGGCTGCGTTCTGTGGGCCCGTGTCCGGCGAAGGGCGGGGAAGTCTCTCTCGTTCCGGCTGGAAGCGGGACGTGGCGCGCTGGTGGTTCGGTGCGTGTCTCGATCTCTGCGGGAATGTCGGCGAGATGCCCGCCATACGTGAGACATGGGTGCCCCGCGGAGCCAGGTGCCCGCGGATCCCGCGGCGCCCGCATGACCCCGGTGGGGAGGGATCCGCTCCTGGCGGGCGTCCGGGGGCGCAGGCCTCGCGCGTCACCCTCCGGTGGAGGCGCGCACGACGAGCTCGGGATCGAACTGGACCTCCGCCGGCTCGTCGTCGTCCTGCGCGTCGAGAAGCTCGAGCGCGGTGGACCCGATCAGCTGCGCCGGCTGACGGATCGAGGTGAGCGGCACGACCGTCGACTGGGCGAAGGCGATGTCGTCGTAGCCGATGAGAGCGATGTCGTCGGGGATCGAGACGGACCCGAGCATCACGAGCGCCTGCATGATGCCGACGGCGACGAGGTCGTTCGCGGCGAAGATCGCGTCCGGACGGTCGCCGGCGTCGCGCGCGGCGATCTCGGCGCCGACCTCGCGCCCCGCGAGCACGGTGAGCTGCGCGGTCTCCAGGCGCTCGAGCGAGGCGCCCTCGGTCCGGTCCGTCGCCCGTCGGGCGCCCGCGAAGCGGTCGTCGACCTGGCGCAGGCCCGTCGGGCCGCCGACGAAGGCGAGGCGCCGGCTGCCCCTCTCGAGCAGGTGGGACGCGGCGATGTCGCCGCCCCGCACGTCGTCGACCGAGACCGACGCGAATCCCGGCGCGGTGCGGTCGACGAGCACCACGGGGATCCCGTGGTCGTCGAGCCGGCGCGCGGTCGCGAGGTCCTCGGAGGCGGGGGAGAGGAGCACGCCGCGCACGCGCTGCTCCTCGAAGAGGGCGAGGTAGGCGTCCTCGCGGTCGTGACGCTCGTCGCTGTTGCCGAGCAGCACCGACAGGTCGCGCTCCGCCGCCGCGCGCTCCGCCCCGCGGGCGATGTCGGCGAAGAAGGGGTTCCCGGAGTCGAGCACCACGAGGCCCACGGTCGAGCTGCTGCCCGCCCGCAGCTGACGGGCCGCGTCGTTGCGCACATACCCGAGCTCGTCGATCGCCCGGCGCACCCGCTCGACGGTCGCGGATGACACGGAGGTCGGGCGGTTGAGCACGTTCGACACGGTGCCGACGGACACGCTCGCGCGCTGCGCGACATCGCGGATGCTGATCGCCATCGGCGCCCTCCCGTTCTCCCACAGGGATCCTATCGGCGGGGTCCTCGGCGCCGTCCGATCAGGGGTGCGGATCGGTCGGGATCCCCGGCGCGGGCGCCGCTCGGCGCGGGGTCGCCTCGGGAGGCGGGACCCCTCTTGCGCCGGGCAGGATCGCGCGTCATAATGAAACGATTCATATCTTCCCGGGGAGGCCTCGATGACGAGCGGCGACATGACCGCGCCGCAGCGCGTGATGTTCCGGCTGCGGGTGCGGCCCGAGAAGCTGGATGAGTACCTGCGGCGCCACGATCCCGTCTGGCCCGAGATGCTCGGGGAGATCGCGGCGTCCGGCCGTCGGTGCTACTCGATCTTCCACCTCGGCGACGGCGAGCTCATCGGCGTCTACGAGACCGATGACGACGAGGCGTCGAAGGCCCACCTCGCGGCGAGCGAGATCGCTGCGCGCTGGGAAGCGGAGATGGCGCCGTTCTTCGTCGCGCAGGACGGCCGCGCCGACCAGACGGCCGAGACCTTCCCCGAGGTCTTCCACCTCGAGACGCAGCTGGCCGCATCGCGCGGCTGACACCGCCCGCGCGGCCGACGACGACCGCGACCCCAGAAGAAAGGCGCTGACTCTGTGAGCACGCTCGACCAGACCATCCTCGATCAGCTCGAGACGCAGGCCATCGAACTGCCCTCGTGGGCGTTCGGCAATTCGGGAACCCGCTTCAAGGTGTTCTCGACGCCCGGCACGCCCCGCGATCCCTTCGAGAAGATCTCCGACGCCGCCCAGGTGCATCGCCTCACGGGCCTCGCGCCGACGGTGGCGCTGCACATCCCGTGGGACATGTGCGACTTCGACGAGCTGCGCCGTCACGCCGAGAACGAGGGCGTCTCGCTCGGCACGGTCAACTCCAACACGTTCCAGGACGACGACTACAAGTTCGGCGCCCTCACCCACGAGGACGCCGCGGTGAGGCGCAAGGCGATCGATCACCACCTCGCCTGCATCGACGTCATGCACCGGACCGGGTCGCGCGACCTGAAGATCTGGCTCGCAGAAGGATCCAACTACCCGGGCCAGGCCGATATGCGCGGCAGGCAGGATCGCCTCCACGAGTCGCTGCAGGAGATCTATGCGGGGCTCGGCGATGAGCAGCGCCTCGTGCTCGAGTACAAGTTCTTCGAGCCGGCGTTCTATCACACGGACGTCCCCGACTGGGGCACCTCCTACGCGCAGGTGTCGGCGCTCGGCGGCAAGGCCCTCGTCTGCCTCGACACGGGCCACCACGCGCCCGGCACGAACATCGAGTTCATCGTCATGCAGCTGCTGCGCCTCGGAAAGCTCGGCTCGTTCGACTTCAACAGCCGCTTCTACGCCGACGACGACCTCATCGTGGGGGCCGCGGATCCGTTCCAGCTGTTCCGCATCCTCTTCGAGGTCGTGCGCGGCGGGGGCCTCAACAACCCCGACGTGCAGTTCATGCTCGACCAGTGCCACAACGTCGAGAACAAGATCCTCGGCCAGATCCGCTCCGTGCTGAACGTGCAGGAGATGACGGCGCGTGCGCTCTCCGTCGACGTCGGGGCTCTGCGCGAGGCGCAGGTGTCGGGCGACGTGCTCGCGGCGAACCAGATCTTCATGGACGCGTTCCAGACCGACGTGCGGCCGGCGCTCGCCGCGTGGCGCGAGGGCCGCGGCCTCCCCGCCGACCCGATGCGCGCCTTCCTCGATTCCGGCTACCAGGAGAGGATCGAGGCCGAGCGCGTGGGCGGCCAGCAGGCCGGCTGGGGCGCGTAGAGAAATCTCCCCCGGGGGCCTCCGACCCCCTCCTGCGTGTCTCGCTTTCTGCGGGAATGCGCCCGGCATTCCCGCAGAAAGCGAGACACGCTCGGGTCAGGGGCGAGCTCGGCGCCCGGTCCGTCCGCGCCGGGCGGATGCGGCCCGCGATCCGTGAGCCCGCCCGCGCCCCGCCCCGTCACTCCGTCCCGGCGAGGTGGGCGCGGCGCTCCGCGAAGTCCGGTCGCTCGAAGTAGTGCGCGGTGGCGTCCGCGCCGAGCGGGGCGACGCCGCCCGCCGCGCGGGCGCCGAGGCGCACGCGGGCGCTCTTGACGGCCATGAGCGAGACCGCCTCCGCTCCCTCGGTCGTCTGCGAGAGGGCGACGATGCCGTGGTTGCCGAGCAGCACGAGCGACGGCGGCTCGCCGTGCTCGGCCACGTGGATCTCGAGCGACGCGAGGAACAGCCGGCCCAGCTCGATGCCCGGCTGCGCGTAGGGCACGAACAGCGGCCGCCCGAGGATGAGCAGCTCGTCGGTGTAGACGGGCTCCGCGAACGCCGTCGCGGCCTGCCGGCTGGCGAGCAGCGCGACCGCGTCGGTCGGATGCGTGTGCGCGACGAACCGCATCGGCGCGACGGCGCGCACGGCGGCATGCACGAGCGACTCGACCGACGCCCGCACGGGGCGCCCCTCCGCCTCGCCCGCGGTCAGCGCGCGCGTCAGATCGTCCTGCGTCGCCGCTGGATCCCGCAGCAGCGCGACGAGGGGATCCACGTCGACCGTCACGAAGTCGTCTGGCGTCGCCGTGCGCATCGACGACCCCGACGCCTTCACGACGATCGCGTCGCCCACCTGCTCGCTGGTGTTGCCCTCGGACAGGATCACGAGATCCCGCTCCGGCTCGCCGAGCCATCGGGTCAGCGCCAGCAGATCGGCGCTCACCTGCCAGGGACTCATCCGCGCACCCATCGGCGCTCCTCTCCTCGGCGCTCTCCGCGCTCGGTCATGATCCGCTCCGCCCCGGCGGGAAGCGCCGCGGCCGGAAGGTGCGGGCGACGATGCCCCGCAGGTCGTCGATCGTCCCCGCCACCGCGCCGGCCGTGCGCGCCTGCACGAGCAGGCTGCCGAGAGCCGTCGCCTCGACGGGGCCGGCGAGCACGGTCGCGCCCGCGAGATCCGCGAGCCGCGCGCACAGCAGCGCGTTGCGGGATCCGCCGCCCACCAGGTTGATCTGCGCGAGGGGCTCGCCCGCCAGCCGCGCCGCCTAGTGCGCGGCGTCCGCGAGGGCGCGCGCGAGCGACTCGACGATCGACCGCACGATCGCCGTGCGCCCCTCCGGCGGCCGCAGGCCGTGCTCCGCGCACCACGCCGCGATGCGCGCGGGCATGTCGCCCGGCGCCTGGAACCGGGGATCCTCGACGTCGAACACCGGCACGTCGCCCGGCGCCTCGGCGGCGCGGGCGAGCAGATCCGGCAGGTCGATGCTCTCGCCCTCCCGCTCCCACCCCCGCAGGGTCTCGGTGAGGATCCACAGCCCCATGCCGTTGCGCATCACGAGGAACCTGTCGTCGACGCCGCGCTCGATCGTGAAGCCCGCGGCGAACGCCTCCGCGCCGGGCGGAGGAGCGACGCGCTCGACGCCGACGAGGCCCCACGTGCCGCACGAGACGAACACCCCGCCCCGGTCCGGCAGCGGCGTCGCGACGGCCGCCGATGCGGTGTCGTGCGCCCCCACCGCCACGACGTCGACGCCGGGGGACGCGCCCACCTGGTCGGCGACCGCGGGAGCGAGGGGGCCGATGCGCGTGCCCGGAGCCACGACGCGCGCGAGGAGCTGCGGGGGCAGGCCGAGGCGGGCGATCAGCTCCCGGTCCCAGTCGCCCGTCTCGAGCGACAGCAGCCCCGTCGTCGAGGCGATCGTGCGCTCCGCGACCGGCACGCCCGACAGCCAGAACGCGAAGAGATCCGGGGTCAGCAGCGCGGCGTCCGCGGCATCGAGCAGCCCGCCCTCCGCCTCCGCGACCAGCTGGTAGACGGTGTTGATCGCCAGAGGCTGCGCGCCCGTGCGCGCCTGCAGGGCCTCGGGGGAGACCTGCGCGTGCACCCGGTCGACCACGGCCTCGGTGCGCGGATCCCGATAGTGCACGGGATCGGCGAGCAGGCGCCCGCCGCGCAGCAGGCCGTAGTCGACGCCCCACGAGCACACGCCGACCGAGCGGATCCCCGGATCCTCCCTCAGCGCGCCGGCGAGACCGTCGAGCGCGCCCCTCCACAGCGACAGGACGTCCCAGTGCAGGGTGCCGTCCAGGAGGACCGGGCGGTTGTCGAAGCGCGAGCTCAGGGCGGCGTCGATCCGATCAGGGCCGACCTCGCCGACGATCACGCGCCCGCTCGTCGCGCCCAGGTCGACGGCGGCGACGCGGACGGCGCCCGTCACGCGTCCTCGCCGGCGAGCCAGCCGATCAGCCGCGCCCAGAGGGGGCCGTACCCCTCCCACGCGACGGCCTCGGCGGGCATCCAGTGCGGTCCCATGTCGCTCGCGAAGGCGGCCGACCGGCCGCGCCCCGTCTCGCCCACGACGAGGAGCGGATGCTCGCCCACGTCGACGAGGCGACGCGCGCCCTCCTTCGTCACGAGCCGCTGGAACCCGAGCAGCGCGGGCCACGGAGCGGGCAGATCCGCCAGCGCCGGGTGACCGGCCTCCGCCGTGTGCGGCACGACGCCCTGCGGGGTCTCCTCGCGATCGTCGCCGCGCTCCATCTCGACGGGCAGCACGTCGGCGATCGCCGTCGACGCGAAGTTCGCCTTCGCCTCGATGCCCTGGAAGCTGAGGTATCCGCCGACCATCAGCAGACCCCCGCCCTGCCGCACCCAGCCGGCCAGCAGATCCAGCCGGTTCGGCGCGCGCTCGCCGCGTTCGAAGACCTCGGACGGCAGCAGCAGCGTGTTGGCGCCGATGTCGCTCAGCACGACCACGTCGTACGCGTCCAGCTCGTCGGCGGTGCGCGGGAAGCGCGCGGGCGCCTCGTGATTGCGCAGCCAGTCGACCTCGACGCCCGCCGCCTCGAGCGCGGCGACGAACGCGCCGCCGCCCTCCCCGTATCCGGATGTCGTGAAGGTGTCGAACCCCTTCGTGTGCACGGTCGTCGTCGACCACGACTCGCCCGCCAGCAGAACCCTCGTCATGTCGATCCCTCCCTCAGAACGCGAGCCCGCGCGGCTCGGGACCGAGTCGCGCCTCGCGCGGCTCCGGCACGCGGAAGCCGTTGTCGCGATACGCCGCGTAGTCGAACCGCTCGCACTCGTCGAACCCGATCTCGTGGTACTCGAAGAAGCCGTCCCAGTCCTCGTAGCCGTCGCCGAGCGCGTGCTCGAGGAAGGCGTCGGCCATCGCGCAGCCGAGCCGGGGCGCGACGTAGAAGGCCCCCATCGCCAGCACGTTGCAGCTGTTCGCCGTCGCCGCGCGCTTCGCCGTCGCGACGCTCTCGCACACGGCGGCGTGCACGTGGGGGCACCTGCTCGCCGCCACGTGGATCCCCATGCCGGATCCGCAGAACGCGAGCGCCTTCTCGTAGCGCCGCTCCGCGATCTGCGCCCCGACGAGGAACCCCACGCGGTGGTACATGTCGGTCTCCTCGAGCGTGGGCGTGAGGTCCTCGACCGTCCACCCGCGCTCGGTCAGATGCGCCTTCACGGACTCCTTGAGGGGGAACCCGGCGAAGTCGGCTCCGACGACGACGTGACGATCCTTCGCGAGCTTCATGAGGATGATCCCTTCCAGCGCAGCAGCCGGGTGAGGTTGCCGCGCCTGTCCCACTGGTTGACGACGATGACGAGCAGCAGCACGCCGCCCCAGATGAGGGGGCGGTAGAAGTTGCTGACGCCGGGGAACGTGTTGAGCAGCGACGACAGCACCTGCAGCACGACGACGGCGAGCACGACCCCCGCGAGGCGGCCCGTCCCGCCGTTGGGGTTGACGCCGCCGAGCACGACGATGAGGATCGCGAGCAGCGTGTACGTGGAGCCGTAGTCGGCCTTCGCCGAGTTGTAGTTCGCGAGCATCACGAGACCGGCGGCCGCGGCGTACACCCCGGAGATCGTGTAGGTGCGCACGATGAGGCTCGTCGTCTTGAGGCCGCTGAAGGTCGCCGCCGTCTCGTTCGATCCCAGCATGTAGAGCTTCGTGCCGAACGCGGTGCGGTTCATGAGGTACCAGATGAGGACGGCGCCGACGACGAAGATGACGAGCACCATCGGCACGTATCCGGCGATGCGGCTCCCCATCACGTACGCGTACTCGGGCGGCAGGCCCGAGATCGGCTTCCCGGCGCTGATGACGAGCGCGATGCCGGTGAACAGCTCGAACGTGCCGAGCGTCACGAGGATCGCGGGGATCTTGACCTTCGCCACGAGCACGCCGTTGAGCGCCCCCGCGGCGGCTCCGACGACGAGCGAGAAGGCGATCGCCGCGACGAGCGCGAGGAAGCCCTGCGACGATCCGGATCCGATCGGCGCGATCTGCAGCATGATCATCGCGCTGCCGATCGCCGTCATGTTGGCCGTGCCGACGACGGAGAGGTCGATGCCGCCGATGACCATCGTCAGCATGACGCCGAGGGCGAGCAGGCCGAACTCCGGGAACTGCACGGCCATCGCCTGCCAGGTGGGCAGGGAGCTGAAGTTGCGCCACTTCACGATCGCGAAGAACGCGAGCAGGAGCACGAGCACGACGGCCAGGCGCGCCACGTGGGCGTCGCGGAGCATCGGCTTGAGGATCCGCGGCGTGCGGGTCGTGGGGGTCACGGTGGTGCTCACGATTCCTCCTCCGGGTGAGCCAGGCGGGCGGGGAGCGGGCGCGCGATCACGTCATCGCCCCCTGTCGCCTGCGGGTCTTCGTGATCTGCACCGCGGAGATGCCGGTGCCGACGATGATGAGCACGCCCAGGGCGACGCTCTGCCAGATGGTGGGGATGCCGATGAGGATCATGCTGTTCTGCACGATGACGATGAGCAGCGTGCCGAGCATCGCGCCCGTCAGGGTGCCGCGGCCGCCCGTGATCGCGGTGCCGCCGAGCACGACGGCGGCGATGACCATGAGCTCCAGACCGAGCAGGTTGGTCGGGTGCATCTGGCCCATCATGCTCGTGCGCACGAGGCCCGCGAGGCCCGCGAGCACGCCCGCGATGATGTAGAGCAGGAACTTCGTGCGGCGCACGTTCACGCCCGCGCGGGCGGCGGAGCTCTCGTCGCCGCCGATCGCGTAGATCGAGCGGCCGAACGTCGTGTACCGCATGACGACGAAGGCGAGTGCGACGACGATGACGAGCAGCAGGAACGTCAGGGGCAGGCGCGAGGTGTGGCCGGTCTGCGGGTTGGTCGTCACGAAGAGCGACGCCCGTCCGAAGGCCGCCATCGCGGGCGGGATGTTCGGGATCTGCACCGACGAGAGCGCGCCCTGCATGATGCCGGAGAACACGTTCGAGGTGCCGAGGGTGATGATGAGGACCGGCACCGCGATCCACGCCGTGAACACCCCGTTGAAGGCGCCGAGCACGGCGGAGATGACGATGACGAGCAGCAGGGGCAGCCAGAGCCCGCCCTGCCATCCGGCGTCGACGAGGGTGCGCGTCGTCGCGTAGACAGCGAGCGAGGCGAGCGCCGGGAACGACACGTCGATGCCGCCCGAGACGAGCACCATGAAGGTGCCGACCGCGAAGATGCCGGGCACGACCATCGCCCCGGCGAGGTCGACGAGGTTGTTGGCGGTGAAGAACTGGCCGCTGCGCACCTGGATGACGACGGCGAGCGCCGCGATGACGAGCAGGATGTAGAACTCGTTCTGGCGCACGAGCTTCTGGATGGCGCTCATGGTCAGCGGATCCCTCCCTCGACGACGTCCTCCGACATGAGGGCCGCGAGCTCCATCTCGCCCGTGGCCCGCGGATCCACCTCGTGCACGATGCGCCCGGCGTTCATGACGAGCACGCGGTTGCAGTTGTCGAGCACCTCGGGGATGTCGTCGGAGATGATGATGACGGCGAGCCCGTCGGCCGCGAGCTCCCGCAGCACCTCGTGGATGTCGTGCTTGGAGCCGATGTCGACGCCGACGGTCGGGCCGTTGAGGATGAGCACGCGCGGCCCGGTCGCGAGCCATTTCGCGAGCACGACGCGCTGCTGGTTGCCGCCGGAGAGGGTGCTCGCGGCGTTGTCCGGATCGGGGGTCGCGATGCGCAGGCGCTCGACCCAGCGGCGCGCCTCCTCGTCCACCCGGCGGCGGTCCAGCAGGCCGAGGCGGGAGACGAAGCGGTCGATCTCGGAGATCGTGATGTTCTTCCCGATGGAGCGCTCGAGGGCGAGCCCTTCGGTCAGCCGGTCCTCCGGGACGTAGGCGATGTCGCGGGCGATGGCGTCGCGCACCCCCGACAGCCGCACGGGCTCGCCGCGCACGAGGATCCGCCCCGAGTCGTGCGGGAGCATGCCGAACATGGTGAGGGCGAGCTCGGTGCGGCCCGATCCGAGCAGTCCGGTGATGCCGAGGATCTCGCCCGGGCGCAGCGCGAGGCTCACGTCCTCGAACGCGCCCTCGACGCCGACGCCCTCGAGCTCCAGCACCGGCTCGGCGCCCACGGAAGCCGGGACGAAGGACGTCTCGTCGAACTCCCGCCCGGTCATGTAGGCGGAGAAGCTGCGGCGATCGAGCTCCTCGGGCAGGCACGTGATGACGTGCTTGCCGTTGCGGATGATCGTGAACCGCTCGCTGATCTCGAAGACCTCCTCGAGCTTGTGGCTGACGAAGAGGATCGCGACGCCGCGCGACGTGAGGTCGGCGATGATCTCGAACAGGCGGGCGACCTCGCGCTTGGTCAGGGCCGTGGTCGGCTCGTCGAGGACGAGCAGGCGCGCGTCGTTCATGAGCGCGCGGGCGATGGCGACGAGCTGCTTCTGCGCGACCGAGAGCGTCTCGAGGCGCGCCGTGAGGTCGATGTCGACGCCGATCTTGGCGAGCGCCTCCTCCGCCGTGCGGCGCATGCGGCGCCAGCTGACGAAGGCGCCGCCCGCCGACAGTTCGGAGGTGAAGGCGAGGTTCTCCATGACCGTGAGGTTCGGGAACACGGAGAAGTCCTGGTAGATGACCTGCACGCCGTGCGCGATCGCGGCCTGCGGGGTGAGCGACCGCACGCGGGCGCCGCCCACCTCGATCTCTCCGCTGTCGGGAGCGTGCACGCCCGAGAGCACCTTGATGAGGGTCGACTTGCCGCTGCCGTTCTCGCCGGCGAGGCAGTGCACCTCGCCGGGAGCGATCTCGAGAGTGATGTCCTGCAGGGCCTGCACGCCGGCGAAGGCCTTGCTGATGCCGTGGAGGGCGATGACGTTGTCCACCGCGGATCCCTTCTGACGCAGGGGTGGAGCGGGGGGGGGGGGGGCCCGGCCGCCGCGCGGGGATCAGAATCCGAAGTCGTCGACGTTGTCGGCGTTGATCTCGATCCAGCCGTCGCCCTCGAGCACCTTGTCGCTGCCCTCGGCGAACTGCATGTTCTCGTACCCGGCGACGCCGAGGTCGATCCCGTCGGCGATCTCCTCGCCGTCGAGGATCTTCGTCGCGAGCGACGCCATCGCGTATCCGGCGTCGGCCGGATCCCACAGCGTGAGCGACTCGATGATGCCCTTCTCGAGGATCTCCCGGTTGTCGGCGGGCATGCCCGTGCCGCTGGCGAACACCTCGCCGACGAGGCCGTTCTCCTCGATCGCGCGGGCCACGCCCGGGGCGTCGAACGACGACGTGCCGACCACGCCCTTCAGCTCGGGGTGCGCCTTCAGCAGCTGCGTGGCCGTCTGGTAGGCGACCTCGCCGTCATCCTGCGACTCGACGCGGGGCTCCGCCTCGAGCAGCTGCATGTTCGGGTAGGCCTCCTCCTGGCGCTTGACCGCGCCGTCGGCCCACTCGTTGTGCGAGGCGTTGGTGACGTGCCCGACCATCGTCGTGTACACGCCCTCCTCGCCCATGGCCTTGGCGAGGTTGTCCATGATGAACCCGCCGTAGGCCTCGTTGTCGAAGGCCTCGATGTCGTACATCGTGTTCTGCTGGCTCGCGCCCTCGTGGGTGACGACCACGATGCCCGCGTCGAGCGCCTGCTTGAGCACGTTCTCGATGGCGGCCGGGTCGACGGGCACGACGCCGATCGCGTCGACGTCCTGCGAGATGAGGTCCTGGATCACCTGGGCCTGCATCGTCGCGTCGGTCTCCGAGGGGCCGCGCTGGTAGACGTCCATGCCCGAGTCTTCGGCGTATCGCTTGACGCCCTCCTCCATGCGCACGAACCAGGGGTTCGTGGAGTCCTTGGGCACGATCGCGATCGTGTAGTCGCCGTCGCCGGGCTCGGCGGGCTCGCCGCCGCCTCCGGCTTCGCCGCTCGGGCCGCCGGGCGTGCAGGCCGCGAGACCGAGGGCGACCACCGCGAGAGCGGCCGCCGCCGGGTTCCTGAAGCTCCTTCGCTTCGCCATGTCTCCTCCAAGATCGATGCGGATTGCGGAAGGCGCAGCGTCGGTTGGGGGATGTGCTGTGATCGCCGCGCCGTTGCGTGATACAAGGTTTTGAAGCGCTTTATTCTCTAAAGCGCTTCAAAAGCTAGCCGCAGCGGAAGCCGGCCACAAGGGGTGGAGCGGAAACGGGCGGCGTTCTGGGAAGATCAGGCGCTATGGCGAGACGCAGCGGGACCGGCGGGGTCGTCCGCCTCCGGGACGTGGCGGCGCGGGCCGGCGTCTCGAGCGGCACGGTGTCGAACACGATCAACCATCCCGAGCGGGTGCGGCCGCACACCCGCAAGATCGTGAGCGAGGCGATCGAGGCACTCGGCTACGTGCCGAACCAGCAGGCGCGGATGCTCACGGGCGCCCCGAGCGAGGTCATCGGGCTCGTCGTGCTCGACGTCGAGAGCCCGTTCTACATGGCGGCCGCCCACGCGGTCGAGCGCGGCGTGCGCGAGTCCGGACACGCCATCATGCTGTGCACCTCGGAGGGCGACCTCGAGCGCGAGGAGGCCCTGCTGCGGATGCTCGCGGCCCAGGGCGTGCGCGGGGCGATGCTCGCGCCCGCCACCCCCGATGCCGACGCCGATCGCTACCGCTCGCTGCCGCGCTCGCTGCCCGTCGTCCTGCTCGACTTCGACGGCGGAGGGACGCACTGCTCCGTGTCGGTCGACAACCTGCTCGGCGGGCGCCTCGCCGCCCGGCACCTCGTCGCGCTGGGGCACGAGCGGATCGCGTTCGTCGGCGGACCCGCGCACATCCGCCAGTTCTCGGAGCGTGCGGACGGGGTGCGCGCCGAGCTGCGCGACGCCGCGAGGGATCCGGGCGCGGACCTCGTCGAGGTCGCCGCCTCGGGCATCGGCATCCGCGACGGGCAGGAGGCCGCCGAGCTGCTGCTGCGCGACGGGACCATGCCGTCTGCGCTGGTGTGCGGCAACGACATGCTCGCCTTCGGCGTCTACCGCGCCCTCGTCGGGGCGGGGGTGCGCGTGCCGGAGGACGTCTCGGTGATCGGCTACGACGACATCGACGTCGCGAAGGACTGGATCGTGCCCCTCACGACGATCCGGCAGCCGATCGCGGAGCTCGGCCAGAGCGCGGCCGACCTCCTGCTGGAGCACTCGGCGGGGGATCCGGAGCACCGCCATCGGCAGGTCGTGCTGCGCCCCGAGCTCGTCGTCCGCCGGTCGACGGCGGCCCCTCCGGCCTGACCCGGGGCGATCCTGCGGGCGGGGTGGGGCTCGATCAGTCGGTCCGGCCCGGGGCTCGCGAGTGGCGCAGATGTTCCCGAGTGGCGCAGAAATTCGGCCGAGTATCTGCGCCACTCGCGAGTTCCTGCGCCACTCGCGAGCATGGGGCGATCGGGCCTGCGAGCAGGGAGGGATCGCTCGGGCCTGCGAGCAGGGGAGGGGGATCCCGTCAGCCGTTGGCCTCCGACAGGCTCCACATGCTCCACAGCGCCGTGCGCATGCGCCGCGGCTGGCGCAGCGTCGTCACGAGGGCCGCGGCGACGTCGGCGGTGCGCAGGAAGTCGGCCTCCTCGGGAGCCGCGTCGCCGAACCGGCCCGTCGCCGCGGCGAAGGCGGTGTTGACGCCCGCGGGCGCCACGGTCGACACGCGGATGCCCTCGCCGCGCACCTCGCGATCGAGCGACGTGGCGAACTGCATCTGCGCGGCCTTCGTCCCCGCGTAGACGGCCTCGTTCCCGCCGCCCGGCCCCAGGCCCGCGACCGAGCCGACGACGATGACGTCCCCGCCGCCCGGACGGGTGCGGAAGTGCCGCACCGCGGCGCGGGCGAGCCAGACCGTGCCGAGCAGATTGACCTCGGCCATCGTGCGCACCTGATCCTCCGTCGGGTCGAGGACGCCGCCGAAGAAGCCGACCCCCGCGACGGCGACCGCGCTGTCCACCCGGCCCCAGGCCTCGACGCCGGCCGCGACGAGCGCCTCCGAGACCCCCGGATCCGAGATGTCGCCCGCGACCGTCCGGATCCTCTCCTCCGGGTGCCGGCGGCGGAGCTCGTCGAGCCGCTCCGGCACGAGATCGCCCGCGACGACGAACGCCCCCGCCTCGACGAGCTGCCTGACGGTCTCCGCGCCGATGCCGGACCCCGCTCCTGTCACGACGACGACCGTGCCGTCGATCTCCCTCATCTCCTGCGCCATCTCGGCTCCCTCCCGGTCAGACGGCCGTGTAGCCGCCGTCGATCACGATGTCCTGCCCCGTCAGGTACGCCGACGCGTCGGACGCGAGGAAGGCGACCAGCCCGTGGAGGTCCTGGGGCTCGCCCATCCTCCCGACGGGGATCCGCGCGACCCAGTCGCGGGCGAGCTCGGGGTTCTGCTCGGTGAACTGCCGCGTCATGTCGGACAGGAAGTAGCCGGGCGAGATCGAGTTGACCCGGATCCCGCGCGGCGCCCACTCGACGGCGAGCGACGCTCCGAGGTGCGCGACGGCGGCCTTCGACGCGTTGTACGAGGCCTGGCTCTGGGGGACGTTGACGATCGTCCCCGACATCGACGAGACGAACACGGCGCTGCCCCCGAGCCCCGCCTCCAGGAGTCCGCGGCCGAAGGCCTGCGCGGCGAAGAACGTGCCGTCGAGGTTGACCGACATGACGCGCCGCCACTCGGCGGCGGTCACGTCGATCGAGTCGTTCCAGACCGTGATCCCCGCGGCGGTGACGAGCACGCGGGGCGTGCCGAGGCGCTCGGCCGCCTCGGCGAACGCGCGCGCGATGGCAGTCTGATCCGTCACGTCGACGCGGATCCCGACGGCCCCCACGCCGTGCTCGGCGGAGATCCGATCCGCCGAATCCGCCGCCTCCGGGAGGATGTCGAGCAGCGCGATCGGCGCGCCCTGCGCGGCGAGGGCGGAGGCGATCGATAAGCCGAGGCCGCGGGCGCCGCCCGTGACGACGGCGGGGCCGGGGAGGGGGATGTTCATCGTCGAACCGTCCTGTGCGAGGCGTCTGGCGTGCGTGAGAGCACGCTACCCGACGGCGAGGGCGGGCCTCGCGGGGCGGCGCGCCCTCAGGATCCGGGGATCGGCACGCTGTCGACGATCGCACCCGCCCGCCGCCATGCGTCGGCGTCGGGGAAGGCGTCGTCGGTGATGAGGCGGTGCACCTCGCTCGCTGGCAGCACCTGGTGCTGGCCGAAGCCCGCGGCCTTCGACGAGTCGAAGAGCGCGACCGTGCGCGCGGCGGCTCCCGCGAGGGCGCGCTTCGTCTCCGCCTCGGCGAACGACCGCTCCCGCAGGCCGGCGTCCGCCGAGAGCCCCGAGACGCCGAGGAAGGCGCTGTCGATGCGGCCGTATCCGTGCAGCAGCTCGGGAGGGAACCCGACCGTGGAGAACGATGTCCGGCGCAGGCTGCCGCCGAGCAGCACGACGTCGAGGTCGCTCTGCTCGCCGAGCTGCGATGCGACGCGCAGCGAGTTCGTCACGATCGTCGCGTCGGCGCGATCGGCGAGCTCGAGGGCGAGGTAGTAGGCGGTCGACGACGAGTCGAGGGCGATGACGGATCCCGGATCGACGAGCTCGGCCGCGCGCTTGGCGATGGCGCGCTTCGCGGCGGCGTGGTGGCCGAGGCGCAGCGCGAGCGGGCCCTCGCCCGCGGCGCGCAGGCGGGCGCCGCCGCGCACGCGCTCGATGAGGGAGCGGCGCGAGAGGGCGTCGAGGTCCTTGCGGACCGTGACCTCCGAGACGCCCACCCGATCGGCGAGGTCGCGCACGGAGAGCTGCTCCTCGTTCTCGAGCAGGCGCAGGATCCGCTCGCTGCGCGGCTCGGGCGGGGTGGTCATGGTGCCCCAGTCTACCGTTTCGACCGCGAAACGACAGCGGAAGAGATTTCGAAACAAAGAAGAATCGGTTGCGAACGCAACGCTCGCCGTCCTATCGTGGAGCCACTCTCCCGGACCGAAAGGCAGCCATGACCTCTGCTCCCTCCGCCGTCGCCGACCTCATCGCGCGGTCGAACCGCCTCGGCTCCGATCCGAAGAACACGAACTTCGCCGGCGGCAACACGTCGGCCAAGGGCACGGACATCGACCCCGTCACCGGCGAGCCTGTCGAGCTGCTGTGGGTCAAGGGATCCGGCGGCGACCTCGGCACCCTCTCCGAGAGCGGCCTCGCCTGCCTGCGCCTCGACCGGATGCGCGCGCTCGTCGACGTCTACCCCGGCGTCGACCGAGAAGACGAGATGGTCGCCGCGTTCGACTACTGCCTGCACGGCACGGGCGGCGCCGCCCCCTCGATCGACACCGCCATGCACGGGCTCGTCGACGCCGCGCACGTCGACCACCTGCACCCCGACTCGGGCATCGCCATCGCGACGGCCGCGGACGGCGAAGAGCTCACGAGGAAGATCTTCGGCGACGAGGTCGTCTGGGTGCCCTGGCGCCGCCCCGGCTTCCAGCTCGGCCTCGACATCGCCGAGATCAAGAAGGCCAACCCGCAGGCGGTCGGCACGATCCTCGGCGGGCACGGCATCACCGCGTGGGGCGACACGAGCGAGGAGGCGGAGCGCAACTCGCTCTGGATCATCGAGACCGCGCAGAAGCACATCGACGCGCACGGATCCGCCCAGCCGTTCGGATCCGCGCGGCCCGGCTTCGAGCGGCTCCCCGACGCGGAGCGCCGAGCGAAGGCCGCCGCGCTCGCCGCGACCGTCCGCGGCCTCGCCTCGACCGACGCCCCCATGGTCGGCCACTTCGCGGACGACGAGGTCATCACCGACTTCCTGGCCGGCGAGAAGGCCCCCGCGCTCGCCGCGCTGGGGACGAGCTGCCCCGACCACTTCCTGCGCACGAAGGTCACGCCGCTCCTCCTCGACCTGCCCGCCGACGCCCCCGTCGACGAGGCGATCGCGCGCCTGAAGGAGCTGCACGAGACCTACCGCGCCGACTACGCCGCCTACTACGAGCGCCACGCGACCGAGGACAGCCCGGCGATGCGCGGCGCGGATCCCCTCATCGTCCTGGTGCCCGGCGTCGGCATGTTCAGCTACGGCAGGAACAAGCAGACCGCCCGCGTCGCGGGCGAGTTCTACGTCAACGCGATCGGCGTCATGCGCGGCGCCGAGGCGCTCTCGACCTACGCGCCGATCGACGAGGCCGAGAAGTTCCGCATCGAGTACTGGGCGCTCGAGGAAGCGAAGCTGCAGCGCATGCCGAAGCCGAAGAGCCACCAGGGCCGCATCGCCCTCGTCACGGGAGCGGCCAGCGGCATCGGCAAGGCCACCGCGACCCGCCTCGCGAAGGAGGGCGCGTGCGTCGTCGTCGCCGACCTCGACCTCGAGAAGGCGCAGGCCGCCGCGGCCGAGCTCGGCGGTCCAGACGTCGCCGTCGGAGTGGCCGCGAACGTGGCCGACGAGCGGGCCGTGGCCGCCGCGATCGACGAGGCCCTGCTCGCCTTCGGCGGCCTCGACCTCGTCGTCAACAACGCCGGCCTCTCGCTGTCGAAGCCGCTGCTCGAGACCACCGAGCAGGACTGGGACCTGCAGCACGACGTCATGGCGAAGGGATCCTTCCTCGTCTCCAAGGCCGCCGCGAGGCCCCTCATCGAGCAGGGCATGGGAGGCGACATCGTGTACATCTCGTCGAAGAACTCGGTGTTCGCCGGCCCGAACAACATCGCCTACTCCGCGACGAAGGCCGATCAGGCCCACCAGGTGCGTCTCCTCGCCGTCGAGCTCGGCGCGCACGGCGTGCGGGTCAACGGCATCAACCCCGACGGCGTCGTGCGCGGATCCGGCATCTTCGCGGGAGGCTGGGGCGCGCAGCGCGCCGCCACCTACGGGGTGAAGGAGGAGGACCTCGGCCAGTTCTACGCGAACCGCACGATCCTGGGGCGCGAGGTCGTGCCCGAGAACGTCGCCGACGCCGTGTGCGTGCTGACGGGCCCCGAGCTCAGCCGCACCACCGGTCTGCACATCCCCGTCGACTCCGGCGTCGCCCAGGCGTTCCTGCGCTGACCGGCCGCCGGGCCGGGTCGACCGGCCGCCCCGCGGCCATACGCGAGTACACGACGACGTCGTTTTTCAGATGGTCCGCGGCCGGGCCCGCGGGATTCCGCGGTTTCGGGCCGGAAGCGGGAAGAATCGACGTCGTCATGCATCGGGAGGTGCGCACATGAGCTCAGGATCCGTCGTCGCCGTCGACCTCGGCGCTACGAGCGGCCGCGTGATCGTCGGGCGGTTCGACCGCGGCGCGCTCGCGATGGAGACCGCTGGCCGGTTCCCCAACGCGCCCGTGCGCACGCCCAGCGGTCTGCAGTGGGATCTCCTCGCCCTGTACCGCGGCGCGCGGGACGGCCTGCGCGAGGCGTTCCTCGGCGCGGACGAGCTGGCGTCGATCGGCGTGGACTCGTGGGCCGTCGACTACGCGCTGCTGCGCGGCGACCGCCTGCTCGGCGCCCCGTTCCACTACCGCGACGAGCGCACGGCGGAGGGCGTCGAGGCCGTGCACGCCGTCGTGCCCTTCGCCGAGCTCTACGCCCGCAGCGGCCTGCAGCTCCTCCCGTTCACCACCCTCTACCAGCTCGCGTGCGAGCGCCGCGACGGGATGCTCGACCTCGCCGAGCAGATGCTGCTCGTGCCCGACCTGTTCGGCTGGATGCTGACGGGCGAGCGGGTCGCGGAGCGCACCAACGCCTCGACCACGGGCCTCCTCGACGTGCGCACCCGCGAGTGGGATCTCGAGCTCGCCGGTCGCATCGGCGTGCCCGACCGGATCCTGCCGCGCCTCGTCGACCCGGGCGAGCGCATCGGATCCCTCCTCCCGCACGTGGAAGACGAACTGGGCGGATCCGCGCCCGTCGTCGCCGTCGGATCCCACGACACCGCGTCGGCCGTCGTCGCCGTGCCGATGCGGGCCGACCGCGCGGCCTACATCTCGTGCGGCACATGGGGCCTCGTGGGTGTCGAGACGGAGCGGCCCGTGCTCGCCGACGCCGCCCGCGAGGCGAACTTCACGAACGAGGGCGGCGTGGACGGGCGCACGCGCTTCCTGCACAACGTCATGGGCCTGTGGCTGCTGAGCGAGGCGATCCGGCACTGGGAGCGCGAGCCGGGTGCCGAGCGGATCGACCTGCAGCGCCTCCTCGCCGAGGCGGCGCGCGTCGACGGGCCCGTCGGCGTCTTCGACGCGAACGACCCGATGTTCCTGCCTCCGGGGGACATGCCCGGCCGCATCGCGTCCTGGCTCGCAGAGCACGACGAGCCGGTTCCCGCCACCCGCGCGGAGGTCGCCCGGTCGATCGTCGAGAGCCTCGCCGAGGCGTTCGCCCTGGCCGTGCGCCAGGCGTCGGAGCTGTCGGGCGTGGCCGTCGAGACGATCCACATCGTGGGCGGCGGATCCCTCAACGCGCTGCTCTGCCAGCTCACCGCCGACCGGTCGGGGCTTCCCGTCGCGGCGGGGCCTGTTGAGGCCACGGCGATCGGCAACCTGCTCGTGCAGGCGCGCACCGCGGGCCTCGTGGTGGGCGATCTCGACTCCCTGCGCGCGCGGCTCGCCCGCGATCTCGACATCACCCGCTACACCCCCCGGCGCTGACCCGCGCCCCGGCCGTCAGGGCAGGCGCAGGGTGTTCGTGTCGAGATGCTCGCGCGGCATGCGGTCGCGCTTGTAGGTGATCGACGTGTAGCCGTGCGGGGTCGGGCGGCCCGTCTCGTCGACGCTCACGAACACGAGCTTGTCGATCGTGAGGATCCGCTTGCGGGTGATCATGTTGCGCACGACGGCGCGCATGGTGATCGAGGTGCGTCCGAAGTGCGTCGCGATCAGGCCCATCTCGATGAGGTCGCCGAGCTCGGCGGACGCCTGGAAGTCGATCTCGGAGATGAGCTTGGTCACGACGTGGTAGTTGCCCAGCTGGATGATCGCGTAGATCGCCGCTTCCTCGTCGATCCAGCGCAGCAGGCTGCCGCCGAACAGCGACCCGTTCGCGTTGAGATCCTCGGGCCGGACCCACTTGCGGGTGTGGAAGTTGATGTCTCCTTCATCCGCGAGTGCGCTCATGCCCCCAGGGTACGGCGTCGACGAGCCCGTCGCGCGGATCGGGGATCCGGGATCCTTCCCGCGGCGCGTCGGGAAGGCCGTTGCCGGTAGCGTCGTTGCCACACCGGAGAGACGACGAGAAAGGGAGAGTCCTCGTGAGCGACGAGCGAGACGACACGCAGCCGACGACCGGAATGCTGCCCACGGCGACGGGGCTCATCCCGATCCCCACGGGCGTGGTGCGCGTTCCGGACAGCGTGCGCGAGGCGTCGTACGAGACGTCGCACACGCACCCGGGCGATCAGCTCTCCGCGGCTCGCCGCTTCTCGTACGTCCTGCTGCTGGGCGCGCTGACGGCGCTCGGCCCCTTCACGGTCGACCTCTACCTGCCGGCGTTCCCGCTGCTGCAGGCCGAGTTCGACGCGTCCGAGGGCGCCGTGCAGCTGACGCTGACCGGAACGATGGTCGGCTTCGCGCTCGGGCAGCTCATCGTCGGCCCCCTCAGCGACGTGGTGGGCAGGCGGATCCCCCTCCTCACGGCGACGACGCTGCACCTCATCGCGAGCGCCTGCGCGATCTTCGCCCCGAACCTCGCGGTGCTCGGGGCCGCGCGCGTGCTGATGGGCATCGGCGCAGCGGGAGGCGCGGTCGTCGCGATGGCGATGGTGCGCGACCTGTTCGGCGGGCGCCGCCTCGTCGTCATGCTGTCGCGGCTGGCGCTCGTCACCGGCGTCGCCCCCGTGATCGCGCCGCTCATCGGATCCGCGCTGCTCGAGGTCATGCCGTGGCGCGGCATCTTCGTCGTGCTCGCCGGCTACGGGGCGTTCATCCTCGCGTGCGCCCTGTTCGCGCTCCCGGAGACGCGGCCGAAGACCGAGCGGGCGACGGCCGAGAAGGTGTCGATCCGGCACCGCTACCGGGTCGTGTTCACGGATCGGGTGTACGTGGGCGTGCTCGTCATCGGGGCGATGGGGTTCTCGGGCCTGTTCTCGTACCTCTCGTCGTCGTCGTTCCTCTTCCAGCAGGGATACGGCCTCACGACCATGCAGTACGGGCTCGTGTTCGCCGCGAACTCGGTGGGCCTCATCATCGGCAACCAGATCGCGGCGCGCCTCGCGGCCCGCTTCGGGCCCCAGTGGGTGCTCGCGTTCTCGACGGCGGCGCTGCTCGTCTCGGCCATCGCGATCCCGGTCAGCGCGGCGCTCATCGACGGACCGTGGGGCGTGATCGTGCCGCTGTTCTTCTTCATGACCTCCTGCGGCTTCACGTTCCCGTGCGCGCAGGTGCTCGCCCTCGACCGCCACCCCGACGCGGCCGGCACCGCGGCGAGCGTGCTCGGCGCAGCGAACAACGGCATCGCGGGCGTCATCTCGCCGCTCGTCGGCTTCGTCGCCGCGTGGACCGGCGGCATCACGCCCCTGTCCATGTCGTCGATCATGATGGCGTGCTCGGTCGTCGCGATCCTGTCGCTCTGGCTCATCGTGCGCCCGCGCACCCTCGGCCAGCTCGCGGACTGAGGGGCGCCATTCGCGAGCCGGGGAAGCGACCCCGCAGGCTCACCCAAGATGGGGGGAGCCGCTGCGCGGCGCCTCGGATCCGGGCGCGGTCCCGCTCGCGCCCTGCACGGTGACGCGCGCACCGGCGGGCGACCTGTCGGGATCGCTTGACGTCCGAGGGTGCTCGCCCGCCAGACCCGAGCCAGCGCTCGAATCCGAGGCACCGCTCCGCTATCCCGAGCGGGCGCGCCGCTCGCGTGCGTCTCCAGCATGGCTCGCGTGCGTCTCCAGCATGGCTCGCGTGCGTCTCCAGCATGGCTCGCGAGTGGCGCAGGTTCTCGCGAGTGGCGCAGGAATGCGGGCTGATATCTGCGCCGTTCGCGAGTTCCTGCGCCACTCGCGAGGAGTGCGGGTCGGGGTGTGTACGGGCGGGCGAGGTCGCGGCCGACTCGTGGTCAGGCCTCCCTCAGCGCCGCCGCGGGGGAGCGGGATCCTCGTCGTCCTCGTCGAGCATCGCTCGGATGGGCGTCGTCTGCGCGCCGGCGTCGCTGAACTCCTCGGGCGCGACCGTCGGCGTGACCACCGTGATGGGGCGGGTCTCGTCGATCGTGAACGCGAGGAAGCCGGTGTCGCCGTCGGGGCGGTGCAGCCGCCCGGAGGCGACGAGCCAGATGCCGCCGATCACCGCCGAGGCGATGCCCGAGACGCCGCCCGCGACGATCGCCGCCCGCGGCCCCCACGCGTCGGCGAGGAAGCCGATGACGGGGGCGCCGACGGGCGTGGATCCCATGATCACCGCCATGTAGAGCGCCATGACGCGGCCGCGGAGGGCGGGATCCGTCGTCGTCTGGACGAAGCCGTTCGCGGTGGTCAGCATCGTCACGCTCGCGAAGCCGACGAGCACGCAGACCGCCGCGTAGGAGAGGTAGCTCGGCATCATCGCCGACACGATGAGGGCGATGCCGAAGGCGCCGGCCGCCGCGATGACGACGCGCAGCCGCGCCCGGTCGCGCCGCGCGGCCATGAGCGCGCCGGCGAGGGATCCGACCGCGAGCGTCGAGCTGAGCAGGCCGTAGCCGTCGGCGTCTCGGCCGAACTCGACGGCCATTGTCGACGCGTAGATCGGGAAGTTGAGGCCGAACGCGCCGACGAGGAACGCGATCGCGAACGTCACGAGCAGGTCGGCTCGGCCGCGCACGTAGCGGAACCCGTCGGCGAGGCGTCCCGTGCCGGATCCCTTCTTGGCGCGCGGCTGCAGCTCGTCGCGGTGCATGGCGAGGAGCGCGGTGAGCATGGCGAGGAAGGTCAGCGCGTTGACGACGAACACCCATCCGCTGCCCAGCGCGATGAGCAGCAGGCTGCCGACCGCGGGGCCGATGAGGCGGGCCATGTTGAACGACGCCGAGTTGAGCGCCACGGCGTTCGAGGCGTGCGAACGGCCCACGATGTCGGTGACGAACGCCTGTCGTGCGGGGCTGTCGAACGCGTTGACGACGCCGAATGCGACGGCGAGGGCGAGCATCATCGGCAGCGTGAGCACGTCGAGCAGCAGGAGGACGCCGATGACGACGGACAGCACGCCGAGCAGCGACTGCGTCACCATCAGCATCTTCCGCCGGTCGAACCGGTCGGCGGCCCATCCGGTGAGGCTCACGAGCACGAGCGGGGGACCGAACTGGCAGGCCATGGTGATGCCCACCGCGGTGGCGTCGTGGTCGGTCAGCTCGGTCAGCACCACCCAGTCCTGAGCGGTCGCCTGCATCCACGCGCCCACGTTCGAGATGAGCGCCCCGAGGAACCAGAGCCGGTAGTTGAACAGTCCGAGCGAGCGGAACATCGCCTTCATCGGTGCACCTCCCGCAGGATGATCTGCGCGGCGTCGTGCAGGGTGCGGCGGTCGTCGTCGTCGAGGTCGGCGAGGATCCGCGCGAGCCAGGTGTCTCGGCGCTCGACGGTGCCGTCGACCACGGCGGACCCCTCCTCCGTGATGGCGATGCGCACGCGCCGCCGGTCCTCGCTGTCGGCGACCCGGGTCACGTAGCCGCCCTCCTCGAGGCAGTTGACCGTGCGGTTCATGGACGGCGCGGTGACCCCGTCGCGCTCCGCGAGGGCGCCGAGGGTGTGCGGGCCGTGCAGGTGCAGGGCGACGAGCACGGCGAACTGGCCGTCGGAGATCGTGTCGTCTGCGCGCTGCTGGCGCAGGCGGCGGGCGAGGCGCATCGTGGCGGCGCGCAGCTCCGCGGCCTCTTCGGAGAGGGAGTTTTCGTTAGCCATTCGAATATTTAGTATAGCTTACTTTTCGTGTGGGGTGGCGGCCCGCGCGCCCTGAGCATCTCGGAATCGGCCCGGTGTCTCGGGGAGCTGCGGGGATCCGTGGGATCTCGGCGGATGTCGAGACGTTCGGGCGAGGGCAGAGGCGGGGCATGTCTCGCGAGAGACGGGAACGGGCGTGGCCTTCCCGCCGGAATCGAGACATGGTGGATCCCACATCGGTGTTCTGAGCGTCTCGGAATCGGCCCGGCGTCTCGGGGATCTGCGCGGATCCGTGGGATCTCGGCGGATGTCGAGACATTCGGGCGAGGGCAGAGGCGGGGCATGTCTCGCGAGAGGCGGGAACGGGCGTGGCTTTCCCGCCGGAATCGAGACATGCTCGGCGCGCACGGCGTGCACCGGGGGTCGAGACATGGCGGGGCGCGGGCGCCGGTAGGCTCGCGTGCATGCCCGAGCTCGTCGACCGACACGGCGTCACGATCGTCTACGACCGCACGGATCCCGCGGGCGCGCCGCGGGGAGTCGTGCAGCTGCTGCACGGGGTGGGGGAGCACGCCGGCCGCTACGCCGAGACCGTCGCCGCGCTCGCGGGATCCGGCTGGATCGTCTACGCCGACGACCATCGCGGGCACGGCCGCACCGGCATGCGGCAGCACGGATCCGCCGACGCTCTCGCGCGCCTCGGCGCCGGCGGGCACGCCGCGGCCGTCGACGCGGTGCACCTCGTCACCGACGTCGCCCGCGCCGAGCACCCCGATCTGCCGCGCGTGCTCGTCGGGCACTCGTGGGGATCCTTCCTCGCGCAGATCCTCTTCGAGCGCTTCCCGGCCGAGTACGACGGGGTCGTGCTCATCGGATCCGCCCTCCGCTGGCCAGGCGACCTCAACGCCGGCGACCTCAACGCCCGGTGGAAGGGGCCGGACGCGAACGGGGTGGAGTGGATCAGCGAGGATCCCGAGGTGCAGAGGGGGTTCCTCGAGGATCCGCTCACGACCACGACGCCGCTCGCGAAGGCCTTCGGCCCGTGGAACGCGGCGCAGCTGTTCGGGCGGCCGGGCCGCGGGCTGCGCGAGCGGGCCGGCCGCGACGTGCCGATCCTCGCGATGGTCGGCCGCGACGACCCGGTCGGCGGGCCGCGATCCGTCTTCCGCCTCGCCGACGCCTACCGCCGCCGCAGCGGATTCTCCGGCGTCACGACGCTCGTGTTCGACGGCCGCCACGAGATCCTCAACGGCTTCGAGAAGGAGCACGTGCGCGCCTGCCTCGCCGCCTGGCTCGACGCGCGCTGGCCCGCCTGAGCGAGGCGCCCCGACCGCGCGCCGTCCCGGGCGCCGCGCACCGCGCGGAGATCGCGCCCTCCCCGGGAGCACGCGCGCCGCTTCCGCCCTCGCCCGAGCGTCTCGAAATGCGCCGAGATCGCACGGATTCACGCAGATCCCCGAGATAGCGGGCCGATTTCGAGATGCTCGGGATGCTGGCTAGCGCCCCGCCATCTCGCGATCCCCGCGGGATGGTCGCACCCGCTCCTGCTCCTCGTGCGATGCGCACCGCCGGGAAGTCGCGCCCCCGGGAGCCCGCACCCCGCTCCCACCCCCGGCCTGAGCGTCTCGGAATCCGCCGAGATCGCATGGATCCATGCAGATCCTCGAGATGCCGAGCGGATCTCGAGATGCTCGGCATCCCGGATCCGGCGCCCCACCCGGTCTCGGCTCCCGCGCTCGCTCCCGCCTCTCGTGGGACGCGCGCCGCGCCGCCCCACGGCGGACGCCGGAGGTGCCACACTGAGGGCACGCGCGGCCACCGGGCGCGGCGCCATCCCCGTCGCGTCGGCCGCCGGAGAGCGAGGAGAAGTTCATGGGATTCATCGGCTTTCTGCTCCTGGGCCTGATCGCGGGCGCGATCGCGAAGCTCATCCTGCCCGGCAGACAGGGCGGCGGGTGGTTCGTCACCCTGCTGCTCGGCGTCGTCGGCGCGATGGTGGGCGGCTGGCTGGGCGGCGTCATCTTCGACGTGGGCCTCGACTCGTTCTTCTCCCTGTCGACCTGGCTGCTCGCGATCGGCGGATCGCTCGTCGTCCTGCTGATCTGGGGGATCTTCGCCGGTCGCAGCGCGAAGAAGGAGTGACGCCCCGCTGACCACGGCCCGCGGGGATCCGGCGACGCGTTCGCCGGATCCCCGCGGGCTCGTCTGTCAGACGTGCGCCGTAGGCTGGGATCATGCACGGCGAATACAAGGTGCCAGGCGGCAAGCTCGTGGTGGTCGACCTCGAGACCGCGGGCGGAGTCATCACCGAGTTCGCGCTGGCGGGCGACTTCTTCCTCGAGCCCGACGACGCCCTCCTCGACATCAACCGCGCCGTCGTCGGCCTGCCCGAGACGGCCGACGTGCCGACGATCGCGTCGGCGATCCGGCACGCGCTGCCCGAGGGGGCGCAGCTGCTCGGCTTCACGCCCGAGTCGGTCGGCACGGCCGTGCGCCGCGCGCTCGTGACGGCGTCGACGTGGAGCGACTTCGACTGGCAGATCGTGCGCGACCCGGCCGTGTCGCCCCTCATGAACCTCGCGCTCGACGAGGTGCTCACGCAGCGCGTCGGCGACGGCCTGCGCGCCCCCACCCTGCGCATCTGGGAGTGGGACCGCTCCGCCGTGGTGATCGGATCCTTCCAGTCGCTGCGCAACGAGGTCGACCCCGAGGGCGCCGCGAAGCACGGGTTCGACGTCGTGCGCCGCATCTCGGGCGGCGGCGCGATGATGATGGGCGCCGGCCAGATCATCACGTACTCGCTCTACGCGCCCGCGTCGCTCGTCGCGGGGCTGACGTTCGCCGACTCGTACGCCTTCCTCGACGACTGGGTGCTGCAGGCGCTGCGCTCGGTCGGCATCGAGGCCAGCTATCAGCCGCTCAACGACATCACGAGCCCGCACGGCAAGATCGGCGGGGCGGCGCAGAAGCGCCTCGCCAACGGCGGCATCCTGCACCACGCCACCCTCAGCTACGACATCGACGGCCAGGTCATGACCGAGGTGCTGCGCATCGGCCGCGAGAAGCTCAGCGACAAGGGCACGACGTCGGCGGCCAAGCGTGTGGATCCGATCCGCAGCCAGACGGGCATGTCGCGCGACGACATCATCGAGGCGTTCATGGGCGAGTTCCGCCGGTTCACGGGCGCCGAGACCGGCCACGTGACCGAGCAGGAGCTCGCCGCGGCCGAGGAGCTCGTGCGCACGAAGTTCTCGACCGAGCAGTGGCTGCGTCGGGTTCCGTGACCCCGGCCGAGTCGTCGTCGGGCCCGAAGCGCCAGGCGGCGGCGCCGGTCGCGATCCACCACGGCGACAACCTCGAGGTCACGGCGAAGCTGCCCGACGGCGCCTTCACCATGATCTACCTCGATCCGCCGTTCAACACGGGACGCAAGCGGCAGCACACGACGCAGAAGGTGCGGCACGCGCCCGACGCGATCGCCCTCGACGACGTCCCCGACGCCCCCGAGGGCGCGCTGTTCGGCGACGAGTTCCTCGACGCCACCGAGAACCCCATCTGGGGCGGGTTCCACGGCCGCAGGTACGAGCGGATCCGCAAGACCCTCACGACGTTCGATGACCGGTTCGACGACTACTGGGCGTTCCTCGAGCCGCGGCTCAGCGAGGCGTGGCGGCTGCTCGCCGACGACGGCACCCTGTACCTGCACCTCGACTACCGCGAGGCGCACTACGCGAAGGTCATGCTCGACGCGGTCTTCGGCCGCGAGTGCTTCCTCAACGAGATCGTGTGGGCGTACGACTACGGCGCGAAGAGCCGGTCGCGCTGGCCCACGAAGCACGACACGATCCTCGTGTACGTGAAGGATCCCGAGAAGTACTTCTTCGACTCCGACGCGGTCGACCGCGAGCCCTACATGGCGCCGGGGCTCGTCGACGCCGAGAAGGCGGCGCGCGGCAAGCTCCCGACCGACGTGTGGTGGCACACGATCGTGCCGACGAGCGGATCCGAGCGCACGGGGTATCCCACGCAGAAGCCCGAGGGCATCCTCGCGCGCATGATCCAGGCGTCGACCCGGCCAGGCGACCGGGTGCTCGACTTCTTCGCGGGGAGCGGCACGACGGGCGCGGTGGCGTCGCGACTCGGCCGGCAGGCGGTGCTCGTCGACGGCAGCCCGCGCGCGATCGAGGTCATGCAGAAGCGCATGCCCCACGCGATCGTCATCCGGTAGGGGTCAGCGGGCCTCGCGACGGCCGGCGCGCGCGGCGAAGCGGTCGATGGCACCGAGCACCTCGTCGCTGCGCCAGAACGGGCCGAGGCGGTGCTCCGACTTCGAGAGCAGGATCCCCGCATCGACCAGCGAACGCAGCGGGGGGTAGACGTTGGGGCGCTGCACGCCGAGCTCGGCGGCGGCCGTCGCGGCGTCGAGCACGGGGCGGCGGGTGAGCACGTCGAGCAGGAGCCACGCGTTGCTCGACCGTCGCGCGGTGAGACGGGTCTCCCACGAGGCGCGGATCTCGTCGACTTCGGTGACGAGCGTCCGGGCGTTCTCCACCGCGCGCAGGGCGGCGTGTGCGAACGAGAGGATGATCGGATCCACGTCGCCCTGTCGGTACGCGGTCAGGGCGCGGTGATATCCCTCGACGTCGGCGAGCAGGCCGGCCGAGACAGGCACGGCGACGTTCCTCGTCACGCCGCGATGGGCGAGGACGGCCTGCGCGAAGGCGCGCCCCGTGCGGCCGTTCCCGTCGGTGAACGGGTGGATGGTCTCGAACTGGGCGTGCGCGATCGCGACCGACACGAGCTCCGGCACGTCGGTGCGCGCCGCGAACCCCACCACGTCGTCGATCAGCGACGGGATGCGGGAGTGATGCGGCGCGACGTACTCGGCGCCGACCGGGGAGTCGGAGCGCGTGCCGATCCACACGGCCTCGTCGCGCCACTCGCCCGGTGTGTGGCGCGGCTGCGATTCCATGAGCACGCGGTGCATCTCGCGGAGGGCCTCCGCGGAGAGGCCGTCGGCGAGGCCCAGCGCGGCGCCCAGCGCCCGGGTATTCGCGGCGATCTGCTCCGCGTTCCGGCTTCCGCGCGCCCCCAGTTCGGCGCTGAAGATCGCCCGCGCGCTCGCCGTGAGGTTCTCGATCTGCGACGACGACGCGGCCTCCGAGCGCAGGAAAACCGGCGAGAACGAGGCGACGCGGGCGCCGCTCTCGGCGTCGAAGCGACTGAGCTCGAGCGTCGCGCGCTGGGCGATCGCGAGCGTCTCGGGCGAGGGGGCGGGGGTGAGTCGCGCGATGAACGGGGGGACCGCGGCTTCATAGGGGCGGCGTCGCGGATCTCCGGGGACGGCGGCGGAGGGCTCCCACACGAGCATCTCGTGCGCGATCGGAGGCCAGGAGGAAGCGTCCGCGCTGCTCATACGCATGTCCTTCGGAATTATGGGCAACTGAGTTACTCATAATAGCGGCGGTGTCGATGGTGCGTCACCATCCGCGTCGTACCCCGCCGCTACTCTGGCGGCATGAGCATGCGCTTCGGAACCTTCCTGCCCCAGGGGTGGCGATTCGACCTCGTGAACATCGATCCGGCCGAGCAGTGGGACACGATGCGCCGTCTCGCGCAGCGCGCCGACGCCGGTCCGTGGGAGTCGCTGTGGGTCTACGACCACTTCCACACGACGCCGGTCCCCAGCGACGAGGCGACGCACGAGGCGTGGACGCTCATGTCGGCCTTCGCGGCGTCGACGAGTCGGATCCGGCTCGGCCAGATGTGCACGTGCATGGGCTATCGCAACCCGGCGTACCTCGCGAAGGTCGCCGCCACCGTCGACCACGTGTCGGCTGGTCGTCTCGAGATGGGCATCGGCGGCGGGTGGTACGAGCACGAGTGGCGCGCCTACGGCTACGGCTTCCCCGCGATCGGCGACCGCCTCCGGGCGCTCCGCGAGGGCGTGGAGATCATGAAGCAGGCGTGGGAGACGGGGTCCGCGACGCTCGATGGACGCTACTTCCAGGTCGATGGCGCGATCGTGCGCCCGCGCCCGATCCAGCAGCCGGGCATCCCGTTCTGGATCTCGGGCGGCGGCGAGAAGGTCACGCTGAAGATCGCGGCGCAGTACGCGCAGTACACGAACTTCGCGGGCGGCGACCTCGATGTGTTCCGGCAGAAGGACGCGATCTTCCGCGGACACTGCGACGCGCTCGGCCGCGACCACAGCGACGTCGTGCGCTCGACGACCGTGCACACCGTCGTGGGCGAGACGGAGGCCGAGGTCGACGACCGACTCGCGCGCATCGCCGACCGGGTGAAGCCGTTCGTCGGCGACGAGCTCGAGCGCTTCATGGGCTACATGAAGAAGGGATCCACGGGCGTCGGCACCGTCGAGCAGGTCGCGGAGCGCCTCGCCGCGCTGCAGGATGCCGGCCTCGGATACGCGATCGCGAACTTCGCGGAGATGGCCTACGACACGTCGGGCGTCGAGCTGTTCGAGCAGAAGGTCATCCCCGAGCTGGCGTAGGGCGCCCGCGCCCACCCGTTCGACCGGAGATCTCGCGAACGCCGGACGGATTCCGCCGAATCTCTCCGGTGTTCGCGGGATCCCCGGCGGACGCGGTGATCCCGCTCACCGCAGCAGCGGGCGCACCTCGGCGTAGGCGCCCTGCTCGTCGCGCGGCGGCACGTCGAAGACCCGCGCGGTGCGGCCGTCGCTCCACGGCGCCCAGGGCGCGGCGTGATCCGCGACGAATCGCACGGCGGATCCGTGCACCTCGTCGGCGAGTTCCTGCGGCGGATCCTCTCCCGCGATCTCGCGGGCGCCGTGCGCGCCGAGCACGTCGAAGAAGAACGGCACGTCGAGGCAGTGCAGCGCCCAGCCCCGGGTGGGCGACGGCCACGAGAAGCGGTGCGCCCATGTGCGTTCCGGCCGGGCGTCCGCGACTCGCGGCACGGTGCGGCGGAAGAGCATGTCGGTGGCGTACCGGCCGACGACCCGGCGGGATCCGCGGAGATCCGGGTTCGCCCGCCGGTACGCGCGGCGCCGGGATCCGGAGAGGCCCAGCAGGGCGAGGATCGGCGCTGACGGGATCCACCGCAGGGCCGCGGCGTACGGGTCGAGCGCCATCGTGAACTCGTCGTCGAGGGCGCCGAGCGCGAGCGGCTTGTCGGATCCGATCCCGAGCCGCAGAGCGGAGATCGCGGGGCGCTCGACGAGGTCGCCGTCGATCACCGGGCCGAAGCGCGGCCCGGCCTCGAGCGTGCGGCGCAGGCCGCGCAGCGAGGCGTCGCCCGCGATGAACGGCTTCTGCGCGGTCGCCAGCACTCCGCGGCCGAGGGCTCCGAGCGCCTCCGCGCGGTTCTCGGACCCCGCGGCGCGGGCGATGTCGGCGCCGAGGCGGCGCGCCTCGTCCGCCCCGATGACCGCGAGGGACGGCGACATTCCCCACGCGGCATGGAACAGCTGCTGCGCCGGGGGCAGGCCCAGCAGCGTGATCACGGCGCCCGCGCCGGCCGACTGTCCGGCGATCGTGACGCGCCCCGGATCCCCGCCGAACGCGCGGATGTGTCGCTGCACCCACTCGAGCGCGAACAGCATGTCGCGCAGCCCGCGATTCTGCGGGGATCCCTCGACCCAGCCGAAACCGGCGAACGCGATGCGGTACGAGATCGTCACGGTCACGACGCCGTCGCGGGCGAACGCGGCGCCGTCGTACCAGGGACTGGCGAGGGATCCGGAAGCATATGCCCCGCCGTGGATATAGACGAGCACGGGCAGGCCGGCGTCGGGTGAGGGATCCGGCGTGAAGACGTTGACGTTGAGCGTCGACGTGCCGGGCACGCTCGGCTCCGGGATGAGCGTGACGCCGTGGTCGCCCTTCTGCGGCGTCGGCCCCTGGCAGGTCGCGTCGCGCACGCCGTCCCAGGCCGGATGCGGGCGAGGCGCGGCGAAGGCCGCGGGCCCGGTCGGCGGGGCGGCGTACGGGACGCCGACGAACGTCGCGCACTCCCCGCGCCAGAACCCGCGCACGGATCCGGCGTCGATGCGCACCACGGGATCCGCCCGGTCGCTCGCGGGCGCGTTCCGCGCGTCGATGAGCGGCACACCGCCGATCACCGCGGGGATCCTCGCCATGTCGCGACGATACCCGGCGGCGGGGGCGTGCGTGACCGGAGGCCGCTCGCGACCGCGCACCCCCGTCGGTGCACGCAACGCGCGCGTGGTGTGGGGTTCGCCCGCGGTTCAGGTTCCGCTCACCCGAGGGCCATCCGGGGCGAGGAGCGTGAGACGGCACCCCCTTCGACCCGGAAAGAGAGCCCCATGCCGATGCCACCCGTCCCGATGAGACCGCTCGGTCTCGTCGCCGCCTCCGCGACGGCCGCCCTGGCCCTGTCCCTCGTGCCGATCTCGGCCGGCGCGGCGACCCTCGACCCGGTCGTCGTCGACGGTATGAACCTCGACTCCGGCGGCGACGCGGTTGTCAACGGCGTCGAGCGCGAGGAGATCGCGCCGGGGCTCGTGCACGTCTCGTACGAGCGGATGGACGAGCAGGGCTGGCAGCAGGTGAACATCCTCAAGGCCGAGCTCAGCCCGGAGACCGTGCGGATGGGTTACCTCACGCCCCCGACCGTCTCCGGCGACGGGGCGACGGTGTCGGAGCTCGTCGATGATGCGGGCGCGATCGCCGGGGTGAACCTCGACCGCTTCGACATCAACAACTCGAACGCCCCGGCGGGCTGGGGCGTGCAGGGCGGCGAGGTCATCAAGAGCGGCAACCCCGACGCAGCCGCATCGGTCGTCGTCGACGACGCCGGCATCGGCCACCTCGCCGACCTCCTCCTCGCGGGCAGCGCCGACCTCGGCGACACCGCCGTGCCGATCGGCGGCATCAACGTCTCCGCTCTCGGCGAGGGCGTCGCCCTGTTCACGGACCGGTGGGGTCCGTTCTCGCGCGACCGCGCCATCGCCGCCGAGCCCGGTGTCGAGGTCGTCCTCGGCGCCGACGACATGGTGCTCTCGGTCGACGAGGTCGTCGGCGAGGGGGAGCTCGACGAGGGCACCCGCTCGCTCGTCGCCCGACGCTCCTCCCCGGAGGCCGACGCGCTGCTCGCCCTCGAGGTGGGGGATCCGGTCGACATCTCGTACTCGATCGACTCGGGCGAGATCGAGGTGCAGGAGGCCGGCGGAGCCTGGCACCGTCTCCTGCGCGACGGCGAGATCGTCGAGGACGACGACGGCGCCGTGAACCCCCGCACGATGATCGGGTTCGACGAGGACGGCGACACCGCCTACTTCGTGCAGCTCGACGGCCGCTCGGCGATCGCCCGCGGCATGTCGTTCCCCGAGCAGGCCCAGTTCATGAAGGATCTCGGGGCGCACGAGGCCATGAACGCCGACGGCGGCGGATCCAGCCAGATGAACGTGCGCGTGCCCGGCGACGCGGCCACCACGATCGCCAATACCCCGTCCGACGGCTACGAGCGCCACGACGGCGACGGCATGGGCCTGTTCCTCTCGCAGCCCGGATCGGGCGAGCTCGCGGGGTATCGCCTCGAGTCCGCCGCGGGCGACGACCTGCGGGTGTTCCCCGATCTCACCCGCACCGTGAACGCGATCGGCGTCGACGAGAGCGGATCCTCCGTGCCCACTCCCGCGGAGCGCTGGGAGGTCGCCGACGGCGACCTCGCCTCCGTGGCCGACGGCGTCGTCACGGGCACGGCGCCCGGCGAGACGGTGCTGTGGGCCGGCTCGGGCTCGGTCGAGGATGCGGCCGATCTGACGGTGCTCGGCCCGCTGGAGCGGATCACGTCCGACCAGTCGGTCATCAACCTCGAGGCCGCCGGATCGTCGGCCGACATCTCGCTGACCGGGCACGACGCCGAGGGCTTCGCGGCGCCGATCGAGGCGCGCGACGTGGAGGTCTCCAACTCGGATCCCGACGTCATCTCGGTCGAGCCCGCGGACGGCGGCGGCTTCACGGTGACGGCCGTCGGCGACGAGGGGGCCGCCATGCTCGAGTTCGCGGCCGGCGGCGAGAGCGTGCAGGTCGCAGTCTCGGTTCCGCTGGAGCTCAGGCTCATCGACGACTTCTCCGACATCTCGGGCTGGACGACCGCCCACGACCGCGCCCCGACGGGCGGCATCGCCCCCGGCGAGGGGCACGACGGGGATCCGAGCATCCGCCTCGACTACGACTTCACCGAGTCAACGGCCACGCGCGGGCGCTACGCGGTCGCGCCGGGCGCCGCGCCCGAGGGCGACGCCGGCATCGACATCCCCGGCCGCCCGCAGAAGCTCTCGATGTGGGTGAAGGGCGACGGCAACGGATCCCTCCTGCGTCTACAGGTCAAGCAGGCCGACGGCGTCACCAACTGGATCGACGGACCCGAGGGACCGCAGTCGCTGCACGTCACGTGGGAGGGCTGGGAGCGCGTCGACTTCGCCGTTCCGCAGAGCTTCGCGTTCCCGCTGCAGCTCGAGCGGATCCGCGTGCTCGAGACGGTCGCCTCGAAGCAGTACGCGGGGTCGCTGGAGTTCTCGAAGATCTACGCGTACCTCCCGCCGGACGGCGTGGAGGCACCCGCGACGCGGCGGGTCGAGGACCCGGTGATCGTCGACGCGGGCGCGACCGACGCGTCGCCGCTGCGGGTGGCCGTCGTGTCGGACGCCCAGTTCGTCGCCCGCGATCCCGAGAGCCACCAGGTGGCCGGTGCGCGCGACGCGCTGCGGGAGATCGCGGCCGCGGATCCGGACGTCATGCTCATCAACGGCGACTTCGTCGACGAGGGATCCGCGGAGGACTTCGAGCTCGCCCGCCGCATCCTCGACGAGGAGCTCGCCGACGCCGACTTCCCCTGGTACTACGTGCCGGGCAACCACGAGGTCATGGGCGCGTCGATCGACAACTTCGTCGACGCGTTCGGCGACCACTACCGGTCGGTCGACGTCGAGGGCACCCGGATCATCACGCTCGACTCGGCGACCGGCACGCTCGGCGACGTCTTCCCGCAGATGCAGATGCTGCGTGAGCGCCTCGACGACGCGGCGGAGGATCCGGCCGTCACCGGCGTGCTCGTGTTCTCGCACATGCCGTCGAACGACCCGCTGCCGACGGCGCAGAGCCAGCTCTCCGACCGCAACGAGGCCGCGCTGCTCGACGACTGGATGCAGGACTTCCGCAGCGAGAGCGGAAAGTCGATCGCCCTGGTGTCCGGGCACATCGGCGCCTTCGACGCCTCCAGTTCCGAGGGCGTGCCGACGGTGATCGGTGGCAACTCGGGCAAGGGTCCGGCCTCCACGCCCGGCGCGGGCGGCTTCACCGGGTGGACGATGCTCGGCGTCGACCCCGCGCAGGGCGAGTGGGCCGAGGCGGACGGCCGCTGGCTGTCGGCCGAGACGCGCCCGCGCGTGGACGAGGGCGGTCTCGAGATCGAGGCGCCGACGACGCTCGCCGTGGGCGAGGACGGGGACGTCTCGGGCCTCTTCGCCCAGGACTACGCCTTCGAGGGCCGCGACGTGCCGGTCGCCTGGCCCGTGTCGCACCGCTGGGGAGGCGACGGCGTGCACGTCGGCGCCGCAGGCGACGCGCCGAGCGACGCGACCGTCGCGATCGATCCGGACACGCGCCGCATCACCGCGCTGCGGGCGGGCGTCGCCGAGCTCGAGCTCACGGTCAACGACGCCACGGCGACCGTCGAGATCGAGGTCGAGGGCGGCGCCGGCGAGGAGCCGGGCGACGACTCCGGTGCGGAGGACGCGGGCGAGGGATCCGCGGAGGACGCCGGGGCCGACGAGCCCGCTGCCGAAGACGGCGACGCCGAGACCGGCGAGGCCGGTGAATCGGCCGACGCCGGCGCGGGTGACGACGCGGGCGAGCCGGGTTCGGCGGACGATGGCGCCGGTGCGGGCGAGGGATCTGCGGAGGACGCCGGTGCCGACGAGCCCGGTACCGAGGCCGGTGGCGGTCAGGAGCCCGGCGACGCGTCGGACGACGGGGCGTCGGACGACGATCTCGCCGCGACCGGGGCCGAGCAATCGATCGCGCCTATCGTGCTCGCCGCGCTGATGGTCGCCGGCGGCATCCTCCTGGTGGTGTCGCGGCGCCGCGCGGCCCGGCGCTGATCCGCCGACGGACGCGGGCTGCTCTCTCGGGGGAGCAGCCCGCGTCGCGCGTGGGGGCCGGGGGCGTGAATCCGCGGGCCGGATCCACGAAGCCCACTCGCCAGCCGAGCCGCCCGCAGCCGAGCGAGCCCGGCCAGCCGGCCCCCGGAACGGCGAAGGCCGCGCGCCCGGGGGACGCGCGGCCTCGTGACCGGCTCAGTCGTTGTCGCCGGCGGCGCCGAGCAGCTCGCGCACGCGCGAGGACACCCGGTGGAACTCGGGATCCGCGAGCGTCTCCGCGTATCCCCGGCGACGCGGCAGATCCACGTGGTGCTCCTCGATGATCCGCCCCGGCCGCGGGCTCATCACCACGACGCGGCTCGCGAGGTACACGGCCTCGGCGACCGAGTGCGTGACGAGCAGCACGGTCGTGCCGGTCTCCGCCCAGATGCGGTTGAGCTCGACGTTCATCTTCTCGCGCGTGAGCGCGTCGAGGGCGCCGAACGGCTCGTCCATGAGCAGCACCTGCGGCTCGTGCAGCAGGGCTCGGCAGAGGGAGACGCGCTGCTGCATGCCGCCGGACAGCTCGTGCGGCAGGGCCTTCTCGAACCCCGTGAGACCGGTCATCTCGATGAGCTGATCCGTCCGGCGCTTCGCCTCGGCGCCGTCCATGCCGCGCATCTCGGCCTGCAGCAGGATGTTGCCGCGCACGCTGCGCCACTCCAGGAGCGCCGCACGCTGGAACACGTAGCCGATGTCCTGTCGCGGCCCCGTGACGTGCTGGCCGCGCAGGTGCACGGACCCGGCGCTCGGCAGGGTGAGGCCGGCGACGGCCTTCAGGAGCGTCGACTTGCCGCAGCCGGACGGGCCGGCGATCGCGACGAACTCACCGGGCTCCACGCGGAGGGACACGTCGGTCAGCGCCGTCACGCGGCTGCGCTTGGAGGAGAAGGTGATCTCGACGTCGTCGACCGAGACGGCCGTCTCGGCGGTGGCGAGGGAAGCGGTGCTCACGGTCACTCCGGCTGGAACTCGTCGGTGTAATAGGTGTCGACGGTGCCGTCCTCGGCGGTCAGGCCCGCCGTCGAGAGCACCTCGATCGTGTTCTCCCAGTCCTCGACCGCGTTGGTGCCGGGCACCTGGCCCGCCGTCGCGTCGGTCTCGAGGAGCTTGATCGTCTCCTCCCACTGCCCCTGCAGCACCTCCGCGTCGGGCATCTGCGGGTCCTTGCCCTCCATGGAGGCGACCGCGGCCTCGGGATCCTCCTTCGCGGCGGCAAACGCCTCGCTCGTCGCCTGCACGAGCGCGTCGATGAGCTCGGGGTCGCTCTCGATGGTCGAGCTCGGGGCGACGATGCCGTTGCTGAAGAAGCTCAGGCCCGCGTCCGAGTAGCGCAGGTAGCTGACGTCGCGCCCGCTCTCGGCGGCGATCGTCGGCCCCTGGTCGTGGGCGAAGCCGATGAGGCCGTCGACCTGTCCGGAGAGCATCGCGGCGATCTTGCCGGCCGGGTCGACGTTCTGCTGGCTCACGTCGCTCTCCTCCAGACCGACCGCCTCGAGGTAGAGCGGGAAGGTGGTCGTCGGGGCGTCGCCGGCGGAGACGGCGATCGTCTTGCCCTTGAGATCCTCGGGGGTCTCGATGCCCTCGTCGGAGAACACCTGCACGGCCGAGGGCGTCACCTGGAGGAAGGTCGCGACGCTCTGGATCCCCACGCCGCTGTCGATCGACGCCATGATGGCGGGCGCATCGGCCCAGCCGAAGTCGACCTGTTCCTGGCCGACGGCCTGGGCGGTCTTCGTGGATCCCTGACCCGCCTCGATCTGCAGGTCGATGCCGTGTTCCTCGAAGATGCCCTGCTCGACCCCGTAATAGAACGGCGCGTGCTCGCCGTAGGGGTACCAGTTGAGCATGAACGAGACGGTCGTGGTCTCTCCGTCGCCCGAGGCGGATCCGCCGCCGTCATCGGATCCGCTGCAGCCGGCGAGTGCGAGGGAGGCGGTGCCGAGGACGGCGAGGGACGAGAGGGCGAGGTTGCGCTTCTTCATCGAAGTCAGCTCCTTATAGGTGGTGGCGTGCGGGGTGCGGCCGGCGTCAGACGCCGGCCTGGACGGTCGAGGAACCCGTGCCGCGCCGCGAGGCGTGCCAGGGGATGAGGAAGCGCTCGGCGATCTGGATGATCGCGAACAGCACGACGCCGAGGAGCGACATGATGATGAGCGCGGCGAACAGCATGGCGGTGTCGATGCGTCCGTTGGCGGCGAGGATCACATAGCCGAGCCCCTCGTTGGCGCCGACGAACTCGCCGACGACCGCGCCCGTCACGGCGAGGGTCGCGGCGACCTTGAGTCCGCTGAGCAGCTCGGGCAGGGCGGCGGGGAGGCGCACCTTGAGGAACGTCTTGATGCGTCCCGCGCCCATCGTCGAGGTGAGCTCGAGGATCTCGGGGTCGACGGATCGCAGGCCCGAGAGCGCCGAGATGACGACGGGGAAGAACGCCATGAGCACGGCGACGAGGATCTTGGGGCCCATGCCGAAGCCGAGCCAGACGATGAACAGCGGCGCGATCGCGATCTTCGGGATGACCTGGGCGAAGAGGATGATCGGGTAGAGGGTCTTCTCGAGGCCCGACGAGTAGACCATGACGACGGCGACGAGGACGCCGATGACGACCGCGATGACGAAGCCGATGATCGTCTCGTAGGTCGTCACCCACGTGTGGTCGGCGAGGTAGGTCGCGTTGTCGGAGAACGCCGCCCAGGTGTCGGAGGGCGACGGGATGAGGTAGGGCGGCACGCCCGCGAACTCGGTCGCCACCCACCAGGCCACGAGGACGACCACGAGGAAGACGATGGGGTGCCAGCTGCGCTGCCACCAGCGGACGAAGGCGGGCGTGCGGCGTTCGCGGTCGGCGGCCGCCGTGGCGAGCGTCGCCGTCGCGCCGAGAGGGGTGTCGGTGGTCATATCGGGGACTCCACGTCGTCGTGAGAGGAGGACTCGCGTCCGTGCGGCTCCAAATGGGAAAGCGCTATCCCATGCCGTGATGAAACCACCCGGGAAACGCGATGTCAAGCGGGGCCGACGACGGCCGCGCGCGGTCGGCCCTTCGGACGGATCCGGGCTCGGTCGGGTGGTGGCCGGAGCGCGAGCGCGCCTCGGCCGCATCGCCGTCCTGCTCGGCCGGGCCTTCGTCGTGCCCTGGTCGCGCCGCGGCCGCACCCTGGTCGCGTCGCGGCCCTGCCCGACCGCGCCCCCGGCCGTGCTCGCGAGTGGCGCAGATTCTCGCGAGTGGCGCAGAGATGGGGCCGGACATCTGCGCCGCTCGCGGATTCCTGCGCCACTCGCGCGGGTGCGGACGCCTGGCTCCAGCCCCGTGCCGACTCGCCGTCTGACCGGGGGTGCTGTTCCTCGGCGGGGGGATTGCGCGCGGCGCGCGGGGCGAGTAGCGTCCTCCGCGGCAAACGCTTTCCCGACGAAGGAGACGATGATGTCTACCAGTTCAGATCGCCCGCCGAGACCCGGGAATCGGGTGATGACGGCCGTCTCCGCGACGGCGGCCCTCTCGCTGACGATGTCCGGGGCGCTGTTGAGCGCGCCCGCCGCCGCGGACGTCGCCGAGAGCGGGTTCACCGAGGTCGTCGACTTCGAGACGTACTCCAGCGGCGCCCTGGACGGTCAGGACGGATGGACCGCCAGCACCGCGGCCGCCGTGGTGCCGGATCCGCTCAACGGGAACAACCGGGTCGCGCATCAGACGGGCGGCGGCGAGAGCGCGTTCCGCGAGATCCCCGCGATCGCCGACGGCGACACGGGCACCCTGTTCTTCCGCATCCTGCGCACGGGCGGCGTGGACACGTCCTTCGGGATCACCGACGTCGACGCCCCCGCCGACTACAGCGACAGCCGCGCCTACGTCAACATCCAGAACAGCGACGAGCTCCTCGTGCGGGACGGCGACGCGTTCGCGCCCGCCGGCACGTGGGTCGCCGACGCCTGGCAGTGCGTGTGGGTGGTCGCCGACAACGACGCCGACCAGGTCTCGGTGTACAGCCAGGGCGGCCCCTACGACGAGCTCACCCGCCTGCCAGAGGGCGCGGAGGAGCAGTTCGGCTTCCGGGCGAGCGTGGACGGGGCCCTCGACCGGTTCTTCTGGATCAACGGGGCCGACAGCGCCGGGGATCAGTACCTCGACGACGTGGCGATCGACACCACGGGCGAGAACCTCGAGATCGCCAGCGGCAACCCCGCCGACTGCGAGGGCGGGGGATCCGGCGGGGAGGATCCGCTGCTCAACCCGCTTCCGGATCCGACCGTCTCCGACCTCGGCATCGAGCTGGAGGAGCTCAGCCAGCTGCCGGAGTCGGAGACCACTCCGGAGACCCAGGACGAGCGGCTCATCCGCCACAACCGCATCAACGCCCTGGACGAGCTCCCGGACGGCTCGGGCCGCCTCATGGTCCCGGACATGAACGACATCCTCTACATGGTGGACAAGGAGACCGGCGAGCACGTGCCGTATCTCGACGTGCGCGAGGAGTTCGTCGACAACTTCCACAACAACGCGGGGCTGGGGACGGGCCTCGGCTTCGCGGAGTTCCATCCGGAGTTCGCCGAGAACGGTATCTTCTACACCGTCCACACGGAAGCGGGAAGCGCCCTCGTCGAGGACGAGCCGGACTTCCCCGGCTTCGGCAGCACCGGCTTCCACAGCGTGCTGACCGAGTGGACGGCCGACGACCCGGCCGCCGAGACGTTCTCCGGCACAAGCAGGGAGGTCATGCGGGTGCCCTACAACGGGCGCGTGCACACGATGCAGCAGATCGCCTTCAACCCGACCGCCGAGAAGGGCGACGCCGACTACGGGATGCTCTACATCCTCTCCGGCGACGGCGGAAACGGCGTCGACAACGGCAACCCGCAGGATCTCGCCACCCCGCAGGGCACGATCATGCGCATCGACCCGCTCGGCGACGACAGCGAGAACGGGCAGTACGGGATCCCCGCGGACAACCCGTTCGTCGGCGCTCCGGACGCGCTCGGCGAGATCTACGCCGTCGGCATGCGCGATCCGCACCGCATCAGCTGGGACGACGACGGCACGCTGTACCTGGGTCACATCGGCGAATGGCAGGTGGAGTCGGTCTACGAGGTGCAGGCCGGCGACAACTTCGGCTGGTCGGACCGCGAGGGGCCGTTCGTCGCGAAGAACCGGCAGATCTACCCGCTGCCCGAGGACGACGCCGAGAACGGCTACACCTACCCGGTGGCCGCCTACGACCACAACCGCGACCCCGGCCAGACCGGCGACGCGGGCGTCGCCCTCAACGGCGGATTCGTCTACCACGGGGCCATCCCCGAGCTGCAGGACCGGTACCTGTTCACCGACCTGGTGCACGGCTGGGTGCTCTCCACCGACCGCGCGGACATGCAGCGGAGCGACGGATCGCTGGACGACCTCGCCCCCATCGAGCGGCTGCGCGTGTTCGAGGGCGGCGAGGAGACGACCTTCGCCGACCTCGTGGGCGACAAGCGGGTCGACCTGCGCTTCGGGCAGGACGCGGACGGCGAGCTGTACCTCATCGCGAAGGCGAACGGGAAGATCTGGAAGGTCACCGGCGCGCACGAGATCGAACAGGAGCCGTCGATCGTGCTCCCGGAGATCGCCGAGAGCCTCGTGGCCCACTACGACTTCGACCACCCGGTCGACGGCGATGCCACCCGCGAGGCCGACCGCGGGTCGTCGGGCACGGACATCGGTCTGATCAACGGCGGCGTGGAGATGCGGGTGGAGGACGCCGCCTATCCGGGTGCCGGGCAGGCTCTGCAGACCCAGCAGATGTCTCCGCAGCGGCCGGAGGGCGCCGCCGACCCCGTCACCCCGGTGGCCGAGAACGACGACTGGAAGGCCGGCGTCTACGACGCCGACGGCGTCGGCTCGCTGAGCGACCTGGCCGGAGCATCGGGCATCTCGGTGATGGGCTGGTTCAAGCCCACGGGATCCCATCCGGCGCACAACACGAACACGGAGGATCCCGACGACGTGTACAACGCCGTCGGCCTGGCGGGCGTGCTCGCGGGGAGCTCCAACGGGCACGACGTGCGGGCGCTGCTGGAGGTCATCGAGGTCTCCGGCGAGCTCAAGCTCGTGGCGCTGGGGCGCCAGATCGACGGGGAGGGATCCTGGACCTACGCCGCGGATCTCCCCTGGGACGACATCCTCGTGCGCGGGGACTGGGTGCACCTGGCCGCGACGTTCGACTTCGCGGGCGAGGACATGCGGCTGTTCATGAACGGCGAGCCGCTGGAGGGGGAGTTCACCTCCGGCAGCCCCTGGGACGGCGGCCCCACCTCGGAGACCGACCCCGCCGGCATCAAGATCGGCGGCAGCTTCCCCCAGAACACGCAGGAGGCGAACCCCTTCACCGGGCGCATGGACGACCTGATGATCCTCGACGCGGCGCTCACCCCCGAGCAGGTGGCGGGCCAGTACGCGATGTTCGAGGCGGCGGATCCCGAGGAGCCGACGGTGCCGCAGTGCGCCCTCGACGAGACCCTCGACGACCTGATGGCGGCGGACATGTGGGAACCGAAGACCCCCGAGAAGTGGGAGCTGCCTGGTGACGAGATCATCCTCGCCGAGCCGGGCGACGACCCGGACGACGGCATCCGCCGTCCGTTCGAGTACGCGCTGCTGAACGCCGAGGAGCCCTTCGGGTCGGTGCAGATCGACGCCGAGGTGCGCCTGGACGAGCCCACTGCGGTGAACAACCGCGACGTCATCATGGTGTTCGGATACCAGTCGGACACCGAGTACTACTACGCGCACCTCTCGCAGGACAACACGATCTACGCCCACAACGGCATCTTCAAGGTCGACGGGGCGGATCGGGAGCGGATCGACGATCAGTGGGACGAGCGGATCGGCGCGCCGCCTGCGGTCACCGATGAGGAGTTCCACCAGGTGCGCGTGGTGCACTGCGCCGACACGGGCGAGATGGCCGTCTGGGTCGATGGGCTGGATCGCCCGCTCATGACCGCCACCGACACCACGTTCGGCTCCGGCCGCATCGGCTTCGGCTCGTTCGACAACGTCGGGCGCATGCGGAACCTCGCCGTCTCCTTCGCGAGCGAGGGAGGCGACCCGGAGCCCGGCGAGGCGTCCATCGCCTTCGACCGCGAGTCGGTCGCTCCGGGCGAGGAGATCACGGGCACCGTCTCCGGCCTCGAACCGGGGGAGACCGTGGACGCGGAGATGCGCAGCGATCCCGTGTATCTCGGGTCGCACACCGCGGATGACGACGGCGTCGCCGCCATCGCCTGGACCGTTCCGGAGGACGCCGAGCCCGGCTCTCACACGCTCGTGGTCACGCGCGCGGATGGCGCCGAGGTCACCGGCGGGTTCGAGGTGACCGCGGCGGGCGGCGGCGACGAGGCCGGCGACGACGAGAGCGGCGGTGGTGACGAGGCCGGCGGAGATGAGGCCGGCGACGGCACCGAGACCGGCGGCGACGATGGATCCGGCGGCGGCGAGGCCGGCGCTGACGAGACCGGCGGTGGCGACGAGGCCGGTGGCGGCGCCGAGACCGGCGGAGATGAGACCGGCGGCGACGATGGATCCGGCGGCGGCGCTGAGCCCGGCGGCGGAGAGAGCGGCGACGGGACGGAGGGCGGCGGCGACCTCGCGCCCACGGGCGGATCGATCGGGGACGGGATCATCGCGTTCGCGGCGCTCTGCCTGGCCGGCCTCGGGGCGCTGCTCCTCCGGAGGCGGCACACGGCGCGCTCCTGACGCGCCATGAGGAGCGCCCCCGGGGCCTTCCCGGGGCGCTCCCCATGCCCGGTCGGCTCGCCCCCCCCGCTCGCGAGCGGCGCAGATTCTCGCGAGCGGCGCAGAGATGAGACGGCATATCTGCGCCGCTCGCGGATTCCTGCGCCACTCGCGAGCAGGACAAGACAGGACAGGCGGCGGGACCGAGAGAGCCGCGCCCCCCCGAAGGGAGGGTGCGGCTCGATGCGCGGGAGCGGACCCGGCGCGCTCAGCGCTGGGCGGGGATGAGGATCCAGAGCACGATGTAGACCCAGAGGGGGAGGCCGGCGAAGGCCAGCGCGAGGATCGTGACGATGCGGACGAGGGTCGGCGACCAGCCGAAGCGTCGGGCGACGGCGGCGCAGACGCCCGCGATGACGCGGCCCTCGCCCCGGCGGGGACGGATGAGATCGTTCATGCCTCCATCCTGCTCCTCCGCGCGGCCGGCGTCACGGGGGGATGCCCCCACGATCCGGGCGGGATCTCCCCCTACCGCCCGCTCTCCCGCCGGTCTATCGTCATCCTGTGAACGACGCTCCCGCGCCCGCCGGCATGCGCACGTTCGTCGCGGTCCTGGCGAACACGGCCGTGGCGAACGTCTCGACGAGCTACCTCTGGTTCGCCCTGACGTTCTGGATCTACGCCGAGACGCGCAACGTGCTCGCCACCGCCGTCATCGGCGCCGCCTACATGCTGTTCGTCTCGCTGTTCAGCATGATGTTCGGCACGCTCGTCGACCGCTTCCGCAAGAAGCCCGTCATGGCGATCGCGACGCTCATCGCGATCGCCGTGTTCCTCGCTGACGCGGGGCTGTTCTTCGCCGTCGGCGAGCGCGGCGTCGTCGACCTCTCCCTGCCCTGGTTCTGGATCTTCGCGGTCGTCATGCTCGCGGGCGCCGTCGTCGAGCAGCTACGCAGCATCGCGCTGTCGACGACCGTCACGCTCCTCGTCCCCGACGAGAAGCACGCGAACGCGAACGGCCTCGTCGGATCGGTGCAGGGCGTCAGCATGCTCGTCACGAGCGTGTTCTCCGGGCTGTCGGTCGGGTTCCTCGGCATGGGGTGGACGCTCGTCATCGGCATCTCGGCGATCATCCTCTCGCTCCTGCACCTGCTGACCCTGTCGATGCCCGAGCCGCGGGTCGTGCAGGCGGAGGGGGCCTCGCCCGGCTGGGTCGACATCCGGGGCGGCTGGCGCGCCGTGCGGGCCGCAGACGGGCTGCTGTTCCTCGTCGTGTTCTCCGCCCTCAACAACCTCGTGGGCGGCGTGTACATGGCCCTCATGGATCCCTACGGCATCGACCTCATGGGCGTCCAGGGGTGGGGCATCGGCTTCGCGGTCGCCTCGACGGGCATCATCGTCGGCGGCCTCGTCGTGGCGCGCACGGGGCTCGGCTCCACGCCCGTGCGCACGATGCTGCTCGTCGCGGCCGGCATCAGCGTCGTGGGCGCGCTGTTCGCGATCCGCGAGTCGAGCTGGCTGTTCCTCGTGGGCGTCTGGGTGTACATGGCTCTCGTGCCCGCGGTCGAGGCCGCCGAGCAGACGGTGATCCAGCGCGTCGTGCCGTACCGCGAGCAGGGGCGGGTGTTCGGCTTCGCCATGACGTTCGAGGCGGCGGCCGCGCCGGTCACCGCGCTCGCGATCGGGCCGATCGCGGAGTTCCTCGTCATCCCCTATATGCGCACCGAGCAGGGGCTCGCGCAGTGGGAGTGGCTGCTCGGCCGGGGCGAGTCGCGCGGCATCGCGCTCATCTTCGTCGCGGCGGGCGTCGTGTGCGCGATCATCGCCGTGGGGGCGATGCTCATGCCGCAGTACCGCGCCATCGTGCGGCAGTACCGGGAGGCGGCGCCGGGCCCGGATCCCGCGGCCTCGTCGGTCGTCCCGGGCCCCGCGCCGGGGCTCGCTCCGCAGCCGGTCGCCGAGGTGCCGACGGGGGAGGAGCCCGTCAGCGGGCCGGCGGGAGAGCCGGAGCCGCGGGGCTGAGCGGGTGGCGGGAGGACCGGAGCCGCGGGGCTGAGCGGGCGGCGCCAGGGCCGATCGAGGCGGATCTCGTGGCGTGGGCCCGTAGCGGCGACGCGACGGTGGGCTCTGATGGCGGGTGTCGGGGGTCCGGGCCGTGGCGGACAGTTGCGTCGGAGATCTTTCCCTCGGGCCGTTCGGTGACGGCGTCTCGGACGTGGTGGGTCGGGATCTCCGACAGAACGGCGGGGCTCGTGCGTGGTCGAGGCGGGCGCGGCGGATTCTGCGGGGGAGGTTGCGACTCGGGCGGGGCGCGGGCCGTTGCGTCGGAGATCTCGCCTTCGTGCTGTTCGGCGACGGTGTTTCCGGTGCGGCGGGTCGGGATCTCCGACAGAACCGCGGGGATCCGCGTGCAAGCGGACCGGGGGCTGTCGTCGGCTCGGCGGTGCGTGCTCGGTGTCGGGGTTCCGGACCGTGGCGGGCCGGGGCCGTTGCGTCGGAGATCTTTCCTTCGTGCCGCTCGGTGACGGCGTCTCTGGTGGTCGGGATCTCCGGCAGAACGGCGACGCACGAGAGCGCGGCGCCCTCAGCGGGCGGGCGTGCTCTCCCGCACGATGACTTCGAGGGGGAGGGGATCCGGATCCGTCCAGTCGTCGTCGACGACCGCGCGCACGGCGAGCTGGCCCAGCCGGTCGAGCGGCGCGCGCACGGTGGTGAGGGCGGGGACGATGTCGCGGCCCGCCGCGATGTCGCCGAAGCCCGCGACGGCGATGTCCGACCCGACCGAGCGCCCCGCGTCGCGCACGGCGGACATCGCGCCGAACGCAATTACGTCGGTGAGGCCGAACACGAGGGTCCCGGGCTCGACGCCCTCCGCGAGCGCCTCGCGCATGAGGTCGTATCCCGAATCGCGCGAGAGGGAGCCCCGCAGCACGCGCCCGATCCGCCCTCCCGCGGCCGCGAAGCCCGCCGTGAACCCGTCGACGCGGTCGTCGCTCGTCACGAGGCCCGGCGCGGCGGCGAGGATCAGCGCGTCGCGGTACCCGCGGGCGGCGAGCTCCGCGGCGAGCATGCGCGTGCCTCCGAGGTTGTCGATCGCGACGGTGCGCGAGTCCACGCCCTCCTCGCGCTCGCCGAAGGTGACGATGCGGCCGCCGGTCGCCTGCACCGCGCGCAGCGTCTCCGCCAGCGCCGGGGTGTGGGCGCCCTCGGCGCGCGACGCCGCGAGCACGATCCCGCGGGGCCGCTGGCCGCGCAGCGCGCGCACGAGCTGGATCTCCCGCTCGGGAGCGCGCTCTGTGAGGCCGATGGTCATGACGAGGCCCTCGTCGTCGGCCGCCCGCGCGGCGCCGGCCGCGACCTGCGAGAAGTAGGGGTCGGCGATGTCGGCGACGAGCAGCGCGAGCGTCGCGGACGTGCCGCGCGCCGTGGCCTGCGCCGAGAGGTTCGCGGCGTAGCCGAGCTTCGCGGCGGCGGCCTCGACCCGCTCCCGGTACGCGTCGGCGACGCGGCGGGTGGATCCGTTGAGCACGCGCGACGCGGTGGCCAGCGACACCCCCGCCTCCTGGGCGACGTCGTGCAGCGTGGCGGCCCGCGACGTCGCGGTTCCGGAGGCGGTCGTCATGATGGTGACCCTATCGGTTGGCGGATGGCGAGTCCGGCCGTGCAGAACGACGGCAGAATCCACGTCGACTGCTTCGTGCAGCGGCGTGTCGGGCGCGGGGGCCGCGGATTGCCGTCGTCATGCACGCGCGGACGTCGGGCGGAGGCGGAGCCCACGGCTCCCCGGCGGGGCTGCCGTTCGGTCGTGTTCCGCGCGGCATCGGCGGAGGTTGCGGTGGGTGGGATCCGCTGCGGGCGGCGGATCCGCCGGTGTGCGGGCGGACGGTAGGGGTGGTGGATCCGCGAGGCGATGCACGACGACGCCAGATTCCGGGGGTGTGGTGCGGCGGGACGGCGTGTCGGGGTGTTCGGCGGATGGATTGGCGTCGTTGTGTACGGGGCGGTACGGAACTCGGCGGGGAACTCGCACATCCCGGGCGCGCCCGGCGTTCGCGGCCTCGGGGTGGTGGTGTGGCACCGCAGCGCACGACGACGCCAGTTTTCGGTGTCGGGCCCCGATGCCCGGCGTGTTCGGGCGTGCGGCGGATGGATTGGCGTCGTCGTGCATCGGCAGCGCGGAAACCGACGGGGATCCCGCGAACGCCGGACGGATTCTGGCGGAAACGTCCGGCGTCCGCGGGATCCCCGGTCGACGCGGGGTGCGCTCAGCCCAGGTGCGGGGCGACGGCTCGGTCGAAGCTCTCGATCGTGCGGCGCACGACCTCGGCGGGGTCGGTGTCCCAGATCTCCTGGTTCAGCAGCTCCACCTCGATGTCGCCCGCGTACCCGGCCGCCTCGACGGCGCGCGTCATGGGGCCGAAGTCGATGACGCCGTCGCCGGGGTAGTGCCTGGCGAGCAGCGTGTCGGCGGGCAGCGGCGTCTTCCAGTCGCACACCTGATACGACGCGATGCGGCCCTCGGCCCCGGCGCGCGCGATCTTGTCGAGCACGTGCGGATCCCACCACAGGTGGATCGTGTCGACCGTGACGCCGACGACCGACGGATCGAAGTCGCCCGCGATGTCGAGGGCCTGATCGAGCGTCGACAGCACCGAGCGGTCGGAGGCGTACATCGGGTGCAGGGGCTCGAGGGCGATCTGCACGCCCGCCTGCTCGGCGTGCGGCGCGAGCTGCGCCACCGCGTCGCGCACGCGCTCCCGCGCGCCCACGAGATCGCGGGATCCGGACCAGCGGTCGCGCGCATCGGATCCGCCACCCGCGGCACCCGCGCTCGCCGCGCCGGAACCGGAGCCCGCTGGCAGCCCGCCGACGACGATGACGAGCGCCGCGCGGGATCCGGGGGCGCCGGCTTCCGCGAGGGCGGCGGTCTCGTCGATCGCGCGGCGGTTGTCGTCGAGCGCGGCGACGCGGTCGGGGCCCTCCTCGGCCGTGAACCATCCGCCGCGGCAGTGCGTCGAGTAGCGCAGGCCCGAGTCGGCGAGCATCCGCACCGACTCGTCGAGGCCCGCCTCGTGCACCTGCTCGCGCCAGAGGCCGATCGCGCCGACGCCCGCGGCTCGGGTGATCTCGATCGCCTCGGCGACCGTCGTCTTCTTGATGGTCGCCTGGTTGATGGACAGGCGGGGGTGCGGGGTCGTCATGCGTCCACTCCGTTCAGGCGCAGCAGGGCGTGCCAGCGCTCCGCCGCGAGGTCGGGCTTCTCGAGGGCGCGGGACGCGTTGGCGAGCCGCACGATCTCGCTGAGGTGGGGGAGGCTGCGGGCCGAGTGCAGGCCGCCGATCATCTGGAACGCCGGCTGGTGGCCGTTCAGCCAGGCGAGGAACGCGACGCCCGTCTTGTAGTAGAACGTCGGCGCCGCGAAGATCTGGCGGCTGAGCGCCTCGGTGGGCTGCAGCAGCGCGTGGAAGCGGTCGGGATCCCCCGCGTCGAGCGCCTGGATCGCGGCCGAGGCGACGGGGGCGATCGCGGCGAACGCGCCGAGGAGCGCGTCGGAGTGGGTGCGGGCGGTGCCCTCGCTCCGGGCCGGCTGCGTCGCCTGCGGCACGTCGGCGCCGCCGATGAGCCCGACGTAGTTGTAGTCGTCGCCCGTGAACATGCGCACGCCCTCGGGCAGGCGCTCGCGCACCGCGACCTCGGCCTCGGCGTCGAGGAGGCTCATCTTCACGCCGGCGACCTTCGCGGGATCCGCGGCGATGATCTCGATGAGGGTGTCGGCGGCGTCCGTCCACTCGCTCGATCCGAAGTAGCCCGCGAGCTGCGGATCGAACGCGGTGCCGAGCCAGTGCAGCACGACGGGCGCCGCGGCCGCGTCGAGCACCTGCCGGTAGACGCGCACGTAGTCGTCTGCCGACTGCGCGGCGTGCGCGAGGTGACGGCTCGCCATGATGACCGGCACGGCGCCGTGCTCCTCGGCGTGGTGCAGCTGGCCCTTGTAGGCGTCGACGATCTGCGAGAGGGAGGCGGATCCCGCATCGAGGTCGTCGGTGTTGACGCCGACGGCGACGGATCCGCCCTCTTCGCGCGCGACCTCCGCGCTGCGGGCGATGAGCTCGCGCACGGCGACCGTGTCGATGCCCATGTTTCGCTGGGCGGTGTCCATGGCGTCGGCGACGCCGAGGCCCCACGAGTAGACGCTGCGGCGGAACGCGAGCGTCGCGTCCCAGTCGATCCGCGCGGCGGTGCCGGGGGTGTTGTCCGCCCACGCGATGGGGGCGACGTGCGCCGCCGCGTAGGCGACGCGGGAACGCAGGCCGTTCGCGGGGCGCGCGAAGTCGGGGGCCTCTTCGAGCGGGACGGTCGATGCGGATCCGCTCGGCGCGAGCAGGGTCAGGGTGTCGGCCATGATCAGTCGAGCACGATCTCGTCGAGCGCGACCTTCGCGCCGGTCTCGTTCGACTCGAGGCCGGCCTGTGCGAGCTGCATGCCGCGGGCGCCGGCGAGCAGGTCGAACGGGTAGTCGGATCCCGTCGCACAGCTCGTGAGGAACTCCTGCCACTGCTGGCGGAAGCCGTTGAGGAAGACGTCGTTCGTCGGCACCTGCTGCCAGGTGGCGTCGTAGTCGATCGTGTCCTCCAGGTCGGGGTTCCACACCGGCTTCGGCGTGGCGACGCGCGGCTGGACCTTCGCGCCGAAGAGGCCGACGACGGCGGATCCGAGCGTGCCGTCGACGTGGAACTCGACGAGCTCGTCGCGGTTCACGCGCGTGGTCCACGAGGAGTTGATCTGCGCGACCGCGCCGCCCTCCAGCTCGAACACGCCGTACGCGGCGTCCTCGGCCGTGGTCGTGTAGTGCTCGCCCTGCTCGTCCCACCGGTCGGGGACGTGGATCGACGCCTGCGTGTAGACCGACCGCACCTTGCCGAAGAGGTTCTCGAGCACGTAGTTCCAGTGGGGGAACATATCGACGATGATGCCGCCGCCGTCTTCGACCCGGTAGTTCCAGCTGGGGCGCTGCGCGGGCTGCCAGTCGCCCTCGAACACCCAGTACCCGAACTCGCCCCGCACCGAGAGGATGCGGCCGAAGAATCCGGAGTCGATGAGGCGCTTGAGCTTCTGCAGGCCGGGGAGGTACAGCTTGTCGTGCACGACGCCGGTCTTGACGCCCGCCTCCTTGGCGAGCTGTGCGAGCTCGATGGACTCCTCGAGCGACTCGGCGGTCGGCTTCTCGGTGTAGATGGTCTTGCCGGCGGCGATGGCCTTGCGGAGCGCCGTGGCGCGGGCCTTCGTCACGAGGAAGTCGGCGTAGATCTCCCAGCGGGGGTCGGCGAGCGCCGCGTCGAGGTCGGTCGTGTAGTCCTCGATGTCGTGCCTCTTCGCGATCTCGGCGAGCTTCGAGGCGTCGCGGCCGACGAGCAGCGGACGCACGGTGATCTTCGATCCGTCCGGCAGCTCGAAGCCGCCCTCGTCGCGGATCGCGAGGATCGATCGCACGAGGTGCTGGCGGTAGCCCATGCGCCCCGAGGCGCCGTTCATGATGATGCCGATCTCGCGGACGGCCGGGGTGGTCTCGGTCACGATGATGCTTCCTTGCGTCGGGTGGTCGTGGGCGCGGGAGCGATATCGGTAAGCGCTTTCCCGCTCATTCGAGTGTGACACACGGATCCGGCCGCGGGCAAGCGCTTTCTGGCGCGGGGATCCCGGGGTGTTCACTTCTGTTCACTTCGCGCGCCGAACGCGCGGCGCCCTGTCAGCATGGGCCCGTCCGTCGCCACGGCGGCGACGGACGCCGATTCGAGGAGGAATCTGTGCGCAGAAGACAGAAGGCGATCGCGGCCGTCGCGGCGGGGGTGCTCGTGGCGGCAGGTGCGCCCGCGGCGGCACTCGCCGCCGACGACCTGAGCGGCGCGATCCACTACGCGAGCGGCCTCGAGTGGGTCTCGGCCGACAACGGCTGGGGCCCCGTGGAGCGCGACTTCAACAACGGCGCCCGCGCCGAGCCCGACCCCGACCGCGCGATCCAGTCGATCCGCGGCACGACCTACGAGAAGGGCCTCGGCACCCACGCGCCGGCCGAGATCGTCTACGACGTGGGCGGCCAGTGCACCCAGCTCGGCGGATACGTCGGCATCGACGACAGCCAGAGCGGCAAGGGGCGCGTCGACTTCGTCGTCGAGGTCGACGGCGAGAAGGCGTTCGACCTCGAGCGCACGGGCACCGACCCCGCGGGGCGGCTCAACCTCGACATCCGCGGCGCCGAGACGCTCACCCTCCGCTCCGAGCCCGGTCCCGAGGGCAACGGCAACGACCACGCCGACTGGGCCGACCTGCGCATCAACTGCACCGACGACTTCGTCGCCCAGCCCCTCTCCCTCTCGCCCGAGGGCGGCACCGACCTCTCGCTGCTGGCGCCGGGCATGCCCGTCTCCCTCGCGGTCGAGGGCGCGAGCCCCCGCACGCCCGTGACGGTGCGGTTCGGCGACCTCGAGACGGTCGTCAACGCCGACGACGACGGCCGCGCCGTCGCCACGTTCGTCGTCCCCGCCGACGCCGAGCCCGGAACGACCGAGATCTCCGCGACGGCCGAGGCCCCCTTCGGGACGACAGCGACCGGATCGATCGCCGCGACCGTCGTCGCCGTCTCCGAGACGACCTACCGGGTCGACTGCTCCGCGGACGGCGCGGGCGACGGATCCGAGGCGTCGCCCTTCACCTCCATCGCGCAGCGGGATGCGGGAGGCGCCGGTCGCGACGATCCCCTCGCCGCGCGAGATCGGCGGATCCTCGTCGGAGGCGCTCGCCGCGTTCCTCGACGACTTCCTCGCCGCGGGCGCCCGCGCGGCGATCGTCCTGCCCGACGGTCTCGCGATCAGCCTGCTGAGCGTCATCGAGCGACGGGGCCTGCGGGTGCCTGAGGACTTCGCGATCGTCGCCTACGACGACGAGATCGCCTCGCTCGCGAGCGTGCCGCTCACGGCGATCGCACCCCCGAAGGCGGCGGTGGGGCGCCGCGCCCTCGAGACGTGCTTCATGCGGCTGGAGAGCCGCGACGCGTCGCCGTCGCACCGCATCGCGCTCGCTCCGTCGCTCACCCTCCGCGAGTCGACATGACGCGCCGGGGCGGGCTCTCTGCCGTTCCGGGCGCCGATCCGGCACGATAGGGAGCACTGCGACCATTCAGGGGGAAGGAACCACACGATGTTCAACCGCCGCCGGCATGTCGCCCCGCCTCCGCCGCAGCTCGCCGCGCCGACCGCGCGTGCGAGCGCGTGGCGTGACGGCTTCGGCACGTTCGCCACCCGATGCATCCAGCTGATCGCCGTGATCGTGCTCGTCGCGGGCGTCATCTGGGCCATGCGCTCGGTCACGGTCGTCGTGATCCCCGTGCTGCTCGCCCTCGTGTTCGCCTCGGCGTTCGAGCCGGTGATGGGGTGGATGCGCGCCCGCATGCCCAACGTGCTCGCGACCGTGATCCTCCTGCTCGCGATCGTCGGCGTCATCGGCGGCGTGGTCTGGGCGATGGTGCGCGCCGTCATGAGCCAGTGGGGCGACCTGTACGAGAGCGCCCAGAAGGGCATCGACCAGATCATCGCGTGGGTCAACCAGCTGCCCTGGGCGCCGGAGCAGGAGCAGATCGACGAGTGGCTGGGCGCTCTGCAGGACTTCGCGACGAGCGCGCAGTTCGGATCGAGCGTGGGCAGCGGCGCGGTGGCGGGCGTGAGCGCCGTCGCGACCTTCGTGACGAGCCTCGTGCTGATGGCCGTCGTGCTGTTCTTCTTCCTGAAGGACGGGCCGCTCATCTGGAACTTCCTCCTGCGCCCCTTCGAGGGTGAGTGGTACGACCGCATGCGCCGCGTCGGCTCCAAGAGCGTCGACACCCTCGGCGCGTACGTGCGCGGCACGGCGGCGGTCGCGGCGGTCGACGCGATCGGCATCGGCATCGGCCTGCTGGTCCTGCAGATCCCGCTCGCGCTGCCCCTGACGCTCCTCGTGTTCCTCCTGGCGTTCATCCCGATCGTGGGTGCGACCCTCGCCGGCGTCCTCGCGGCGCTCGTCGGCCTCGTCGACGGCGGCTTCATGGACAACGGCCTGCTGGCGGCCGTGATCATCGTCGCGATCATCGTCGGCGTCAACCAGCTGGAGGGCAACTTCCTGCAGCCCGTGCTCATGGGCCGGGCGCTGAAGCTGCACAGCCTCGTCATCCTGATCGCCCTGACGGTCGGCACCGTGCTCGCCGGGATCCTCGGCGCGGTCCTCGCGGTGCCGCTGACGGCGGTCGCCTGGGGCATCATCCAGGTCTGGGACGGATCGGACAAGCCGGCCCGCTGGGCCAGGAAGAAGGAGAAGAGCGTCGCGTAGCGCGAGGCGATGAGGGGCGGGGGATCTGCGGATCCCCCGCCCCTCCTCCGTGGGGCGCCCGGCCGGGACGCGGGATCCGTGCGCTTCCGCGACTCGGACGTGCTGCGGGATCTTCGGGTCGCGGAAGCGCACCCCTGGGCGCCTTGGAGCCGACCGTTTCTGCGACTTGGGTGTGCTGCGGGATCTTCGGGTCGCGGAAACGCACCCCTGGGTGCCCCGGGTCGGCCGTTTCTGCGACTCGGGCGTCCTGCCGGATCCTCGAGTCCGCCCGATCGGCATCCGTGAGCGAGCGCGACTCCGGGTCTGCGAAGCGCACCTCCGTGCGCGGGAATCGTGCGATCCTCCGGCTCGGAGGCCTCGGATGTGCTTCGAGTCCGCGAAGTGCACGTCGGGTGGGGGTGCGCCGGTGCGATTCTGCAACTCGGGTGTGCTGCGGGATCTTCGGGTCGCGGAAACGCACCCCTGGGAGCCTCGGATCCGACCGTTTCCGCGATCCGGACGCATCGTCCTGCCGCGCCCGGGGCGCACGCCGCGCCTCGCGGCCGACGAACTGCGCCGGTCCCACCCCGAGCCCGGCGCACCGACCGAGGAACCCGCACCGACCGAGGAACGCGCACCGACCGGAGAACCCGCGCCCGCGCGCGAGAAATACGGCGTCGAACCGAGACGCCGGGCCCTGCGGCTGGCATCATGGCCGCATGACCACTCGAGCAGGACAGCCCGCCGAGCCCGGCGACCTCGTCGACGTCGACGCGCTCATCGCCGCGTACTACGACCTTCGGCCCGATCCGTCCGTCGCCGCCCAGCGCGTGGCGTTCGGCACGAGCGGGCATCGGGGGTCGAGCCTCTCGACGAGCTTCAACGAGGCGCACATCCTCGCCACGACGCAGGCGATCGTCGACTATCGCACCGCGCAGGGCATCGCCGGGCCGCTGTTCCTCGGCCGCGACACGCACGCCCTGTCGCTGCCCGCCGAGCGCACGGCCGTCGAAGTTCTCATCGCGAACGGCGTCGACGTGCGCGTCGACGCGCGCGACGCGTGGGTTCCCACGCCGGCGCTGAGCCACGCGATCCTCGCCTGGAATCGCGGCCGCGCCGCCGACGACCCCCAGCGCGCCGACGGCATCGTCGCCACCCCCAGCCACAACCCGCCGGGCGACGGCGGCTTCAAGTACAACCCGCCGCACGGCGGCCCTGCCGACTCCGACGCGACGGGCTGGATCGCCGACCGCGCCAACGAGCTCATCGCCTCGGGCCTCGAGGACGTCAAGCGGGTGCGGTTCGCCGACCTCGACGACGACGCGATCGGGTCGTACGACTTCCGCGAGGCGTACGTGCGCGATCTCGGATCCGTCATCGACATGGAGGCGATCCGCTCCGCGGGCGTGCGCATCGGCGCCGACCCGCTGGGCGGCGCGTCGGTCGAGTACTGGCAGCTCATCGCCGAGACCTACGGGCTCGACCTCACGGTCGTGAACCCCGACGTCGACCCGACGTGGCGCTTCATGACGCTCGACTGGGACGAGAAGATCCGCATGGATCCGTCGTCGCCGTCGGCCATGGCGGCGCTCGTCGCGCGGAGGGACGAGTTCGACGTGCTCACGGGCAACGACGCCGACGCCGACCGGCACGGCATCGTCACCCCCGATGCGGGTCTCATGAACCCCAACCACTTCCTCGCGGTCGCGATCGATCACCTCTTCTCGCACCGTCCGGGCTGGTCGCCCGAGGCGGCGGTCGGCAAGACCCTCGTGTCGTCGATGATGATCGACCGCGTCACCGAGACGCTCGGCCGTCGCCTCCTCGAGGTGCCCGTCGGATTCAAGTGGTTCGTGCCCGGCCTCATCGACGGATCCGTCGCCTTCGGCGGCGAGGAGTCGGCGGGAGCCTCGTTCCTGCGCGCGGACGGCACCGTGTGGACGACCGACAAGGACGGCATCATCCTCTGCCTCGTCGCCGCCGAGATCATCGCGGTGCAGGGCAAGACGCCGTCGCAGCGCTACGCGGAGCTCGAGGCGGAGTACGGCGCGTCGTCGTACCAGCGCGTCGACGCGGCCGCGACGCCCGCGCAGAAGGCGGTGCTGAAGGCGCTCGCGCCGGAGGACGTCGCCGCCGACGAGCTGGCGGGCGACCCCATCACCGCGAAGCTGTCGCACGCGCCCGGCAACGGCGCCGCGATCGGCGGCCTGAAGGTGCAGACCGACTTCGCGTGGTTCGCCGCGCGCCCGTCCGGCACCGAGGACGTCTACAAGCTCTACGCCGAGAGCCTGCGCGGCCCGCAGCACCTCGCCGAGGTGCAGCGCGAGGCGAAGGCCATCGTCGACGCCGTGCTCGGCGCGTAGCCCGACGCGAGAGGGGGCGGCGGATCCACGGGATCCGCCGCCCCCTCGTCGTGCGGGGAACGGATGGGGCGCCGCGGACCGCGGCTTCCTTGTGTTCCGAGGCGGTGTTTCGTGGCGACCCGCGCGGGCGGAGGCGATGACTCGCCACGAACCGCGCCCTCCCGGTGTCTGCAGGTGACGTTTCGTGGCGACGCATGCGGGGCGCCGACGTGTGCCCCTCAGGGCCGCGGTCTCCTTGTGTCCCGAGGCGACGTTCTGTGGCGACCCGCGCGGGGCGGGACGCGGATCCCCGTGACTCGCCACGGACCGCGGCCCGGTGTACCCCGGGGCGACGTTTCGTGGCGACTCATCCGTGCGGACGCGAGAGGGGCGGCGCCCCGCGAGACGTGCCTGCCCGCCGCGCGGGGTGCGGGGCGATCGCGCAGGTCCCGGGGCCGTCCCGCATGACGGCTCGGTGAACGGCGAGGGCGTCGCGTGCGGCATCCCCGCCCGCACGCCCTAGAGTCGTCCCGGAGAGGAAACAGAACATGCTGAGGTGGATCCTTCGGATCGTGTGGCTCGCGCTGACCGTCCTGCTCGCGATCTGGGTGGGCGAGGGGCTGTTCGGCGTCGACCAGAGCAGCTCCGTGCTGCCGTGGGCCGACGACAGCGAGACGAGCATGATCTTCGTGGGCGTCGCGTGGGGGATCCTGCTCATGCTCGGGGGCTTCCTCCCGACGAAGAGCATCGCGGCCGGCCGGAGCGGCACGCGCTCCGAGATCGCGGTCGCGCAGGTCATCGAGACCCGCCGCACGGGCACGACCATCAACGACGTGCCGCAGTACGACGTGTTCTTCGACGTGACGCCCACCTCGGGCGAGCCCTTCGTGTCGAGCCTGCGCAGCCTGTTCGACGCGGCCGACATCGCGGCCGTGCAGCCGGGCTCCCTCTTCCCCGTGCGCTACGACCCCGAGAACCTCGACCGGGTCGAGATCGCGGATCCCGAGGATCCCTCGGTGCGCCGCCTGCTGCTCGAGTGGCGCATCGCGAAGGGACTCATCCCGCCCGACCTCGTCGACGCGCGCAGCCGCGGCATCTCCCAGCCCGCCAGCGTGCGCGCCATGACGCCCACGGGCGTCCGCCGCGAGGGCAACGTCGAGCTCGAGGTGACGCTGCTCATCACGCCCGAGGACGGCACCCCGGCGCGCGAGGAGACGACGACCGTGTTCGTGCGTCCCGAGGCGCTCGGCCACGTGCAGGTCGGGGCGCCCGTCTACGCGATGTACGAGCCCGAGCGCCCGGACCGGGTCGCGATGACCATCATCCGAGAGGAGCCGCTGCGATGAACATCCTCGACACCGTCATCTGGCTCGCGAACTTCCCCGCGACCCACGGCTACGCCATGGTGTTCATCGCGGCGTTCGGCGCGGTCGGCCTCCTCTCCCACGCGTTCGGCGGCGCGTCCGGATCCGCACCTTCGCGCCTCCAGCTGCTGCGGGAGGAGCGCGGCCAGGCGGTCGCGGTCGCGCAGCGGCGCCCCGTGCTGCTGATCGTCCGGCAGTGGGCCTTCCGCGTGCTGGCCCTGGTCGTGCTCGCGGGCGGCGTCATCGGCCTGCTGAGCCTCATCATGGGGCCGATCACGTCGGGCTACATCCACGCGAACGGCGTCGCGGTCGAGGCGGAGAAGGTCGACGGCGCGGGCCGCGAGGCCGTGCGCTTCACCGCGGAGGACGGAGAGACGTACACGCTGCCGTTCCCGTTCTTCACGCCGCCGTCGTACCCGGGCGACACGTCGCTCGCGTTCGCGGGCGAGAAGATCGTCGTGCGCTACCTGCCGGACCACCCGCAGGCGTACATCCTCGACACCGACGAGTCGCTCGACAGCTGGGGCGATCCGATCGGCTGAGCAGGACCGGGGCGGGCCCTTCAGCTGATCCGTGTCTCGTTTCGTGCGGGTGTGGGGATGTCTTTCCCGCCGAACGTGGGACACGGTCGTCGGGCCGGGGTGTGCGTGTCTCGTTTCGTGCGGGTATGCGGGTCCCTTTCCCGCAGAACGTGAGACACGGTCGCCGGGCCGGGCGGTGGCATGGGTCGCAGGGAAGCGCGGTCTCCCGGCGATCGGAGGCGACGCTTCGTGGCGAACCCTCGCCGGGCCCGCGCCGCGCGTCCGCGCCCCTCGGGCGGTGCGTGTCTCGTTTCGTGCGGGTATGCGGGTCCCTTTCCCGCCCGACGTGAGACATGGTCGTCGGGCCGGGGTGTGCGTGTCTCGTTTCGTGCGGGTATGCGGATCCCTTTCCCGCCGAACGTGGGACACGGATCCGTCTGCCCGGCCCTGCGTCTCGACCTCTGCCGGTGCGCGCACCGCGATCCCGCCGGACCGCCTCCACGCAGGGGTGCCCGGCCGGACGCGGGAGGGGCTCGCCCGGCGGATCCGCGCCCCCGCCCGGGCGTAGGATCCTCGTATGCCGATGGAAGCCGACGAGCCGCGCACGTACAGCTATCTCGGGCCCGCCGGAACCTTCACCGAGGCGGCGCTCGCGCAGGTGCAGGAGGCGCAGGGACAGCGGTGGAACCCCGTCGCGAACGTGGGGGCGGCGCTGGCCGATGTCGCGAGCGGTCGCGCGCACGGCGCGATGATCGCGATCGAGAACACCGTCGAGGGCGGGGTGTCGAGCGCGCAGGACGCCCTCGCCAACACCCCCGGCCTGCGCATCATCGGCGAGTACCTCGTGCCCGTGAGCTTCGTGCTCGTCGCGCCGCGCGGCACCCGCATCGAGGACGTCTCGCAGATCGCCGCGCACCCCGTCGCCTATGCGCAGTGTCTCGAGTGGCTCGGCCGGCACGTGCCTCAGCACGAGCCGGTGGTCGCGGCCAGCAACGTGGCCAGCGCGATCGGGGTGCTCGACGGATCCCTGCCCGCGCAGGCCGCCATCGCGGCACCCGGCGTCGTGGACCACTACGACGTCGACGTGCTCGCGGAGGGCATCGGCGACAACCCCGACGCCGTCACCCGTTTCGTGCTCGTGACGCGCACGGTCGTGCCGCCCGCGCGCACGGGAGCCGACAAGACGTCGCTCATCGCCGAGCTGCCGAAGGAGGTGCCGGGCGCGCTGCTCGAGATGCTCGAGCAGTTCGCGACCCGCGGCATCAACCTCAGCCTCATCCAGTCGCGGCCCGTCGGAGACCGCCTCGGGCGCTACCGCTTCGTCATCGACGCCGACGGCCACATCGAGGACGAGCGGGTCGCCGACGCCCTCATGGGGCTCAAGCGGTTCAGCCCGAACGTCATCTTCCTCGGCTCGTACCCCCGCGCCGACCGCGTGACCGTGCCCTGCTCGCCCCGCTACAGCGACGAGTCGTTCGCCGACGCGCGCGACTGGGTGCGGGGCCTCCTCACCGGCGTCGACGACGGCTGATCCGGGTCGCGTCCGCGGTCGGTCCGTCGGGGATTTTCGGGTCGCGGGCGGATTCCGGGGCGTCCGGGGCGTCCGGGCGGTGTCGGGGTCCGGATCTCCGACAGAACGGTCGGGGTCTCCCGGCGTTCGGCGGATGGGTCGCCACGTTCTGTCGCCTGTCGTGCCGGTGCGAGGACATCTTCCGGTGGCCCGTGTGCCGGGGTCGTTCAGGTCGCGTCTGCGGCCGTTCCGTCGGGGATTCTCGGGTCGCGGGCGGAGTCCGGGGCGTCCGGGCGGTGTCGAGGCTCGGATCTCCGACAGAACGGTCGGGGGTCTCCCGGTCCGAGCCGTCGGGTCGCCACGTTCTGTTGTCTGTCGCGGCGACGTTCTCCGGCACCCGTTCGCCTGGCACCGTCATGAGGGGCGCGAGAGGCGGATCCCTGCCCCTGCTAGCGTGACGGCGTACGCGGCGAGGCCGTGCGACCGAGGAGGACGATCGATGCCCGAGCGCGCGCTGCTCATCCGCGGAGGCCGCGTCGTCGCGGGCGACGGATCGGATCCCGCGCCCGCGGACGTCCTCATCGAGGGCGACCGCGTCGGCGCGGTCGGCGAGGTCGACGCGTCCGGCGCGCAGACGGTCGACGCGGAGGGGCGCCTCGTCGTGCCCGGATTCGTCGACGCCCACGCGCACGCCGAGGGCGTCGTGTTCGACGACGACGTGCAGCTCGCGCTGCTGCGGCAGGGCGTGACGACCGTGATCGGCGGGCAGGACGGCGTCTCGTACGCGCCGGGCGACGGATCCTTCGCCTCCGAGTACTTCGCGGCGATCAACGGCCCCCACCCCGCGTACCGGGGAGATCGCGTCGCCGACCTCCTCGCGACGTACGACGACCGGATCCGCCTGCGTGTCGCCTACCTCGTGCCCGCCGGCACCGTGCGGCACGAGGTGATGGGATCCGCGCGCCGCCCCGCGACGGAGGACGAGCGCGTGCGCATGGCGCGGCTGGTGGCGGAGGGCGTGGCGGACGGCGCGGTCGGCCTGTCGACGGGCCTCGACTACGCGCCCGGCATCTTCGCGGACGCCGACGAGATCGCCGCGCTCTGCGCCCCGCTCGCCCCGGCCGGGCTGCCGTACGTGACGCACATGCGCGGCGGCTACGAGGACAACTCGGAGGTCGGCGTCGAGGAGGCGGCGCGCATCGGCGAGATCGCGGGCGTGCCCGTGCACATCTCGCACTTCCACACGCGCGCCGACGAGGCGGCGCGGCTCATGCGGCTGCTCGACGAGCGCGGCGTGCCCGCCAGCTTCGACGCCTACCCGTACACCCGGGGGTGCTCGATCCTCGCCATGACGATGCTGCCGCCCGAGCTGAACGCGATGGATCCGGACGCCGTCGTCTCGCTGCTCGCGGATCCGAGCGAGCGGGACCGGCTGCGGCGCGAGTGGTTCCCGCGGGTCGCGCGCAACCCCAGCCTCGGCCCCGAATGGCCGGATCTGCTGACGCTCGGACACATCGCGGCCGACGAGTTCGGCTGGGCCCACGGCCTGACGCTCGCGCAGATCGCGGAGCGCCGCGGCACCGACGCCATCGACGCGGCGCTCGACGTGCTCGCCGCGGCGCGCCTCGAGGCCAACGCGATCATGGCGGTGCGCGACCAGCGGCCCGTCGAGGATCTCGGCCGCCTCATCGGGCATCCGGCGCACATGGGCGGATCCGACGGCATCTTCATCGGATCCCACCCGCATCCGCGCGCCCGCGGCACGTTCGCGTCCTACCTCGCCACCTACGTGTGCGAGCGCGGCTTCCTCGACTGGCCCGCCGCCGTGCGTCACCTGTCGACCGCGCCCGCCGAGCGGTTCCGGCTGGGCGACCGCGGCCGCATCCTTCCCGGCGCGATCGCCGACATCGCGCTCGTCGACCCGGACGCCGTGCGCGACGCCGCGACCTACGAGCGCCCCGGCCTCGTGGCCGAGGGGATCGACGACGTGATCGTCTCCGGCCGCCCCGTGCTCGCGGGCGGACGCCTCACCGACGAGACCCCCGGCGGCGGGCTGCGGGCCGCGCGCGGCTGAGCGGAGCTTTGCAGGGCGTGCGGGCGGGGTGCGCGGACGTTCGGCGGGGGGGCGGGGCCCGCGGAGTGGCGCGGTGTTCCCGAGGGACGGCGCGGTGTTCCTGCGGAGCGGCGCGGTGTTCCCGCGGGGCGCGTGGGCGACACGGCGCGCGCGGCGCGGCTGGCGGAGCCGTCGGAGGGGCTGCGCGCGGGGCGCGGATGTTCGGCAGGTCGCGGGGCGGGCGGGGTGTGCGGTGCGTGGAGGCGCGGAGGCAGGGTGCGTGGGCGTGGGCGTGGGGCGCGGTGCGTGCGTGCGGCATGTGTGGCTGACCGGACGGATCCCTGTGCGGCGTGCGGTGGCGGTGTGCGCGGCTGACGGGGCGCGGGGCGGGCGTGGTCGTGCGCGCGGTTGACGGCGCGGATTCCTACGCGGTGTGGTCGGCGTGCGGGGCGCGGACGTTCAGTGGGTCGCCGCGCGGGTGTGGTTGACGGCGTGGATCCCTGCGGATCCCTGTGCGGCGTGCGGTGGCGGTGGCGGTGTGCGCGTTCGGAGGGTTGCGAGGCGGGCGTGGTCGTGCGGGCGGGGCCTGTCGAGCGGATCCGTGTGGGCCGGGCCGTTCGGCGGGTCGCCAGGATGTGTCGGGTCCGGCGTGGGGGAGGCGGCGTTCTGCGGCGACCTTCGTGAGGTGGGGCGTTCGTTGTGTCGGAGATTCTCGTCTCGGGGGTGGGAAGCCGCGCGTGGAGCGGGCTGCGGACGAGCATCTCCGACGGAACGCGGCGGTGTCGCGGCGCGAAATCGGGTGGTGCTTCCCGCGGGACGGCAGCCGTATCCGGCGGCGGCTCGGGTTCGTACGGGACGTCGGGTCGCCGGAAGGTGCCGGGTTCGGGGCTGCGAGGGCCGCGTGTGGTGGCGAGCCTCAGCACAGGCACGACCGCGGGGCGGCGGATCCGGATCCCCGCGGGGCGGCAGCCGCGCCGCGGTGGCGGCGACGCTCTCCGCCACCGCGGCGGACGCCTACGCGGCCAGCGCGCCCGCGAGCAGCTCGATCGTCTGCATGCGGCCGATGGCGGTGGCGGGATCCTCGGCGGCGTACGCTCCGCCGGACGGCGAGATCATGACCTCGTCGACCTCATGGGTCTCGGCGAAGGCGCGCAGCTCGTCGGCGACCTCGCGGGCCTCGCCGACGAACCAGCGCTGCCGGTTCTGCTGCACGAACGACGCCTCGAGCTCGTCCGACGGGTTCTCGTGCACCTCGTCGATCGTCTCGAGCGGCCGCATCGGCTTGTTCGTGCGCAGCCGCGCGAACTGACGCAGCTGGGGCAGGGCGCGCTCCTCGGCCTCCTCGCGGGTGGGCGCGACGACGACGTTCGCGGTGAGGAACGACTGCGGCTCGGGGTGCTGCTCGCTCGGCTGGAACCCCTGGCGGTACAGCGCCATCGCGCGTTCGACGCCGTCGCCGGCGAAGTGGTTCGCGAACACGTAGGGCAGGCCCATCTGCGCGGCGAGCTGCGCGGAGAAGTCGCTGGATCCGAGCAGCCACACCGCGGGGGATCCTTCGGCGGCGGGCGTCGCGTGCACGTCGTACGTGCCGCCGGAGGTGAAGCGCACGGTCGCGCCCTCGGGCGACATGAGCTGCAGGATGTCCTGCACGTGGTCGGGGAACTGCTGCGCTTCGCTGGTGGTGCCGGATCGGCGCAGCAGCTGCGTGATGACGGGGTCGCTGCCGGGTGCGCGGCCGAGGCCGAGGTCGATGCGACCGGGCGCGAGGGCCTCGAGGGCTGCGAACTGCTCGGCGACGATGAGCGGCGCGTGGTTGGGCAGCATGACGCCGCCGGAGCCGACCCGGATGCGCTGCGTGCGCGCCGCGGCCGCCGCGATGAGCACGGGCGGCGACGTCGATGCGACGGCGGGCATGTTGTGGTGCTCCGCGAACCAGAAGCGGCGGAAGCCGAGCTCGTCGGCCCGCTGCGCGAGGTCGAGCGACGCGGTCAGCGCCTGCGCGGTCGTCTGGCCCGTGCGCGTGGGCACGAGATCCAGGAGGGAGAGGGCGGGAACGGGGGAGGTGCTCATCGCTCACCCTCAACCGGATCCCGGCACCGGGCATTCCCGAGGGGGCAAGCGCCGGGTGCGTTTCGCAGACTCGGGGGTGGCGTCGGTCGCTCGGGTCGCTGAATCGCACGGATCCCGCGCCCGCGGAGGTGCGCTTCGCAGACCCGGAGCCCCACCCGCTCGCGGCTGTCGATCGGGCGGACCCGAGGATCCGGTAGGACGTCCGAGTTGCAGAAACGGTCGACTCCGGGGAGCCCAGGGGTGCGTTTCCGCGACCCGAGGATCCGGCAGCACGCGCGGGTCGCTGAATCGCGCGGATCCCGCGCCCCGGTGGGTGCGTTTCGCAGACTCGGGCGTCGCGTCGGTCGCCTGAGTCGCTGAATCGCACGGATCCCGCGCCCCGGTGCGTGCGTTTCGCAGACTCCGGTGTCTCGCCGGCTGCTCGAGTCGCAGAAGCGCACGGATCCGTGGGGCTGGCGGTGCGCTTCTGCGACTCGGGGACCGGGCCGGCGTGTTCGGGGCGCGGAGACGCACCGCTGTCGCGGCGGTGGGGTGCGTTTCGCAGATTCCGGGGTGGCGTCGGTCGTCCGGGTCGCGGAAGCGCACGGATCCCGTGCTCCGGTGGGTGCGTTTCGCAGACTCTGGCGTCGCCTCGATCGTCCGCGTCGCAGAAGCGCACGGATCCCGCGCCCCGGTGCGTGCGTTTTCCGTACCCGGAGGGGCGGGGATCCGACCGCGGCGGCCGCCCGTCAGGGCAGGACGGGGTCGAGCTCCTGGCCGAGGGCGGGCGCAACGTACTCGACCCAGAGGCGGTTGAGGTGCGAGTCGTCGCCGTAGATCGGGGTGTCGCCGACGAACAGCGGGCAGTCGCCCTCCTCAGGGCAGACGAGTGGGGTCGTGTCGACGTACGCGGCTCCCGCGTCCTCGGCGGCGGCCTGGGTGAGCTCGTTGCTGCGCAGCTCGTCGCTCTCGCCCGTCACGACGCAGTCTTCCTGGGTCGCGCCGGGAGCGTCGACGCAGTCCTTGGGCTCGGCCTCCGGGCGGGCGGGCACGTCGCCGAGCGCGACGACCTCGTCCGCGACCGCGCTGAAGTCCTCGACGGCCTGGCGGACCGCGTCGCTCCACTGGTCTTCGACGCTCTGTCCGTCGCGCTCCTCCATGTTCAGCAGTCCGCGGGCGCCGAGGACCACCGCGTCGGGGGAGATCTCCTCGATCCGGTCGTCGGTGAACTCGCGGAACGCGTCGCAGTCGTCCTGCGAGTGCCCCGCGGCATCCTGCACGACGGGGTAGGCGCCGCAGGAGAGCTTGACGAAGAGCGCCACGCGGAAGTCGTGGTCCTTGCCGAGGATGTCGAGCGCGGGCAGCCACATGCCGGCGTGCGAGTCGCCGACGAGGGCGATGGTCTGTGAACCCTCGGGATCCCCGAACCAGCACACGTCGTCGACGTCGCGCTGGCCCGTGCTCGCGTAGCAGTCGCCCGTCGCGAGATCCGACCACTGCGCGTCGCGCAGCGCCTCGGCGTCGTAGTCGGGCGGGATCGGCGCGCCGGACTCGGCGACCTGCACGGCCTCCTCGAGCTCCTGCTGCACGCCGTCGATGTCCTCGGCCTCGAGATCCTGGTATCCGTGCTCGTCGAAGTACTCCTGCGCGGCCTCCTGCTGGGCGGTCTGCCTGGCGTCGGCGTAGGCGCTGCCGCCGAACACGGTCGCCAGGATCACGATCACGCTGATCGGCCACAGCCACAGCGTGCGCCGATCGCGGGAGAACACCGGCACGCGCTTGTGCTGGAACGGCTGCTCGACGAAGTGGAACGTGAGAACCGAGAGCGCGACGGAGATCCCGATCGTCAGCACGAAGCGCAGGATGTAGGGGGATTCGTAGGGAAGCGCGGCTTGAACGGCGAGCGTGACCGGCCAGTGCCACAGGTACAGCGAGAACGAGATGTCGCCGATGTAGCGCAGCGGCCGCCAGGCCAGCGCGCGGCCGACGATCGTGTCCGGCCCGGCGGCGAGCAGGAGCGCCGTGCCGAGCACGGGCACGAGGGCGAGCGCGCCGGGAAAGGGCGTGAGCTCGGAGAACGCGAAGGTCGAGAACGCGACGAGGGCGATGCCCGCCCAGGCGGCCGCGTGCCGCCAGGCGGAGCGGAGCGGCCCGGAGATGAGGCAGGCGAGCAGCGCGCCCACCGCGAGCTCGTAGGCGCGCGCGGGGGTGTTGAAGTAGGCGGCCGTGGCGTCGGACGCGGTGAACCACATCGACCAGCCGAGGGAGATCGCGAGCAGGGCGGCGGTGACGCCCGCGAACACGTGCCGCGAGACGCGCGGCACGATCGCGAGCACGATGAGCGGCCAGACGACGTAGAACTGCTCTTCGACCGCGAGTGACCAGAAGTGCTGGAACAGGCTCGGGTCGGTCATGTTGAAGTAGTCGACGCGTTCGTTCGCGAAGTGCCAGTTGGCGAGAAACACGCTCGTCCACCCGGCATCGGACGCGGTCTGCTGCAGGCGGCCGAAGGGCAGGAAGAACGTCGCGTAGACGACGATCGCGACGGCGACGAGCGTCGCGGCGGGGAGGATCCGTCGCGCGCGGCGCACGTAGAACTCGGCGATGCTCACCGTGCCCGAGCGCTCCACCTCGCGCAGCAGCAGCTGGGTGATGAGGAACCCCGAGATGACGAAGAACACGTCGACGCCGACGAAGCCGCCGAGGAACCCCGGCAGCTCGACGTGGGCGAGGATGACGAGCCCGACCGCCAGAGCCCGCATGCCCTGGATGTCCGGCCGCCAGGAGGCGGGGCGCTTCGCGGGCGCGGTCGTTCCCGGCGCGGGGGATCCGGGCGCCGGGGTGATCTGCGTCGTCGAACTCATCCCCTCCAGAATAGTTATCGTTCCGTGACGGCCCTGGGTGCGGGCGACGAGCGGGGTGCGGATCTGCGTGCCGAGAGCGCGTGTCGGCGTCGCGCGGGATTAGCGTGTCTGCATGGATGCCGAGCTGTTCTACGTGCTGGTCGGAGCTGTGGCCGTCGCCGCCTTCGCCCGGTGGCGGGGCTGGCCGGCTCCGCTGCTCGTGACCGGCGTGGCGCTCGCCGCGTCGCTCCTGCCGTTCGTGCCCGAAGTGCACATCGACGGGCACGTGCTGCTCAACGTGACGCTGCCGCCGCTGCTCTATTCGGCCGCGCTCGACGCGTCGTTCACGAGCTTCCGCCAGTCGCTGCCGCACGTGCGGCGTCTCGGCGTGGGGCTCGTCGCCCTGACGGCCGTCGTCGTCGGCCTCGTCGCCTGGCTGGCGCTGCCGGAGATCGGGTTCGCGGGCGCGCTGCTGCTCGGCGCGATCGTCGGCCCGCCCGACGCGGTCTCGGCGGCCGCGATCGGCCGCAAGCTCGGTCTGCCGCGGCGGGTCATGAACGTGCTGAGCGGCGAGAGCCTCATCAACGACGCCACCTCGCTGACGCTCGTGCGCGTGTTCGCCGCGATCGTCGCGGGGGCGACCGTCACGGTGTGGCAGGGGCTGTGGGAGTTCGCGCTCGCCGTGGTGGTCGGCGTCGCGATCGGCCTCGTCTTCGGCGGGGTGCTGCACGCGCTGCGCATGCGGTTCTCCGACACGGTCGTGACGGGCACGTTCGGCCTCCTCATGCCGTTCGGCGCGTACACGATCGCCGAGCATCTGCAGGGATCCGGGGTGCTGGCCGTCGTCGCGATGGGGCTGTTCGTCGGCTACAACGCGCCGCGCACGACCTACACGCAGCGCCAGCACGACAAGCCGCTGTGGCACTCGGTCGACTTCCTGCTCGAGAGCTTCGTCTTCGCCTACATCGGCCTGCAGCTGCCCGACGTGCTGGCGACGATCCGCGAGGCGGAGGGCACCGGATCCCACGTGCTGGTCGCGTCGATCGCGGTGCTGCTCACGGTGATCCTCATCCGGCCCGTGTTCGTCTTCGCCTCGTATGCGTGGGGGCAGGCGCTGCAGAGCCTGCGGCTGCGGAGGTGGCGCCGATCGCGCGACGCGTACCGCGAGGATCCGTCGAGCCGCGAGGCGCGCGGCATGCGGCACGCGAAGGAGCGGCTGGCGCAGGAGCCGGTCGAGCTGACGCCGGAGGCGCTGAAGAGGCGGCTGCTCGAGCCGCCGCTGTCGTGGCAGGAGCGGATCGTCGTGTCGTGGGCGGGCATGCGGGGCGTCGTGACGCTGGCGCTCGCGGTCGCGCTGCCGGATCTGACCGGGCACGCGATGCCGCACGGCCAGGTGGAGGCGCTGATCGCGATCGCCTACACGGTGACGGTGGGCACGCTGCTGCTGCAGGGGCTGACGCTGCCCGTGCTCATCCGGCTGCTCGGGGTGTCGAGCGAGGAGGAGCGCGCGTCGGATGCCGAGGAGGTCTCGCGGATGCGGTCGCTCAGCAGCGAGGCGGGCATCGCGTATCTGCGCGAGCAGCAGTTGAAGTGGAGCGCCGAGCGCGGCGGGGACGACGGTGAGACGTTCAAGCGCTTCTCGCGGGCGCTTCTGCGGATCGCGCACGAGGCCGACAAGCCCGACCGCGATCTGGAGCAGGTGCAGGACGACGCCGCGACGGGCCGCATCCACCGGGCGACGTACGACCAGCTCGTGGAGCTGTCGAAGGGGTGGCTCGCGGTGCGTCGCCGGGTGCTGATCGAGCAGTGCCGCGCCGGGAACCTCAGCGAGGAGGTCATGCGCGAGCTGTTCGCCGCGATGGACGCCGAGGAGCTCGCGCTCGACACCCGCGGCGCGTTCGGGGCCTTCGGGGGCGAGTAGCGGAGGGCCTTCCTCGCACACCTCCCGGTGAGCGAGCAGCACCTTGCCCTTCGCACGGCGGGTGCGCCGGCTGCCCGGCGGGTGCGCCCGCGGATCCGCGGACCGGGCGCAGACCTCGTCGAGGCCGTCGCCCGTCGGGCGCGCGAGCACGAGCCGATCGGCGGTCACGGGGGAGTGCGCGCTGTCCATGAGGGAACGCTAGAGGGGGCCTCCGACATTCGAAGCGGCCCGGTCGTTCTGTCGGGGATCCTCGTCGAGAACGGCGGTATCGACGTGCCCGGAGAGGAACGCGAGCGGATCTCCGACGGAACGGCGGCTCCCCGGTGGCGATGCCCGGTGCGCGTTTCGAATGTCCGACCTCCTCCGTACGGTCTCTTTCACGACGGCGAGAACCGAACCGGGAGGTGGCATGGATCAGCGCGATGACTTCGCGGAGGCGCAGCGTGACGCCGCCGCGCGATTCGAGCGATGGCAGCAGACGAACGCGCGTGAGCAGGCGGAAAGGGAGCGCGTGAGGGAACGTGCTCGGCGGCGGAGAGCAGGGGCGCGCGACCGGGAGGAATGGGAGCGAAGGCGGGATCGTGAGCGGCAGCGACTGGGGCCGGTCTTCTGGGTCGGGGAGGTCTACAGCGCGGTCCTCACCTGTCTGACGGTGGGGTGCGTCGGGATCATCGTGACGTTGGGGGCTGCTCTTTCTCGGCTCTCTGATCATCACGACGTTCACCTGAGGCGGGTCATCGTGTTCGTTCGAGAGATGCAGCGGATCCCGTCGTTCCCTCGGGAATCCGTGCCGAGATCCGCGCCGCGCCGGCGCCTCGCCGCGATCCCCCCGGATCTCCGGCAGCGCAGCCCCCGGACACGCGTCAGGGGCGCCGTCCGGTCGGACGACGCCCCTGCGCGGGTGCGGTGGCTAGGCCTTCGACGTCGTCGGCGTGCTGCCGGTCGCGGCCTCGTCGCGCGGCTCGTCCTCTTCGTCCTCGTCCTGGAACGGCAGGCCCTCGCGGGGCGCGTTGTAGAGGTCGAGGTCGAGGATGCCCTCGCGCTTCGCGACGATCGCCGGCACGAGCGCCTGACCCGCGACGTTCACCGCGGTGCGGCCCATGTCGAGGATCGGGTCGATCGCGAGCAGCAGGCCGACGCCCTCGAGCGGCAGCCCCACGGTCGAGAGCGTGAGGGTGAGCATGACGGTCGCGCCGGTCGTGCCCGCGGTGGCGGCGGATCCGACGACCGACACGAGCACGATGAGCGCGTACTGGATCACCGACAGCTCGACGCCGAAGAACTGGGCGACGAAGATCGCGGCGATCGCGGGGTAGATCGCGGCGCAGCCGTCCATCTTCGTCGTGGATCCGAACGGCACGGCAAACGCCGCGTACTCCCGCGGCACGCCGAAGTTGCGCTCCGTCACCCGCTGCGTGAGGGGCAGGGTGCCGAGCGACGAGCGGCTGACGAACCCGAGCTGCACGGCGGGCCACACGCCCGAGAAGAACTGGCGGACCGAGAGGCCGTGGGTCTTCGCGAGCACCGGGTAGACGACGAACAGCACGATCGCGAGGCCGATGTAGATCGCGAGCGCGAACCAGGCGAGCGAGGTGAGGCGCTCCCAGCCGTACTCCACGACCGCGTTGCCGATGAGGCCCAGCGTGCCGATCGGGGCGATGCGGATGATCCACCACACGACGCGCTGGATGACCTTCAGCAGCGACTCCGTGAAGGCGAGGAACGGCTCGGCCTTGCGCCCCGCGCGGAGCGCGGCGATGCCGACCACCACCGAGACGACGATGATCTGCAGGATGTTGAACGAGACGCCGCCCGAGAACGATCCGTCCTCGTCGATGCCGCCCGAGACGCCGAGGCCCAGGAAGTTCTGCGGGATGAGCCCCGTGAGGAAGCCGAGCCAGGATCCCTGCGAGCTGGGCTCGCCCGGCTCGTCGAGGCCGGCGCCGGCGCGCGCGCCGGGCTGCAGCGTGAGGCCGAGGACGATCGCGATCGTCACGGCGATGAACGCCGTGATCGCGAACCACAGCAGGGTCTGCCCGGCAAGGCGTGCGGCGTTCTGCACGCGGCGCAGGTTCGAGATGCTCGCGACGATCGCCGTGAACACGAGCGGTACGACGGCGGCGCGCAGCAGGGTGACGTACGAGGATCCGATCGTGCCGAGCGTCGTCGTGAGGCCGTTCGGCTCCTCGTCGGCGCCGGGCCCGATCTGGCGGGCGAGGAGCCCGAGGGCGATGCCGACGACGAGCGCGGCGAGGATCTGGAAGCCGAACGAGGCGTAGAAGGGGCGCTTCTTCGCGGGAGTCTTCTTCGTAGGGGTGCTCATGGTTCTCCGGGGCGGCGCGCGGGACGGTCCCGGCGCGGTGACTGCTCAACCTAGGGGCGCCGCGGCGCGCGTGCGATGTGCGTGACGCGGCGTGACGGCCCCTCGCCCCAACAGGGGGAGGCCGCGGCGTATTCCTGCGTATGACGCCGCGTGTCGGGGACGGGGTCGCGTGGTGGTCCGTGGGCGCCCGCGCGCCGCGACGCGGGCGCCCGGCGTATCAGCGCCTCGGGCGGGGATCTCGGGCCGAGGTGCCGTTGGTCCAGGGGGGGGCGAACCTGCGCCACGGGCAGCGGGATCCGGGGGATCGGCACCCGAGGCGCGTCTTCGACCGAGGACGACTCCGTTCTGACGGAAGCGAGTGTGGGCCTCGGACGGAGTTCGGGCGGCCGGGGACCGGGGCTCGTTCTGCCGGAGATCCGTGCGGTGCGCGGCCTCCTGGCGGGCGGATCGTGTTCGTGGCCGAGGATCTCCGACGGAACGGCGTGCGGGTGAGGCGTCGGGGCCGGCGGGCGGAAGCGCTCCCTGGGTCGGCGAATCCGCCCGAACGGCACCCGCCGCAAGGGTGCCCCCGTTCTCGTCGAACGAGCGCGCCCTCGCGGATCCCGGGCAGGCGCCCGGGCCGCGCGCGGTACCTGCGTTATGCGCCTGGTTCCCGCGCTGCGCCGGCGGTGCCGCGCTACGCCTCCCGGGCCGCTCTGCCCCGCGCGGCGCCTCCCGGACCGGTGCCGCGCTACGCCTCCCGGCGCCGTGCGGCGCGCACGAGTGCCGCACCGGCGAGCGCGATGAGCGCGGCGAGGCCGCCCGTGAGGAGTCCGTGCGGGGCGTCGCCCGCCGTGGGCGCGAGCGGGGCGTCGTCGTCGGGTGCGTCCCCGGATCCGCCCCGCCCGTCGTCGGGGCTCTCCCCGCCGGGAACGGGCGCCGGGCTCGGCACCGGCGACGGGAGGGGATCCGGCTCGGGCGACGGCTCCGGCGAAGGCTCGGGCGACGGCTCGGGCGACGGCCCAGGCTCCGGCTCCGGCGCGGGACCCGCCTCCTCCTCCACGGGCCCGACCTCGTCGCTCGTCGCCTCGAGAGGCGCGAACCCGGGAACCTCGAGGCGCACGCGCACGCTCAGCAGGGATCCGAGATCCGCATCGACGACCGTGTGCTCCGCACCCGTGGATCCGTCGATCGGCTCGCCGTCGCGCAGCCACTGGAACGTCGGCTCGACGCCCGCGGTGCTCCATCCGGTGAGGTTGGCCGTGAGCACGGATCCGACGCGCGGGTCCCCTGCGACCGCCACCGAACCGGCCGACACCTCCCGCTGCGCGTACCGCGGCGGCATGGCGTAGCCGCGGCGGGCGAGCTCGTCGTGCAGCAGGTTCGGGTAGTCGGTGATGATGCCGTCGACGCCGATGTCGATGAGGTGCGACATCGTCGGGGTGTCGTTGATGGTCCACGGGATCACGCGGATCCCCGCGGCGTGCGCGCTCTCGACCATCTCCGCGGTCGTGAACGGCACGTAGTCGGCGTCGTCGATGCCGCCGTCCTGCGGATCCCCGTGCACGGGCGAGAGCACGTCGGCGCCGAACGACGCGACGGCCGCTACGACGTCGCCGTCGAAGTCGTCGATGTCGATGCCGCCGAGCCACGGCGAGGCGCCCGGCTCGCCCTCCTGCAGGAAGTCCTGGCCGTTCGTCAGCGCGCTGATCGGCAGCTCGGGATACACCTCGCGCATCCGCATGATCGCGCCCCAGTCGAAGCTCTGGATCATCACCTGCTCTTCGAGGCCCGATCGGCGCACCTCGTCGGCGACGACCTGCACGAACTGCTCGCGCGGCGCGGTCTCCTCCGGCGCGCCGGCCTCCACCTTCGTCTCGATGTTGAGGTCGACGTCGTACGCCTCGTAGCGCTTCACGAGATCGAACACCTCGCCGAGCAGCATCATCGGCTCGCCGGGATGCGCGACCTGGCCCGGGTGCTGATCCTTCGTCGTGGATCCGCAGTCGAACGTGCGCACCTGCTCGAGCGTGAGGTCCTTGATGTACGCGCCCATGTAGGGGTAGTCGGGGTCGCCCTCGAACGCGGGCTCGCCCTCGGCGCACACGCTCGTGTTCGTCTTGCGGTCGTGGGTGATGACGGCGTGACCGTCCTTCGTGATCTGCACGTCGAGCTCGAGCGACGACACGCCCAGCTCGAGCGCGTATGCGAAGGCCTGTGGCGTGCTCTCGACGTTGAGGCCGATGCCGCCGCGGTGCGCGGACAGGTCGAACGCGGGCGCGTCGTCGCCCTCCGGCGGGAGGGCGTGCACGGCGTGGGCGGCGGTCGCCCCCACGGGAGCGAGGACCACCCCCGCGAGGAGGGCGGCGATCGCGATGGCGGATCGGCGGCGAACGAGGGACGACGTCATGGAGGGCCTTTCGGATCGGGGAAGCGCGGCGCAGCCGATCGCTGCGGGCCTCCTCCACCCCATCGGCGGCGGGGGAACCCTCCGTGAATCCGACGTGTCGCGCGCGCGAACGTCCGGCCAGCGGCGGGCGACGTCGTCGGGGCGGGGATCCACGCTTCGGCGCCCGTCCTGGGGTGTACCGCGGGGCCTCCGGCGGAACCGGGCTCTTACACGAACCGCGGACACCTCTTGAGTCGCGGACGGATCCACCGTGCCGTGTCCGCTGGTTCTCGGATCCTCCGCTGGATGGGGTGCGTCGCTCGGCGGATCCCCGACGGCCGGGGTGGGGCGGAGCTGTCGAGGGTGCGAAAGCGCTCGCTGGCGCGGCGGATCCGACAGAACGGCACCCGCGGCGGCTTACATGCCGTACCGCCGGAGGAATGTCATGAGAGGGGTCGATTCGCGCCGCCGTTCGACGGATCTCCGACGGAACGGCCGCGGATTCCGGATGCAGGGTCTTCCGCGGCGCGGCGAGACCCGGCCAGACGAGCCCGGACCCGGCCGGGCGCTCGAACCGGCGCTCTGGCCGTTCCGTCGGAGGAATGTCGTCAGGAGAGATGAGAGGGGTCGATCCGGGCTGCTGTTCGACGGATCTCCGACAGAACGGCCGCGCGGATTACAGGATTCGGTGCCTCCCGTGGAAAGACGCCCCGCCCCTCACCGTCGCACGAGCAGGTCTCCGACCTCGCAGCCGAGCGCGTCGCAGATGGCGATGAGGGTCGAGAAGCGGATCGCCTTGGCGCGGTCGTTCTTCAGGACGGAGAGGTTCACGATGCTCACGCCCACGATCTCGCTGAGGCGCGTGAGGGTCATGCCCCGCTCGGCGAGGAGCTCGTCGAGGCGGCAGTGGATGCCGGCGACGCTCTCGTCCGGGGTGCTCATACGAGTCCCTCCGTGTCGCGCTGGAGGCGCTCGCCGTGGCGGAAGACGGCGGCGAGGCCGGCGATGCCGACGCCCGCGGCGAGGGGCCAGAGGGGCAGGGAGAGCGCGAAGGTCGGCGGGGCGTCGAGCCCGAGGTCCGCCGCCGCGTCGCGGACGGCGAGCGCGCCGGAGATGTCGAGCAGGAGGTGCGAGAGGATCCCTCCCGCGGCGACGGCGATCGCGACGGCGGTCACGGTGCGTACGACGGCGCGGGTGAACGGCGTTCCCGCGAGCGCGTCGCGGGCGAGGACGAACAGCGCCGCGGCGGGCGCCGCGAACACCGCGATCTGCAGGAGCCTCCCGAGGAGGAGAAGGACGCGGATCCCGACGGCGAGGCCGGGGAACTCCCCGCCCGCGCCCGCCGACCAGGCGCACGCGACGCTCGGGTCATCAATGTCGCACGGCGAGGGCGTGCCGGTCACGGGGATCTCTGCGTCCGGGATCATGACCGTCGGCGCGATGAGCGTGACGTAGATGGCGAGGGGGACGATGAGCGCCGAGATGGCGAGCCACGCGAACGCCAGTGAGCGCGTGATCGAGAGCGCGGGGCTCGGGGATCCGCTACGCTTCGCGAGCACGAACGCGATGACGCCGATCGCGCCGATCGCGATGAGGCCGGCGGCGAGCCAGAGGAGGAGGGCGCCGAGGTCGCTGCCCCCGACGCTCATACGAGCCCCTCCGTCTCCTTCTGCAGGGCGAGGCCGCGACGGAAGATGACCGGCAGCACGCCGATGGCGATCGCGGCGAGGAACACGGGCGCGACGTCGAGCATCACGCGGGTGTGCTCGCCGAAGTCGCCTCCGGCGGCGGCGAGCATGCCGTTGAGGCCGAGCACGCGGAAGAACGCGCCGACGAGGGCGCCGCCGGCCAGCAGCAGCGAGGCGACGGTCGTGATCCGCGCGTTGGCGGGCGAGAAGACGTCGCCGCGCAGGAGGTTGCGGCAGATGCGGATCCCCAGCAGCGCGGCAGACGCGTAGGCGAGGGCGGGCAGGGCGATCGATACGACGAAGCTGCCGGTGCTGATCGCGTTGACGCCCGCGACGCTGAGCAGAACCGTGTCGGCGCTCGCCGCGGCGTCGAGCCCCGTGCTGACGGTGCTGTCGGATGCGGGCATCGGCACGGGCGCGGTGACGGAGCCGGGCACACTGAACATCTCGGACAGGCGCGTGACGGCGACGTAGAGGATGTAGGCGACGACGAGGATCCCGACGGTGACGACGGTCCCGATGTCGCTGCGGTCGTTCTTGTTCTGGGCGGGAGTGCTCATGGTCATACCAGTCCTTCCGTGTCGCGCTGCAGGCGCTGTCCGATCGAGAACGCGCCCGCGATGAGGGCGAGGACGAGGCCCCACCCGAGCGGCGCGAGGTCGATCTCCATGAGGAACGGCCACAGCGTCTCGGTGATGTCGGGGGAGGAGGCGGAGAGGTCGCGCACGATCTCGGCGCGCCCGAAGGCGCCGGCGACCTGTCCGCCGATGCCGCCCGCGATGACGAGGCAGGCGATCGTCGCGATCGCGACGGGCATGCGGCGTCGGAACGGCCGGGCGCGCATGAGGGCGAGGGCGAGGAGGAACGCGACGATGCCGACGCCGATCGTCGCGAGAGCCGGCAGCGCGCCCTCGGCGAGCAGCAGCCAGCGGGCGAGGGCGGGCGGGTCCGCGAGCACGAGATCCGCGCCCGTGAGGGTCGCCCCGTCGACGCCGTCGACCTGATCGAACAGCGTCGTGGACTGCCCGTGCATCGGCAGGTGCACGGAGAGCCGCGACGCGAACGCGTCGAAGGCGCCGAGGACGATCGCGACGAGCGCCGCGATGGCGACCGTGATGGATCCGGTGGCGATGACGCCCAGCGCGGCGCCGTCGCCCCGCGACAGCGGGGAGCGTGCGGTGGTGGTCATGGTGACTCCTTCGTTGTTCGGAGCGCATCGCCCCGTATTCACGAAAAACGATAACAACGAATATCGATAAGTCAATGGGGTGGGGGCGGATCGGGTGCGCTTCGGTCTTGCCTCGCCGACGCGGCGGAGTCCGCTGCCATAGCGGACGGATCCGCGGGCGTGCGTCCGCTGTGCGCGGGATCTCCGTCGGGGCGGGGCTGCCGTCGTTCTGTCGAAGACGCGAGGGCGCGGGTCTGCCGAGGCGCCGGCCCGGCGCGCGGGGAATCGGTTGCGTTCCCTCGCGCGGCGATGCGGCCGGCTGTTCGCGTCGCGGCCGCGTCCTGCTGTCGTCCGCCGGGGGCGAAGCCGAGCCGTCCTCGCGGCTCACGGGGTGCGTGCGGGGAAGCGCTACGTCTCGCGACCCCTCACCCGAGGCGCCGCGACGCGCTCGCGGGGAACATCTCGGGCGTCAGGCCGTCGAGGAGGTCGCCGGGCGGCACGTCGAGCGCCGCGGCGATCCGCACGAGCGAGTGGACGTTCATCATCGATCGGCCGCTCTCGTAGCTGCGGATGTTGGACGAGTCGATGTCGCTCGCCACCGCGAGCTGATCCTGCGTCATCGCCTGCCGACGCCGAAGCGCGGCGATGCGCTCGCCGACATGTGCGGCAGCGGCGGAGGGGACGCGAGGCATTCCCCCAGCGTCATGGCCACCGGGGTGAGGCGCCAGGGTTCGAACCGCCGGGTACAAGTACACTGAAGCGCATGTGTAGCGAAGGTGTTGCGCGGTGAGCGAGGAGCGCCTCGTCAAGTCGCGTCAGCGGGTGGCGGATCACGGCGAGGTATTCACGCCTCGCTGGCTCGTCGACGACATGCTCGACCTCGTCAAGGGCGAGACAGAGCGGATCGACTCGCGCTTTCTCGAGCCCGCCTGCGGGTCTGGGAACTTCCTCGTGCCCGTTCTCGAGCGCAAGCTCGCGGCGGTGCAGGCTCGGCACGGCCGCAGCGACTTCGAGCGACGTCATTACGGGCTCTTCGCCCTCATGTGCGTCTACGGCATCGAACTGCTCGAGGACAACGCGGAAGAGTGCCGCGCGAACCTGTCGGGTACTTTCGCCCGGTTCCTGGGATCGGGCGCCCCGGATGAATGGATCCGCGCGGCCGATGCGGTGCTCGCCGCGAACATCGTGCAGGGTGACGCGCTGCAGATGACGGCCGCAGGCGGAGGACCGCTCGTCTTCCCCGAGTGGGGATACCTCGGGCGCGGCCGGTACCAGCGGCGCGACTTCTCCTATGACAGCCTCACGCAGCGCTCCTCGTTCCAGGGCACCCTCTTCGCCGAGTTCGAAGAGCACGAGATCTTCACGCCGACGCGCACCTACCCCACGGTCACCGTGAAGGGGCTCGCGGCATGAGCGCCGTGGTCGACGGCGCCGGAGTCGTCTCGTCGCTCCGCACCCACAACCCCGATGTGCTCACCTGCATCGCGAACCTCTCCAACGATGAGGTCTTCACGCCGCCTGATCTTGCCAACCAGATGCTCGACGACCTCGCCGAGACCTGGGCGGACGCGAACGACGGCGCCGACATCTGGGCGGATCCGAGCGTCACGTTCCTCGATCCGTTCACGAAGTCCGGTGTGTTCCTGCGGGAGATCACGCGGCGTCTCACAGAGGGTCTGGCCGACGTCATCCCCGATCTCGAGGAGCGCGTCGACCACATCCTCACCCAGCAGATCTACGGGATCGGGATCACGAACCTCACGGCTCTGCTCGCCCGCCGCAGCCTCTACTGCTCGAAGGATGCGATGGGCAAACACTCCGTCGCGAAGAGCTTCGACCGCGGCTGGGGGAACATCTGGTTCGAGCGCACGGAGCACGAGTGGGCAGGTGGGAAGCCGAAGCACGATCTGCTCGATGCGGATGGGAATCCCGTCATCGTGGGGCGGCGCTGTCGGTTCTGCGGGGCGCCCGAGATGGCGTATGGGCGCGACGACGATCTCGAGACGCACGCCTACGCCTTCATCCATACCGACGACATCAAGGCTCGGATCGACGAGCTGTTTGGGAAGAGCATGCAGTTCGACGTGATCATTGGGAACCCTCCGTATCAGCTCAGTGATGGTGGACATTCGGCGAGCGCGGCACCCATATATCACTTTTTCGTCGAGCAGGCGAAAGCACTGGATCCGCGAATGCTGTCGATGGTTATGCCCGCGCGGTGGTACTCGGGCGGAAAAGGTCTCGATGATTTTCGCCGGGACATGCTCGCCGATGATCGTTTGAGGACTCTGCACGACTTCCCTTCGTCGGCGGAGGTCTTCCCTGGCACCGAAGTGAAGGGTGGAATCTGCTATTTCCTCTGGGAGAGGGATAATCGAGGCCCAGCCCACGTGATTACGCATCGAGCGGATGGATCCGAGTCCTCGGCTGTTCGTCCTTTGCTTGAATCTGGAGCGGATATCTTCATCCGCTACAACGAAGCTGTGGGAATCCTCAAGAAGGTGAGGGACCGAGAGGCCGGTGCGGCGGGGGAAGCTCGCTTCATGGACCTCGTGAGCTCGCGGCAGCCGTTCGGGCTGGGAACATCTTTTCGCGGAGGGGTGCAGAGAAGCGACGGGGATCTTCGGGTCTTCCAGAACGGCGGGATCGGCTACCTCGATCGCAGCCGTCTGCCACGTGGTGGACAGATTGTTGATTCCTGGAAGGTGTTCCTGTCCTACGCATATGGCGCCGGGGACACTTTTCCGCATCAGATCCTCCCGAAGCCGTTCGTGGGTGGTCCAGGGGATGTCTCGTCGGAGACATATCTCTACATCGGGCCGTTCGAATCAGAGTTCGAAGCGAGGAATGTATGCAGCTACCTGTCGACACGACTTGTTCGTCTGCTCGTGCTGCTGAGAAAGCCGACCCAGCACGCGACGAGGCCTGTTTACGGTTTTGTCCCCATGCAGGATTTCAGTCGCTCGTGGAATGACGCGGAGCTATATGAGCGGTACGGTCTGACGGAATCGGAGATCTCGTTCATCGAGAGTATGGTGCGCCCGATGGAGCTCCCCGATGCCTGAACCCGTCGAAAACCTCCTCCCGCCCAAGCCCACCGCGCGCCCGCGCATCTATGCCTACGAGATCCACGACGAGGCGCATGAGGGGCTCCTCAAGGTCGGTCAGACGACACAGGAGGCGAAGACCCGGGTCGCGCAGCAGCTGAAGACGGCGGCGATCGAGAACTACGCGATCGTCCTCGACGAGTCGGCGGATCGCGAAGACGGGTCGGTCATCACCGACCACGAGGTGCGGGCCCGCCTCAAGGAGAAGGGCTTCGAGAATACTCAGCTCGAGTGGATGCGGTGCGGTGTCGACGATGTGCGCGCTGCGCTGACCGAGCTGCGCCAGGGGAAGCCCGCCGGCGGGACGCAGCACGCGACCTTCGGCATGCGTGACGAGCAGAGAGCCGCCGTCGAGAAGGCGTACGGATACTTTCAGTCGATCTGGGCCGACGACGAGGATGCGGTTCCGGAGTTCCTCTGGAACGCGAAGATGCGCTTCGGGAAGACGTTCGCCACCTACCAGCTCGCCAAGAGGCTCCAGGCGAAGCGCGTGCTGGTCATCACGTTCAAGCCCGCCGTGGAAGACGCATGGCACACGGACCTGCAGTCGCACGTCGACTTCGGGGGCTGGCAGTACCTGTCCAGCGCCAGGGGAGGAGACCCGTCGGAGACGGATCCGGCGAGGCCGCTCGTCTTCTTCGGCTCCTTCCAGGACCTGATGGGCCGGGACGCCGCGGGGAACTTCAAGGCGAAGCATCAGTGGCTCACCGAGCTGGCCTGGGACCTCGTGGTGTTCGACGAGTATCACTTCGGCGCATGGCGCGACGCGGCCAAGGAGCTCTTCCAGGGGGAGGACGAGCAGGCGGTCAAGGCGGAGGCGAAGACCGACAAAGACCAGGACGCCTTCGCCGAGCACGCGGAGGAGCTCGGGGATGACCCCGATGCGTTCGTGCCCATTCGCGCGAACGCGTACCTCTATCTCTCCGGCACGCCCTTCAAGGTGCTGCGGGAGGGGCGGTTCATCGAAGAGCAGATCTTCAACTGGACCTACACCGACGAGCAGCGCGCCAAGGCCGAGTTCGCACGGAACCACCCCGGTGAGAAGAACCCGTACGCGGCGCTCCCCGAGATGCGTCTCCTCACCTATCAGATGCCGGAGGAGCTGCTCGCCGTCGCGAGCGGCGGGGAGTTCGACGAGTTCGACCTGAACACGTTCTTCGAGGCGACGGGCGAGGGCGCAGAAGCCGAGTTCGTCCACAAGGACGAGGTGCAGAAATGGCTGAACCTCCTGAGGGGAGCGCACCTGCCGACGCAGGTGGACGCCATGAAGGCCGGCACGAAGCCCCCGCTGCCGTACTCGGACACCCGTCTTCTGCCCTACCTCCAGCACTCGATCTGGATGCTGCCGCGGAAAGCCGCATGCGCCGCGATGGAGAACCTGCTCGCCGAGAAGCAGAACACGTTCTGGCATGACTATGCGGTCGTCAACGTCTCCGCCCCGGGAACGGGCGTCGGGCTCAAGGCGCTCCCGCCCGTGCGCACAGCCATCGGCAGCGGGTTCGACACGAAGAGCATCACCCTCACGGTCGCCAAGCTCACCACCGGCGTCACCGTTCCGCAGTGGTCGTCGATCCTCATGCTCCGCAACCTGCAGGCGCCCGAGACGTACTTCCAGGCGGCGTTCCGCGTGCAGTCTCCCTGGACGATCCGCAACCCCGAGGGCGACGACCCGAACCGCGAGGAGATCCTCAAGCCGGCCTGCTTCGTGTTCGACTTCGCGCCGACCCGCGCCCTGCGGCAGATCAGCTCGTACGGGCAGGGCCTCTCGCCGGAGACGCCCAATCCGGAGACCGCCGTTGCCGAGCTCGTGAGCTTCCTCCCGGTCCTCGCCTACGACGGTTCGCACATGACCCCCGTCGACGCCGGGCAGATCCTCGACATCGCGATGGCCGGCACGTCGGCGACGCTGCTCGCGCGCCGCTGGGAATCGGCGACCCTCGTGAACGTCGACAACCTCACCCTCAAGAGGATCATGGACAACCCCGACGCCATGGCGGCCGTGATGAACATCGAGGGATTCCGCGCGCTCGGCGACAACGTCCTCGAGACGGTGGTCAACAAGAGCGAGGCGGTGCAGAAGGTCAAGAAGGAGAAGGGCGACGACCTCGACAAGGCGGAGAAGAAGGAACTCAGCGCCGAGGAGAAGGAATACAAGTCGAAGCGGAAGCAGATCCAGGAGAAGCTGATCAAGTTCGCGACGCGCATCCCTGCGTTCATGTACCTGACCGACTACCGCGAGCACACGCTGAACGACGTGATCCGCAAGCTCGAACCGGAGCTGTTCCGCACCGTGACCGGCCTCACGATCGACGACTTCGATCTCCTCGTCTCCCTCGGCGTGTTCAATGCCGGGCACATGAACCAGGCCATCTTCGCCTTCCGCCGCTACGAGGACGCCTCCCTGAACTACACCGGCATCGACTCCCACGAGGGTCTGCGTCACTACGGCCTGTATGACACCGTCGTCGCGGTCGAGGACGAGACGGCCGCGACATGATCACCGGAGCGCAAGGCTGTGTGGAGAGGCCATGCCACGCACGCCGAAGAGGGTGCCGCATGCTGGGGAAGGAATGCACGGATGCTCGATGACGCGCAGAGATCGGAGGAGCGGGAAGAGAGCGGGAGAGCGCGCACGGCCCTGCGACAGTGGCGAGATTCACTCGTCGCTCTCAACGGTGTGAACCCGCTTCTGAACTACCGTGCCACGGCCAAGACGCTGGAGTTCGCGCGACAGACGATGGCCGAGGTCTCTGCGACGATCTCCTCGCCTACCGAGACGTACATCATGGGTACCCGACCCGAGACAGGGCCGAGGCGAGAGCTCAGCGAGGAGGCGGAGACCCTCGACGAGCTCGCCGATGCGATGCTCGACGAGGTTCAGGAGACCGACCTCAGTGCGCACCCCGATCATCTCTTCGTCGACAAGACCCAGCACGATGTCGACCGTGCACTGCGATCCATCGCAGCGGACGAGCGACGAGCGTTCGTCGACAAGGGGATCCGCACGCTCTACGTCGCCTTCGGCGAACTCGTCTGGGAGGAAGCGAACGGGAACCGGCGACGGAGCCCTCTGCTCCTCGTACCCGCGGAACTCGTGTCGCCCGGACCGCGTGAGCGTCGGTTCCTGACATTCGCCGAAGGGGAGGTCGTCGTGAACCCCGCCCTCGCGATCCGTCTGTCCGATGAGATCGGACTCGACCTACCGACCGGCGAGGACGCCCTCGAGACCATCGAACAGGAGGGGATCGAGGCGGCCGTCGATCTGTTCCGCTCGCTGCGCTACCCCGATGGGTGGGAAGTGCGCGAGCTCGCAGCGCTTCGTACCTTCATGTTTGCCAAGGAAGCGATGTACCGCGACCTCCTGGACAACGAGGAGCGGATCGTCGAGTCGCCGATCGTGAAGAGCCTCTCCGGAGAGATCAGCCCGACGGAGTCCCCCTTCCTGTTCGAGCCGTACGACGACGCGGAGATCGATGTCGTCGCGCCACCTGAGACCACGCCCCTCGTGCTCGATGCCGACTCGAGCCAGCGCGCCGCGGTCCAGGCCGCAGTAGAAGGGAAGAGCTTCACGCTGGACGGCCCGCCGGGCACGGGCAAGAGCCAGACCATCGCGAACATCATCGGTGCGCTGATCGCCGCCGGGAAGCGCGTGCTGTTCGTCTCGGAGAAGGCCGTTGCACTGGATGTGGTGCACAGCCGTCTGAAGCAATCGGGGCTGGGGGCTTTCGTCTTCCACCTGCACAGCGCGAAGTCCTCTCGTAAGGAGGTCGCCGCGCAGCTTGGCGCCGCGCTTGCGAGCGACCCAGTGCCGCCTCACGGGCTGTCCCTCGCACAGCTCGCCCAGCTCCGTGCCGACAGGGAGGCTTTGACCGCCTATGTCGTCGCGGCGAACGAGAAGCGCCTCCCGCTTGGCGTGACGTTCCATGAGGTCCTCGGCTGGTATGAGCAGACGCGAACCGCGCATGTCGGGCCCGAGCTCGACGGAGACGTCTCGACTCTGACTGCCGATGGACTTCAGGAGATCCAGCGCAGCATCGAGGCGGTGACCCGCCTGTGGGACCTGCACCAGCAGGGAGAGAGCGCTCCGTGGTACGGCCTGACGCATCACGGAGACGTGCGTTATCTCCTCACGAAGCTCGACACGAGCATCGCGGCGATGGAGCAGATCCGGGCGGACGTCGAGAGCATCGCTCATGCTTTCGGCCTCCACCCCGAGCGCGACCTCTCACGCCTTCTCCTTCTCCTCGAAAGGTGGCATGCGGAACCCGCGCATCATGACGCGGCCTGGTTGAGCGCGGACGAGCTCTCGACGCTGGCGTCCTCCGCCGATCGCTGTCTGAGCGCCGCCATCGCGCTGGAGAGCGTCGAGCGGCGAGCGGAGGAGGCGTGGCTCGGGGGGTGGGAGCGTCGCGGCGATGAGGCCCCCGTGAGTCTGCCCGAGATGGAGGAGTCGCTCACACGGATCTCGGGCCTGTCTGCGGAGGGAACAGGAGAGGCCGTCGAACGGGCTCTGGAGAAGGCACAGCGAGCCATCGACCTGCTCCGCGGACTCCAAGGCCGGTCATCCGATCTCGCGAAGCTCATCGGCGCTCGTGCTCCGCGTACGGTGATCGAGGTGGAGCAGGTGATCGCCGCAGCGCGAGCGCTCCTCTCGGATGCCGAACCGCAGCTGGAATGGTGCTACGAGCCGGGTGCGCTCCGGCGTGCTCGCGCTGCCGTGACGCAGGCGCGCGGGGCACGGGCGGAACTCGATGCGGCTGCCGTTTCAGCCGGCGAGACGTTCACCGCCCAGGCTCTGTCCGTCGATCTCGACGCGATCGAGAGGCTCGCCTCCACCGCGCGCGGTATCTCTCGTCGGCTGAGCGCCGACCACCGCGAGCTTCGGCGACGATTGGCGGAGATCTCGCTGGCGTCGTGGAAGACCGCTCTCGAGAATCTGCCGTCAGCGCGTCGTTGGTCCGCTGCGCACACGGAGTATGCGACGCGGATGCGCGCTGCCGCGGCGGTGCTCGGAGAACATCTTGACGAGGTCTCCGGAGCCGCTGCGGCGAGGTTGGATCGTCGTCTTTCTCACGCGGAGGACACGGCGCGGGCGCGACTGGTGGATCGTGAGGCGACAGCGCTGCTGCTGGCCGATTCCGCGACGCAGGCTGACGCGCGCGAGCTCCTCGCGGAGGCCGCGTCCGCGCTGGCCTCCTGGCAGGAAACGGTCGCGTCCAGGGAGACGGTGGCTCAGTCGCTCGACGAGAGCTTCGTCCAGACAGGCGAGAGCATCGATGCGTCCACGGAGACGCTGCGGTGCTGGCGGTCGCTCGTCTCAGCGCAGAGAGACGGTCTCGGGGCAGGCGCGACGCTCGCTCAGCACCAGACCGCGGCTCGGGTGCGTGCTGACTACGATCGCGCCCTCGGCGAGGTGATGCGGGCCCAGCGCGAGATGGGTGACGCGCTGGACGGTCGGTACGACGTCGTTCCGTCTGTGCAGAGCGCGCGACGACTTCACGACGGTACCCAGTGGGCGGACTCGGTGCTCGCAGCAGCCGGTGGCGGGAAGAAACCTCGGGCGTTCACCGCCGCGCAGCTGGCCGCACTGCGCAGCAGCTCGTTCACGACGGATGCGTCTTCTGTCGTCCAGGAGCACGGAAAGATCGTCGACGAGGTCATCGGGTGGTTCGACGAAGACCGCCGAAGCGTCTTGCGCGGGACCTTCGCGCGCCTGGACCGCGCACGCGACCTGACCTCTCGGATGCTTTCGAGAGCAGAGGAGACGACGGACTGGTTCGCGCTCCGCAGCGCGGCCGCGCGGCTCGATAGCGCAGGATTGGGCCGCGTGCGGGAACACGCACGCGAGACGAGCATGGGTCGCGACGACGCGCGCAAGCTGCTGCTGCACACCGTCTTCGGTGCGTGGCTCGATGCGCAGCTCCGCGCTGACGACCGTCTGACCGGCGTGGACGGTCTCGATCGGGATGGCATGGTCTCGCGGTTCCGCGAACTCGACCGGGACCTCGCTGGCGAAGCGGTGGCGACGATCATCCGCGAAGGGGTCGAACGCCGGCCGAAGTCGTCTCAGGGCCAGGCCGCCATCATCCGAAGAGAGGCGGAGAAGAAGCGCAAGCACATGCCTGTGCGTCAGCTCATCTCCGATGCGCGCGAGGTCATCCTGGCGATGCATCCGTGTTTCATGATGAGTCCGCTGGCGGTGAGCCAGTTTCTGCCATCCGACGAGCTGTTCGACGTCGTGATCTTCGACGAGGCCAGTCAAGTGCTTCCGGGCGACGCCATCAACAGCGTGTACCGCGGAGCGTCGCTGATCGCTGCGGGGGATCAGAAGCAGCTGCCTCCGACGTCCTTCTTCGATGTCTCGTCCGACGCGGAGGACGATGATGCCGAGGAGGACTACGCGAAGGACTTCGAGTCGATCCTCGATCTCATGAAGGGCAGCGGTTCGTTCTCGACGCAGAGCTTGCGGTGGCACTACCGGAGCAGGCATGAGCACCTCATCTCGTACTCGAACACGTCGTTCTACGAGAACCGGCTGATCACCTTCCCGGGAGCCATCCGCGAGAGCGACGACCTCGGGGTCACCTTCATCAAGGTGGACGGCACCTATCGGCGGTCCGGTCCCAGGGACAACCCGATCGAGGCGAGGGAAGTCGCGAAGCGAGTCGTGCATCACTATGAGACGCGTTCGGAAAAGTCGCTCGGCGTTGTCGCCTTCTCGACGACGCAGCGGGATGCGATCGAAGCGGCTGTGGAGCTCGCACGGCGCGAACGTCCCCATCTGGATGGATACTTCGGTCACGATCGCGCGGATGCTTTCTTCGTCAAGAGTCTCGAGGAGGTTCAGGGAGACGAACGCGATGTCATCATCTTCTCGATCGGATACGGCCCGGACGAGCATGGGAAGGTGCATCGCAATTTCGGTCCGGTGAACCGGAACGGCGGGGAACGACGTCTCAACGTCGCGGTGACGCGCGCCAAGGAACTCGTCGAGGTGGTGGCCTCGATGACTGCAGGAGACATCGGCGAGGTCCCCAGCACCGGTGCTCGCCATCTGAAGCGCTATCTCGACTTCGCCGAGCGCGGAGACGGCGCGCTGGCGCTCGAACTCGGGCCGGAGGGCCTCGACACCGAGTCGCCGTTCGAAGACGCCGTGGTCGACTACGTTCGCAGTCTCGGCTTCGAGGTCCAGCCGCAGGTGGGAGTGGCGGGCTATCGCATCGACATCGGCGTGAAGCATCCGGAGCAGCCCGGCGTCTTTCTCGTCGGAGTGGAATGCGACGGCGCGATGTACCACTCGAGTCGCGCTGCTCGCGATCGAGATCGGCTCCGGCACGAGATCCTCGAGGGGCTGGGGTGGAAGCTCCACCACATCTGGGGGACCTCCTGGTACCGGCAGCCGAATCGCGAGAAGGAGCGCCTGCGTCTTCTCCTGGAGGATCTCGCTCGGCAGCCGGTGGTGGGACGCCTGTCTGCGCCGAACAGCCATGCGTCCGGGGTCCCTCCGGTGGAGACCACCACGCGAACGCTTTCCCATGATCCCGACTGGGTGGTCGACTACGAAGTCGCAGAGGAGGGTGTGGGCATCAGAGGTCTGGATCTGAGCGATCCGCTCAGCGCGTCGGACCTGGCCTATCCCGTTGACGTCATCACACGCGTCGAAGCGCCCATGCACATCGATGTCCTTCTGGAGCGGGTGCGCGAGCACTCGGACTACGGGCGGATGGGGAGACGCATCAGACAGACGGTGGTCGCCGCAGTGGAGAAGCTGGATGTGGATTTCGATGGGGAGTTCATCCGGCGGCCGGAGGCCCGACAGGACGTGCGGCGCGGCGGGCCGGACATCAGACGCACGATCGCCCAGATCCCGCCAGAGGAGCTGCGTCGGGCGGTGACGAACCTCGTGGCCGATGCGATCTCGATCACGCGGGTGGACCTTGTCGCCGGCATCGTCGACATCTTCGGATGGCGTCGGACGGGTAGTGACATCCGCTCACGCATCGAGGCAGAGATCGCGTGGCTGCTGCATCAGGGCGTTCTGCGTGAGGGCCCCTCCGGGCTGCAGCTCTCGGAGGAGCTCGGCGCCCCCCGCCCCCCGCTACACTGACCCCGTGTCGATCGAGGACGTGCAGCGCGAGCTGAGGGAGTTCGTCTCGGAGCGCGACTGGGCGCAGTTCCACACCCCCGAGAACCTCGCGAAGTCGATCTCCATCGAGGCCGCGGAACTGCTCGAGGAGTTCCAGTGGGGTGCGCCCGACGACACCGCGAACGTGCGCGACGAGCTCGCCGACGTGCTCACGTACTGCCTGCTCCTCGCCGACGCGCTGGGGGAGGATCCGCTCGAGATCGTGCGTTCCAAGCTCGCCGTGACGCGCGCGAAGTACCCGGTCGAGAAGGCCCGAGGTCGGAGCGCGAAGTATGACGAGCTTTGAGATCGAGGAGCGTCCGTTCACCGCTGACGCGGTCGCCGCGCTCTCGGATTCCCGAGATCGCTACAGCAACTGGCCCGTCGTCTACCTGCTGAACGACGCGTCCTCGGTGTACGTCGGAGAGACGCTCAACGCGGCGAAGAGGATGCGCCAGCACCGCGATCCCGCCTCGCGCAACCGCGGGATGAGGCGGATGCGCATCATCCTCGACGACCGCTTCAACAAGTCGGCCTGCCTCGACCTCGAATCCCAGCTCATCCGATACCTCAGCGGCGACGGACAGCGGCAGGTGCGCAACCGCAACGACGGAGTCACCGACGCCGACTACTACGACCGCCACGCCTACCAGCAGACGTTCGCGGAGGTCTTCGACGCGCTCCGCGAGCAGGGGCTGTTCGCGAAGACGCGACAGGAGATCGAGAACAGCGACCTCTTCAAGCTGTCGCCGTTCAAGTCCCTTGCCCCGCAGCAGCGAGCGGCGGTCGAGCAGATCCTGGAAGGGCTGTTCGACGACCTCGACGCGAAGAGACCGAGCATGTCGGTCGTGCAGGGCGCGGCGGGAACCGGCAAGACCATCGTCGCGATCTTCCTCATCAAACTCCTGCGAGACATCGGCGAGGTCGACGACGCCGACCTGCTCGAGAGCGACTCGGTGTACTCCGACTTCTTCCGGCCGGGATACCGCGAGCTCGCGCAGGGGCTGCGCATCGGCCTCGTCATTCCCCAGCAGTCGCTGCGGGAATCAGTGGGCAAGGTCTTCGCGCGCACGCCCGGGCTCCGCAAGGCGATGGTCATGAGCCCGTTCCAGCTCGGGAAATCGGATGAGCACTTCGATCTGGTCGTCGTCGACGAGGCGCATCGACTCACGAGGCGCGCCAACCAGCCCGCCGCGGCGCTGAACAGGTCGTATCGCGAGATCAACGAGAAGCTGTTCGGCGAGGACCGCCCCGAGCTCACGCAGCTCGACTGGATCCGGAGGAAGAGCGAGCACCAGATCTTCCTCGTCGACAGCGGACAGTCCGTCCGCCCTGCCGACCTCTCACCCGAGACGCAGGCCTCTCTCGTCGCCGAAGCGGAGCGTGCGCACCGCCTGCACAAGCTGATGACGCAGATGCGCGTGAAGGCGGGGACCGACTACATCGGATACGTGCGCGCCGCACTCGAAGGCGGTCGCCCAGCCCCCGTCGACGTCGGCGAGTACGACCTGCGGTTCTTCGAGTCCGCATCCGAGATGCGCTCGGAGATCCGGCGTCGAGAAGACGAGTTCGGTCTCGCGCGCATGCTCGCCGGCTACGGCTATCGCTGGCGGTCTCGGAAGGATCCCGCTGCCTACGACATCGAGATCGACGAGCTGCGCATGCGGTGGAACCGCGCGACGACAGACTGGATCAGCTCTGCGGGGTCGGCCGACGAAGTCGGTTCCATCCACACCGTGCAGGGATACGACCTCAACTACGCCGGCGTCATCATCGGACCCGAGCTGCGGTGGGATCCGGATGCCCAGCGGATCGTCGTGGATCGCCGCAGCTATCACGACGCGAAGGGCAAAGAGAACAGCCCCAAGTACGGCGTGCGCACCGACGACGATCGGCTGCTGGCGCTCGTCGTCAACATCTACGTCGTGCTGCTCTCCCGCGGGATGCGCGGAACGTACATCTTCGTGCACGATGAGGCGCTTCGGGAGCGCCTGCGGGATGTGCTCGCCGGAACGGCGCGCATCGTCGTCGGGAAGTGAGTCGGGCGGAGCCGCGCCCTCAGTGCGTGTGCTCGCCCGACAGCTTGAACGCGAGGCGTCCGTGGGCGAAGGCGCCGCCGGCCTTGAGCGCGGAGGCGACCCATGCGGCCTCCGCGAGCTCGGCCTCGGTCGCGCCCGCCTCGACCGCCTTCGTCGAGTGGCTCTCGATGCAGTAGACGCACTGCGTCGACAGGGCGACGGCCACGGCGATGAGCTCGCGGTACTTGAGGGGGATCTCGCGACCCTCCGCCGCGAACACGGCGTCGTTGAAGCCGCCGAACGCCTGCAGGATGTCGGGCGTCTCGCTCTTGTAGACGCGCGTGTACTTCTTGTCCGTGGGGTCGAGGTAGTGGTCGCTCATGGCGCCACGCTAGCGCCGGCCTCCGACGCGCGGCCCCGTGTTGCGGTGTGTGGCATCCGGCCTGGACTGCGCGGGAGGCAAGTGGGCTGGGCGCGGGGCCGCTTGATCATCCCGTGGCGAGCAGACGGACCTCGCATCGGATCCCGGGAATTCGTGCGAGCTTCGCATCGACGGTGAGGAGCGGCGCGTCCAGGGCCTCCGCAAGCGCGACGTACGCTGCGTCGTAGGTCGTCGCGTTCGGAGCGAGTTCGGCGATCCGGGGCAGCAGCGGGGCGGTGGGCATGCTCTCGATCTGCGCTCGCGCCAGATCCCTCAGCGCGGTCTCGAACTGGGCCTGTGTCAGATGTCCGCCGAGGAAGCGCCCGCGCAGCGCACTCGCCACTTCGAGACGCAGATGCTCGGGCGCCGCCCAGTCGGGGTCATCGCGCAGCGCACCGACGACCACGGGCATCAGCGAGGAGGGTTCGTAGAGGTGCGCGAAGGCCGACGCGTCGATGACGATGGTCACAGAGTCGCGTCTCGCTCGCGATCGTCGCGGATCGTTTCCGCCAGACTCGGGACGCCCTCGGGGCGCGGAACGGCGCGGGACGTCACTTCGGCCAACCACTGCCGCTGCCGCTGCGCTTTGGCTTCGCGCGAGACGAGTTCACGAAGGAGCGTCTGCAGGGAGACGCCGCGCTCGCGCGCCTGTGCCGCGAGGGCGTCTCTGTCCTCATCGGGCACATCGCGAATCTGCATGGCAACCATGCATGTAATTATCGCATGTGCTTCTGGCGGGCGGAAGGGGATCCGGCTCCTTCGTCTGTCAGACCCCCTCGCCAGACTGTTCTCACGCGGATCCCGCACACCCGCGGGAGGAGGGAATGACGGATATGCCCACGGCGAACACGGCTCCGGGGCCGCTGATCGCTGACTACCGTGGAATCCACGACGCGCCGGATGGCGACGTCGGATCGGCCCAGTGCCCGGAGGAGTGACATGTTCGAGAGGTTCACCGACCGTGCCCGTCGCGTGGTTGTGCTCGCCCAGGAAGAGGCGAAGATGCTCAACCACAACTACATCGGGACCGAGCACATCCTGCTCGGCCTCATCCACGAGGGCGAGGGAGTCGCCGCCAAGGCCCTCGAGTCGCTCGACATCTCGCTCGACGCCGTGCGCGAGCAGGTGCAGGACATCATCGGCCAGGGCCAGCAGCAGCCCACCGGCCACATCCCCTTCACGCCCCGCGCGAAGAAGGTGCTCGAGCTGTCCCTGCGCGAGGCGCTGCAGCTCGGCCACAACTACATCGGCACCGAGCACATCCTCCTCGGCCTCATCCGCGAGGGCGAGGGCGTCGCCGCCCAGGTGCTCGTCAAGCTCGGCGCCGACCTCAACAAGGTGCGCCAGCAGGTCATCCAGCTGCTCTCCGGCTACCAGGGCAAGGAGCCCGTGGGCGTCACGCCCGCCGGCCAGGAGTCGCAGGAGCCCACGGGCAAGGGCTCGCAGGTGCTCGACCAGTTCGGCCGCAACCTCACGCAGGCCGCGCGCGACAACAAGCTCGACCCCGTCATCGGGCGCGAGAAGGAGATCGAGCGCGTCATGCAGATCCTGTCGCGCCGCTCCAAGAACAACCCCGTCCTCATCGGCGAGCCCGGCGTCGGCAAGACCGCCGTCGTCGAGGGCCTCGCCCAGGCGATCGTCAAGGGCGACGTGCCCGAGACGCTCAAGGACAAGCAGCTGTACTCCCTCGACCTCGGATCGCTCATCGCCGGATCCCGCTACCGCGGAGACTTCGAGGAGCGCCTCAAGAAGGTCACCAAGGAGATCCGCACGCGCGGCGACATCATCGTCTTCATCGACGAGATCCACACCCTCGTCGGCGCGGGCGCCGCGGAGGGCGCGATCGACGCCGCCAGCATCCTCAAGCCGCTGCTCGCCCGCGGCGAGCTGCAGACCATCGGCGCCACGACCCTCGACGAGTACCGCAAGCACTTCGAGAAGGACGCCGCGCTCGAGCGCCGGTTCCAGCCCATCCAGGTGAACGAGCCGTCGCTGCCGCACGCCATCAACATCCTCAAGGGCCTGCGCGACCACTACGAGGCGTTCCACAAGGTGCAGATCACCGATGGCGCCCTCGTCGCCGCGGCGAACCTCGCCGACCGCTACGTGCAGGACCGCTTCCTGCCCGACAAGGCCATCGACCTCCTCGACGAGGCCGGCGCCCGCCTGCGCCTGTCGATCCTGTCGAGCCCGCCCGAGCTGCGCGAGTTCGACGAGCGGATCCAGAAGGTGCGCGAGCAGAAGGAAGTCGCCTCCGAGGAGCAGGACTTCGAGAAGGCCGCCGCCCTGCGCGACGAGGAGAAGCAGCTGCTCGGCGAGCGCCTGCGCCTCGAGAAGCAGTGGCGCGCCGGCGAGGTCGAGACGAAGGCCGTCGTCGACGAGGGGCTTATCGCCGAAGTGCTGGCCCAGGCCACGGGCATCCCCGTGTTCAAGCTCACCGAGGAGGAGACGAGCCGTCTCGTCTTCATGGAGAAGGCCCTGCACGAGCGCGTCATCGGTCAGGAGGAGGCTATCTCGGCCCTCTCGAAGACCATCCGCCGCCAGCGCGCCGGCCTCAAGGACCCGAAGCGTCCGTCGGGCTCGTTCATCTTCGCCGGCCCCACCGGCGTCGGAAAGACCGAGCTCGCGAAGGCCCTCGCCGAGTTCCTCTTCGACGACGAGGACGCGCTGATCAGCCTCGACATGTCGGAGTTCAGCGAGAAGCACACCGTCTCGCGCCTGTTCGGAGCCCCTCCCGGGTTCGTCGGGTTCGAGGAGGGCGGCCAGCTCACCGAGAAGGTGCGCCGCAAGCCGTTCTCGGTCGTGCTCTTCGACGAGATCGAGAAGGCGCACGTCGACATCTTCAACTCGCTGCTGCAGATCCTCGAAGAAGGACGCCTCACCGACGGTCAGGGTCGCGTCGTCGACTTCAAGAACACGGTGATCATCATGACGACGAACCTCGGTTCGTCGGCGATCGCGGGCGGCCCCGTCGGCTTCCAGGTCGAGGGCAACCAGCAGACCACCTACGAGCGCATGAAGGGCAAGGTCGACGAGGAACTGAAGCGCCAGTTCAAGCCCGAGTTCCTCAACCGCGTCGACGACGTCATCGTGTTCCCGCAGCTCACGAAGACCGAGCTGCTGCAGATCGTGGATCTGTTCACGAAGCGCCTCGGCGAGCGGCTGCTCGACCGCGACATGACGATCGAGCTGTCGCAGACCGCCAAGGAGCGCCTCATCGAGATCGGCTTCGACCCGACGCTCGGCGCCCGCCCGCTGCGCCGTGCGATGCAGCGCGAGATCGAGGATCGCCTCTCCGAGTCGATGCTCTCGGGCCAGCTCGAATCGGGCGACCACATCAAGGTCGACGTCGAGGACGGCACGTTCACGTTCCACAACGAGCCGCGCGGCGAGCGCGTCTCGGTCGGCGTGAACACCGGCGGCGACATCACCGCCACCCCCGAGATCACCGCCCTCGGCGAGTGACCCGCCGCGAACGGCCCCGCACCACGAGGTGCGGGGCCGTTCCGCGTGTTCGGGGGTGCGTTCGTCGGGGACGGCGGGCGGGGCGTAGAGATCCGTCGCCTCCGAGCGCGCGGGTCGGCAACTCGTGGCGACCCGTCCGGCCCGCGGTGGTGCGGGTCGCCAGGGCATGCGGCTTCCGGGGCGCTCGAGGTCGCGTTTCATGGCGACCGGTGGAGGAGCGGCGCGGGGTCGCCGAGAGCCGTCGCTTCTGGAACGCGGGCGGCATTCTCTGACGACCTGTCCGGGGAGCGGTGGACGGGTCGCCAGGGTATGCAGTTTCCGGGACGCGCGAGGCCGCGTTTCCTGGCGACCCATCGGGGAGCGACGCACGGGGTCGCCGAGATCCGCCGCCTCCGGGCACGGGGAATGACGTCTCGCGGTGACCCGGGGATCCCGCCGCGTGCCGGATCCCGATGCCCGCTTCGCGGAGCCGCCCCGAACCCGGCCCCGCATCCCGCCCCACGCCGCGGACGTCTGGCGACCGGTCAGGGAAGATCGCTAGCCTCGGGGCGATGACCGACTTCACCGTGCGCCCCGCGCGAGCCGCAGACATGGAGAGCGTGCACCGCATGCTCCAGCCCTACGTCATGCGGCGCATCCTGCTCGGCAAGGATCTCGTGGTGCTGTACGGGGCGACGCAGGAGTTCGTCGTCGCGGTCGACGAGAGCGACCGGGTCATCGGCTGCGGCGCCCTCCACGTCATGTGGGACGACCTCGGCGAGATCCGCACGCTCCTCGTCGACGACGACTGGCTGCACCACGGCGTCGGCCGCGCCCTCGTCGACGTGCTCGAAGACAACGCCCGCGCGCTCGGCCTCACGCGGCTGTTCTGCCTCACGTTCGAGACGACGTTCTTCGAGCGCCGCGGCTTCCGCGAGATCGGCGAGCAGGTCGTCTCACCCGACGTGTACGCCCAGCTCATCCGCAGCCCCGACGAGGGCGTCGCCGAGTTCCTCGACCTCGCACACGTGAAGCCCAACACCCTCGGCAACACGCGCATGCTGAAGCAGCTCGCCTAACCTTCCCTCATGGGTCCCTCGAGCAAGCCCCGCCGCCAGTCCCGCGCCGTGTACCGGCGCCGGCGCCTCGTGCTCGGGATCATCGCGCTGATCCTCATCGCCGGGATCGCGACGGGACTGTTCTTCGGGATCCGCTGGCTCGTCATCGCCCAGCCGTGGCAGAACCTGCCGTTCCTCAGCAGCGACGAGCCCGTCGCCGCGGAGCCGGAGGATCCCGTGCCCACGCTGCTGCCCGGCGAGTCGCCCGGCGACGGTGACCCCGAACCGAGCCCCACGCCCACCGAGGAGGAGCCGGAGGAGTGCGCGGAGGGAGCACTGCACGTCGTCGCGCACACCGACAAGAAGACCTACGAGCCTGGCGAGGAGCCGCAGCTGACGGTCGAGCTGACCAACGACAGCGGATCCGACTGCATCATCAACGTCGGCACGTCGCAGCAGCGCTTCGTGATCGCGAGCGGCGCCGACGAGTGGTGGCGGTCGACCGACTGCCAGGTGGAGCCGAGCGACCACTGGGTCACACTCGAGGCCGGGCAGAACGTGACGACCGAGCAGCCCGTCGTCTGGAACCGCACTCGATCTTCCGTTGACACGTGCGAGAGCGACGGCCGTCCGCCCGCCGTCGGCGGGGGCGCCACCTACACGCTCACCGTCTCGATCGGCGACGCCACCTCGGAGGCCGCGACCTTCGTCCTCAACTGAGGCGGCGCACCGTCCGGCGGCGGCCGGACGCACAGAAGCACGCCAGCTCGGCGTCGCGCCGAGCGAGACCGGCGGTGCGGGGATCCGCTCGGGCGCCGGAACGCCGTGCCTCTGCACGCGCATCCGCGGGAGTGGTCGGAGCGCGGGCCCGGCGGGAGCGCGCCGCCGGAGACGGACGGAGCGCATGGCGCTCCTCTCCGATGTTCGCCGCGCGCCGCCGTCCGCCCCGGGAAACGTAGGCTGGGATCCATGGTCAAGAAGCGCAGGAAGCAGGTCGCGGATCCGGACGAGTTCCGCTCGGAGGCGCTCGCCCAGGCGCTCGAGAAGCAGGACATGGCGGCGGTGGCGCTCGCGCTGCGCAACGGCAACACGGTCGTGCCGCTCGTCAAGCCCGGCCCGCGAGACAACCCTCTCGACGGCGGCGAGGTGTGGACCTACCGCGACGCGACGACCGGCGACGTGGCGCTGCTGCTGTTCAGCGACGCCCGCAACAAGCCGAAGAACCTCCCGCCCGGCGTCGGCGTGTACTCGCCGGCCTGGCTCGTGTCGTTCCTCACGCGATACCGCGACACGATCACGACCGTGTTCCTCGACATCGCGGGCCCCCACCCGATGCAGGCGTCCCCCGGCGATCTGCTCGCGGCTCTGGAGGCCTAGCGGGTCTCTGCCGGACCGCCCGCCGGAGTCGTTGCGGGAGGTCGCCCGTTCGACGGCCGGGGCGACGCTCGTGGCGCTCGAGCCCAGACCTCCGCGATGACGAGGGGTGGCGGATGCGAATCGCACGCCGCGGGAGGTTCCTGTTCGATGGCCGGGGCGGCCCCTGCACGGCTCGATGTGATCTCGTGAGGGACGCAGGCCGGCGATCCGTGCCGCGCTCGACCCCGTGAAGGGCTCAAGCGCACCCCGTGGAGCGCTCGTGCCCTGACCTCCACGATGACGAGGCGGGACAGGTGCGGATCGTCCGTCCCCCGTGCGCGCCGCGGGAGGTCGCCCGTTCGACGGCCGGGGCGGCGTTCCCCGGCGACCCCGCACGGCTCGCTCTCGTGAGGGGCGGAGCAGCCGCAGCTCCGCGGGAGGTCGCGGGGGCGGCGTGCCTCCGGTGATCCTCGTGCGGGGGGGCAGGAGAGTGCGCGCCCGACCCGGTGCGCGTCGCGACGGGAGCGAGTAGCGTTCGCGCATGGACGTCATCCTCCTCGCCGGATTCTGGCTCGACGGATCATCGTGGGCGGCGCAGGCGTCTGCGCTCGAGCGGGCCGGACATCGCGTCCACGCTCCGACGCTGCCGGGGCTCGCGGATGGCGACGGCGCCGACATCGGCCTGCAGGAGCAGATCGATGCGGTCGTCGCGCTGATCGACGCGGCCGAAGGCCCGGTCGTCCTGGTCGGGCACTCGGGCGGCGGCAACGTCGCGTGGGGCGCGGCGGATGCGCGACCGGATCGCGTGGCGCACGTGGTCTTCGCGGATGCGGTCCCGCCGCCCGCCGGCTCCGCGATCAACGACGAGCTGCCCGTCATCGACGGACGCGTGCCCTTCCCGGAGGACCGGGCGGCCTTCTTCGACGAGCAGGAGCTCATCGGCTTCACGGAAGCCGACCTCGAGAGGTTCGTCGCCGACGCGATCCCGGTGCCGGCGCGCGTCGCCTCCGACCCGATCGTGCTGCGCGACGAGCGCCGGCGGGACATCCCCATCACGGTGATCGCGACGACGATCTCCCCGGCGCAGATCGATCAGCTCATCGAGGCCGGCCACCCGATCGCCTCTGAGCTCGCCGCCGTTCGCGACCGGACCATCATCGACCTGCCGACGAGTCACTGGCCGCAGCTCACCCGGCCGGAGGACACCGCGCGGATCCTCGTCGAGACCGTCGACGGCGTCGCCCCGCGCGCCGGAGGAGACGCGGCGTCCTGACACCGCGCGGGTTCCGTTCCCCGAAGCCGGCGACCGGATCCGCTCAGGGGCGTTCGGCGTCCTGCCGCGGGGTGCGGATCCCGAGCCACGACACGACCCCGCCCGCGGCCAGCAGCCCCGCGACGACCAGGCACGTGCGGTGGAAGCCCGCGAGGTCGAGCTCTCCGCCGACGATCGTGCCGATCGCCGCGATCGCGACGAGCCCCGCGACGCGCGAGATCGCGTTGTTCGCGGCGCTCGCGATGCCGCTGCGCGCGGGGTCGATGGATCCGAGGATCGTCGAGGTGAGCGGCGACACGGTCAGCGACAGGCCGAGCCCGAACACGACCATGCCGGGCAGCACCTGCCACCAGTAGTCGAAGTCGGGGGCGACGGCGAGCAGCAGCGCGGAGCCCGCGCCCATGATGATCGGCCCCGCCGTCATGAACAGCCGGGCGCCCCAGCGCCCCGCGAGCGCGCCGATGCGGGAGCTGAGCAGGATCATGAGGATCGTCGTCGGCAGGCTCGCGAGCCCCGCGAGGGTGGCGCTGAGCCCCGCGCCCTCCTGCAGGTACACCGCGAGCACGAAGCCGTTGAGAGACAGCGCGCCGTACACGAGCGCCGTCGCGACGTTCCCGGTCCAGAAGTTGCGCACGCGGAACAGATCGAGCGGCAGGATCGGGCGGGGCGCCGTGCGCTGGCGCAGGAGGAACAGCGTGAACATCGCCGCGCCGGCGACGAGGGCGACGGGGATCGCGGGGTGGGCCCACCCGAGGCGCGGCTGCTCGATGAGCGCGAACACGATGCCGCCGAGCCCTGCGCTGCACAGCACGGCCCCGAGCAGGTCGATGCGCGCGTCGGCGCGGCGCGGCGGATCCGCGAGCCCGCGCGCGAGCCAGAGCGTCGCGCCGATCGGCAGCACGTTGATGAGGAACGCGAGCCGCCAGCTCGCGAGGTCGACGAGCGCCCCGCCGAGCAGCGGGCCGACGATCATGGCACCGGTCGTGATCGAGGTCCACGTGCCGATCGCCTTCGCCTGCGCCGGCCCGGAGAAGGTCGAGGTGATGAGGGCGAGCGAGCTCGGCACGAGGAACGCCCCCGCGGCTCCCTGAACGAGCCGGGCGGCGACGAGCGCCTCTGGCGTCGGGGCGACGGCGATCGCGACCGACGCGACGCCGAAGCCCACGAGGCCGATGCGCAGCACGAGCGCGCGCCCGAGCGCATCGCTCGCCGACCCCGCGACGAGCATGAGCGCGCCGAGCGTGATGAGGTAGCCGTCGACGACCCACTGCTGGGTCGCGAGCCCGCCGCCCAGCTCGCGGTCGATGGCCGGGAGCGCCACGTTCGCCACCGTGCCGTCGAGGAACGCGACGAACGACCCGAGGATGGCGATCCACAGGACGCGGGAGGGCGAGGGGTGAGGCACGCGGTCACTCTATGCGGGGCGTCCGACAAACGAACGAGCGTCCCGCTCGACATCGTCCCGCCTTCGTTTGTCAGACCCCCTTCGTAGGGTGGTCGCATGGCATCGAAGCGTCAGGCATCTCCCGCGTACGTCTGCTCGGAGTGCGGCTGGACCACCGCGAAGTGGGTGGGCCGGTGCGGGGAGTGCCAGCAGTGGGGCACGGTCGTCGAGCAGGGGCAGAAGCCCGCGGCCAAGCGGGTGCAGTCGCTCGCGCCCTCGGCATCGGCACGTCCCATCACGGCGGTCTCGGCGGGGGAGGTGCCCCGGCGTCCCAGCGGCCTCGGCGAGTTCGACCGCGTGCTCGGCGGGGGCATCGTGCCGGGCGCCGCGATCCTGCTCTCGGGCGAGCCGGGCGTCGGCAAGTCGACGCTGCTGCTCGAGGTGGCAGCGCGGGCGGCGAGCGACGGGCGGCGCGTGCTCTACGTCAGCGCGGAGGAATCCGTCGCGCAGGTGCGTCTGCGCGCCGAGCGCACGGGGGCGCTCTACGACGACCTCTTCCTCGCGAGCGAGACCGATCTCGCCACCGTGCTCGGCCACATCGACTCGGTGGAACCCGAGCTCGTCATCGTCGACTCCGTGCAGACGGTCGCGTCGTCTCTGCAGGACGGGGCGGCGGGAATGCCGGGGCAGGTGCGCGAGGTCGCCTCCACGCTCATCCGCGTCGCGAAGGAGCGCGACCTGCCGATCATCCTCGTCGGTCACGTCACGAAAGACGGCCAGGTCGCGGGTCCGCGCGTGCTCGAGCACCTCGTCGATGTCGTCTGCCAGTTCGAGGGAGACCGTCAGACCGCGCTGCGCTTCATCCGCGCGCTCAAGAACCGCTTCGGCGCGACCGACGAGGTCGGCTGCTTCGAGATGGCGGGCGACGGCATCCAGGAGGTGCCGGATCCGTCGGGCCTGTTCCTGTCGCACGGATCCCCCGAACCCGGCACCTGCGTCGGCATCGCGCTCGAGGGGCGCCGCGCGCTCCCCGTCGAGGTGCAGGCGCTCACGATCCCCACGGGCGCTCCGAACCCGCGGCGCATCGTGAGCGGCGTGGATCAGTCGCGCGTCGCGATGGTGCTCGCCGTGCTCGAGCGCCGCGCGGGCATCAAGACGAGCGACCAGGACGTCTACGTCTCGACCGTCGGCGGCGTGCGGTTCACCGAGCCCGCCGCCGACCTCGCGATCGCCGTCGCGGTCGCCGGATCCCTGCGCCACTGGGCCGTGCCGCGCGAGATCGCCGCCACGGGCGAGCTGTCGCTGGCGGGCGAGGTGCGCCCCGTCACGCAGGCGACGCAGCGCCGATCCGAGGCCGCGCGCCTCGGCTACAGCCGCGTCATTGACGATCGATCCGGCAAGCTCCGCGCCGCTCTCGAGGACATCCGCGCGCACCGGATTGCCGATCTGCCGGACATCCCTGAGTTCTGACTGCGTGGCGGTCCCCGCATAGGGTGAGGACGACGCGCGAAGGGGGAGGGTGATGCGGAGAACCGGCGGTTGGCAGGAGGTGGTCGCCTTCTGCGCCTTCGGCGTCGTGTTCCTCGCGCTGCTGGCGCCGATTCTCCTCGGAGCGATTCCCCTCGTGTCGGAGACGGGCGTGTTCATGCTCCTCGCGGGAGGGTTCGCGATCGCGGGGCTCGGACTGCTGCCGGCGGTGCGCAGGCGGCCGTCGTCCGTGCGTGGGCCCAACGGGCTGTCCTGGTTCTTCTTCCTCGCCGGCATCGCGCTCTGGTGCGCCGCCCCGATCGTCGGCCAGGCGAGCGACGCGGGCTGGAGCGCGGCAGTCGGAGGCGGCGGCCGGAAGGCGCCGATGTGGTTCCTCGCGATCCTCACCTGGGGCACCGCCGCGCTCATGCTCTGGGCGTTCGCCGTCCAGCGGATCAAGGCCCGGAGGCAGCGGAAGCAGCGTTGACGGCGGCCTCCCGCCGCCCGGACTCGGGGATGTTCGGCGCTCGCGCAGGGGACGTCCGCGTCGTATCGGGGTCTGCCGTCCCGAGTCTGCGGAACGCATCGATCCAGGCCCGGTGAGGGTGCGCTTCTTCGACTCGGCCGGTGGTCTGCCGCCCCGAGTATGCGAAACGCATCGCTCAGGTGCTGTGGCGGGTGCGTTTCCCCGACCCGGATCCGTGGCCCGTGGTTCGCGTCGGTGGAACGCATGGATCCGGGCCGGGGCAAGGGCGTGTTCGACGATCCGGGTTGGGGCCGCACCAGAGCATCGGTGATCGGCGGCGCGGCCCGGGTCTGCGAGATGCACCGACCTGGGCCCGGTGAGGGTGCGTTTCTGCGACTCGGTGCGAGGTTTGCCGTTTCGCGCCTGGGAAACGCACCAATCAGGCCCGGCCAAGCCTGCGCTTCCGAGACTCGGCGCGGGGCTTGCCGTCCCGGGTCTGCGAAATGCACCGATTCGGTCCGGCCGGGCGTGTGCTTCTGCGACTCGGTGCGAGGTTTGCCGTTTCGCGTCTGGGAAACGCACCGATCAGGCCCGGCCAAGCGTACGTTTCCGATACTCGGTGCGGGGCCTGCCGCCCCGAGTCTGCGAAATGCACCGATTCGGCCCGGTCAAGCGTGCGTTTCCGCGACTCGGCCGGTGGACGTCCGCCCCGAGCCTGCAAAACGCCTCCCCCGCCGCCGGGCTACAGCGCGCCGCGCACGGCGTCGGCCGTGTCGGCGAGCGTGCGCGCGGAGGCCTCCAGCTGCTCTCGCTCCCGATCGGAGAACCGCGTCTGCCGCAGCGGCGTCGCCCCGGCCGAGCCGACCACCGACGGCACGGACAGGGCGATCCCGTCGATGCCGTGCACGCCGTCGAGCACGGTCGACACGGGCAGGATCGCCCGCTCGTCGCGCAGCACCGCCTCCGCGATGCGCGTGGCCGACAGGCCGATCGCGTAGTTCGTGGACCCCTTGCCCTCGATGATCGCGTAGGCGGCCGTGCGCACCTGCTCGGCGATGCGATCGAGCTCCGCCTCGGGGAAGAGCATCGCGCCGTCGCTCTGCCACTCCCGCAGCGGCACCGGGCCGATCGTCGCGGTCGACCAGAGCGGGAACTCCGAGTCGCCGTGCTCGCCCGCGATATGCGCGTGCACCGATCGCGCGTCGACCCCGGCGCGCTGGGCGAGCGCCCAGCGCAGCCGCGAGGTGTCGAGCACGCAGCCCGACGCGAACATGCGGGCCGGATCCGCCCCCGTCTGCTCGACGGCGAGCATCGTCAGCACGTCGCAGGGGTTCGTGACGATGACGACGATCGCGCGCGGCGACGCCTCGACGAGCTGAGGGATCATCGAACGGAAGATCCGCGCGTTCGTCTCGATGAGCTCGAGTCGCGTCTGCCCCGGCTTCTGAGCCGCCCCCGCGGTCACGACGATCACGTGGGATCCCGCCGTGCGCGCGATGTCGCTCGTGCCCGTCACCGCGCTCGACCCCGTGAACATCGCCCCGTGCGCGAGATCCAGCGCCTCCGCCTCGACGCGCGCGGCGTTGATGTCGTACAGCACCACCTCGCGAGCGGTGCCCCGGATGAGCATGGCGTAGGCGGTCGCGGATCCGACCGACCCCGCCCCGACGACGGTCACTTTCGCGTTCTCGATGACGGCCATGTCCCTCATCCTGACAGTGCGGAGCGATGCGGGGAAGGGACGCCGGGGCGAGCCTTCCGCCGCGTCGGACCTGAGTGGAGACGGCCTCCTCGAGCGCCGCGAGCGCAGCGCAGGCATATATACCCTCTGATCAGGGGTGTTCGGCGTTCTCCGAGGGGCGCAGCCCGTACGATCCTCTTCGGGGAGATACCGATATATAGGAGGACAGAGTGTCGGAGCAGCCGGGATTCTTTCAGCGGCCCATGTCGCGCATCGTGGGCGCCGTGATCGGCGGCGGGGCGCTCATCGCGGGGCTCGCGTTCGGCGTCGCCGGCGGCTCGGCCGGGCAGGCCGCGGAGGTGCGCCAGCTCGAAGCGGCCAGCACGCAGGCGGCGGAGCGGGCCGCGTCCGCGGAGAGCGCCGAGAAGAAGGCCGAGACCGCGGCTGCGGAGGCGCAGGAGGAGGCGGCGTCGGCGGTCGAGGATGCCGACGAGCTGCGCACGCGCGTCTCCGACCTCGAGAAGAAGCTCAGCGCGGAGAAGTTGAAGGTCGAGGACGAGAAGGAGAAGGCGTCCGCGCAGCAGGCGAAGGCCGAGGAGGCCGTCGCGCTCGTCGCCGAGCGCGACACCCGGATCCAGGAGCTCGAGGCGCAGCTCGCCGCCGCGCCCGCTCCCCAGACCTACGAGGCGCCGCAGGCGGCGGATCCCGCTCCCCCGGTCTCCTTCCAGAACTGCACCGAGGTGCGGAACGCGGGTGCGGCGCCGGTCTACGCCGGCGACCCGGGATACGGGCCGCACCTCGACCGCGACGGAGACGGCGTCGGCTGCGAGTAGCCCGCCCTCCGCAGCGCCCGATCCGCCGGCTCCCTCCTCGGGGCCGGCGGATCCGCGTTCCTCGGGGCGTGCTCGGAGCGGCCGCAGGCGGGCACCGGGCACCGGGCACCGGGCGCTCCAGGGATCCTCGACGCCTGGAATCCCGCCCGCGAAACGCCACCCCGCGCCCAGGCCAGCCACCCCGCGCATGTTCCTGGAAATCGGGTGACGCTTCGCCCGGGGATCCCTCGGACGCCGGGCGAGGATCCGCGAGATCTCCGGCGTTCGCGAGATCTCCGGCGCATCCGGTGCTCCGGATCCGTTCAGATGACGCGAATGCGCCTTCCGGGCGCCCCTGATGGTGTATTCGCGTCATCTGGAGCTCCGCAACCCGCGGAACCTCGTCCGCCGCACCCGCGTCGACCCCGCTCGCCGTACCGAGCGGGCCGCGGCCCGCGCTGCCCGCCCCGAGTGACGCCGCACCCGCGACGACTCGGACCCGCGCTCGCCGCCCCGCTGCCCGCGCCGGCCCGCGCCGAGCGACGCCGCGCCGGCCCATGCCGCCCGCGCTCGCCGCACCCGCCCCGCCCCGACGCATCGTGACCGCTCCGCCCCTGTTCGCGTCATGTAACACCTCGACATACGCGGGCCCCGGGTGTCCGGCCGTGGGTACCGCCGAGAGGTATTCCACTCTTGTCGAAGATCCACGAGATCGAGGAGACCCCGCCCATGAAGGCAGTCAGACGAGGATCCGCCCTCACCGCCCTCGCGCTCGTCGGCGCGCTCACGCTGGGCGGCTGCGCCGCCACGGCCGAGGAGAGCGTCGACGAAGCGGCCGACGTCGATCTCGCGACGATGGAGGACGACTTCTACCCCGCGTCCGACCCGAGCGCGAGCCCCGCGGGCGCCAACAGCCGCACCGACTCGTTCGTCTCCACGATCAACAAGCCCGGCGGGGTCTTCCTCCCCGGCTTCTTCGACAACGGGTGAGACGGCAACGCCGTCGCGCCGATCTTCGCGTCGCTCGTCGTGTTCGACGACTCGGGCGAGCCGCTGCCCGATCTCGCGGAGAGCTGGGAGATCTCGGACGACAACCTCACGCACACGTTCCACCTGGGCGACGGGCTGACGTTCAGCGACGGATCGCCGCTCACAGCCGAGGACGTCGCGTTCACGCTGACGCTGCTCAACGACCCGGCGTACGCGGGCGGCGTGGACTTCTCCGACATCGTCATCGCCGGCACGGACGAGTACCGCGAGGGCGACGCCGACGAGCTGTCGGGCATCGAGGTGGTCGACGACACGACGATCCGCATCGAGACGGAGCGCGCCAACCCGCTCGCGCTCGGCGTGCTCGGCGGCCAGGTCATCTCGAAGGCCCACTACGGCGAGGGCTACGAGAAGGGCGAGCTCGACTACCTGCGCGACCTGTACGGCGATCCGCTCGGCGCCGGCCCCTACGCGCTCGACGAGTACGTCGAGGGCCAGGAGGTGCGCTACGTCGCCAACGAGAACTACTACGGCGGGAAGCCCGAGATCGAGCGGCTGATCTTCAAGGTCATCTCGTCCGACTCGACGCTGCAGAACTTCCAGAACGGCGACATCGACCACGGCGGCTTCGGCAGCGACCCGCAGACGCTCCAGGCGCTGCAGGATCTCGGCTTCGCCAACGTGAAGGCCCGCGTGATCCCCGACATCGGGCAGATCTGGGTGAACAACGACAACCCGATCCTCGCCGAGACCGGCGTGCGGCAGGCGCTCTACTACGGCCTCGACCGCCAGCAGATCGTCGACGCGAAGTACAAGGGCCTCGGCCAGGTCGCCGACGTGTACGCCGCGCCCACCCAGTGGTCGTACACGAACGAGGGCGTCACGCAGTACCCGTACGACCCCGAGAAGGCCGAGGAGATCCTCGACGACCTCGGCTGGGAGGAGGGATCCGACGGGATCCGCGAGAAGGACGGCGAGAAGCTCACCATCTCGTACATCACGACCTCGGACGACGACCCCGTCATCCCGATCGCGTCGCAGACGTACAAGGACATCGGCATCGACTTCGTGCCCGAGGTGCTCGACGCGAACACAGCCTTCGACCGCCTCTACAGCGGAGGCTACGACCTCGCCGGCTTCCGTACGGACGGCCTGAGCGACCCGAACGACGCCGTCGCCGAGTTCGGCACCGACGACCCCTCGATCAACATCAGCGGGTACGAGAACGAGAAGGTGACGGAGCTCGTCGAGAAGGGCACGTCGACGTTCGACGAGGCCGAGCGCCAGGAGATCTACGCCGAGCTGTACCAGGTGCTCAGCGAGGATCCGCCGTCGATCCTGCTCGACTACCGCAAGTCGCTCTCCGCCTGGAACGCGCGGATCGAGGGGGCGGAGGACTTCTCCACGGGGTCCGCCGACTCGTCCCTCGCCCTCGCGAAGCTCACGATCCCGCAGGACTGACGACCGCGCTCTGCGCCCCGGCCGCCGCCGGGGCGCAGAGCCGTTCGCCGCCTCGCACCTCCTTCCTATGACACGCTTCCTCCTCCGACGCCTCGGGCTCATGCTCCTGCTGCTGTTCGGCGTCTCCGTGCTCGTGTTCTTCCTGTTCGCGCTCATGCCGGGCGACTACTTCTCGTCGAACCGGCAGCTCACGCCGCAGCGCCTCGCCGAGCTGCGCGCCCTCTACGGACTCGACCAGCCCGTGATCGTGCGCTACGTCATCTGGCTCGGCCACGCGCTGCAGGGCGACTTCGGCTACTCGCTGGTCTACAACCGCCCGGTCACCGAAGTGATCGCGCCCCTCATCAAGAACTCGTTCCTCGTCGCGTTCGCGGCCTTCGCGCTCACGTGGGTCATCGCGGTCGTCACGGGCGTGCTCGCCGCGACCCGGCAGTACTCGCTGTTCGACCGGATCGTCACGATCCTCCTGTTCGCGTCGCTGTCGATCCCGTCGTTCTTCCTCGGCCTGCTCATGATCAAGGTGTTCGCCGTCGATCTGCAGTGGCTGCCTACGGGCGGCATGCTCGACACGGCGAGCTCGTCGACGGGCATCGAGCGGATGGGGGAGATCGCGAGGCACATGGTGATGCCCGTCGCGATCCTCACCTTCCTCGGGGCCGGATCCCTCACCCGCTACTTCCGGTCGGGCATGCTCGAGCAGCTGCGATCCGACTTCGTCCGCACCGCCCGCGCGAAGGGCCTCAGCGAGCGGGCCGTCGTGTTCTCGCACGCCCTCCGCAACGCGCTGCTGCCGGCGATCACGCTGCTCGCGTTCGAGTTGCCCGGCCTGTTCTCCGGCGCGATCATCACCGAGCAGATCTTCAACTGGCCGGGCGTCGGCCGCATCCAGCTCGAGTCGGTGCAGACCCGCGACTACGAGGTGCTGATGACCATCACGCTGCTGCTGGCGGCGCTCACGATCGTGGGCAGCTTCCTCGCCGACATCCTCTACGCCGTCGCGGATCCGCGGGTGCGGCTAGTCGACCAGGTGCGCGGCGCATGACGGGCGACGGGAACCTCATCGCGGCGACGCCCGACACGGGGCGGGCGCCGCGCGTGCCGCGCAGCGCGCGCGGGCGTCGGGGCGGCCTCTGGGCGCAGTCGTTCGCGCGGCTCGTCCGCATCCCGGCGGCGTCGATCAGCATCGGCGTGCTCGTGCTGATGCTGCTGTTCAGCTTCCTCGGCCCGGTGCTCTCGCCCTACACGGGCGACGAGATCAACCTGCGCATCGCGACGCACGTGCCGACGATGGATCATCCGCTCGGCACCGACGAGTACGGGCGCGACGTCATGACCCGCCTCATGATGGCGGGGCGGATCTCGCTGACGATCGGCATCGCCTCGATGCTGCTGTCGCTCGTGCTGGGCGCCGCGCTCGGCATCGCGGCCGGCTACTTCCGCGGCTGGGTCGACACGGTCATCATGCGCGTCGCCGACCTGCTCATGTCGATCCCTGGCCTGCCGCTGCTCATCGTGCTCGCCGCGATCCTCTCCGAGCTGCGGGTCGCGCCGGAGTCGCGCATCTACATCGTGATGATCATGCTGAGCGCCATCGGCTGGCCGTCGCTCGCGCGCCTCATCCGCGGGCAGGTGCTGTCGCTGCGCGAGGAGCTGTTCATGCGCGCGACGGACGTGCTGGGCCTCAGCACCTGGTCGCGGCAGTTCCACCACCTGCTGCCCAACGTGATGCCGCTGCTCATCGTCGTGGCGACGCTCAGCACCGCCTCGGGCATCCTCAGCGAGTCGGCGCTCAGCTTCCTCGGCCTCGGCGTCGTGCCGCCGAACGCGTCGTGGGGCAACATGATCAGCGCTGCGAACAACCTCATCGACTTCCAGCACCACTGGTGGCTGTGGGTGCCGCCTGGCGTCGCCCTGCTCATCACGGTCGCCGCGATCAACGTGCTCGGCGACCGCCTGCGCGACGTCTTCGACCCGAGGAGGGGCGCATGACCGGCGAGACGGAGCGGAGGACGCTGCTGTCGGTCGAGGATCTCGCGACCGAGTTCCCGACCGAGAGCGGGCCGCGGGTCGCTGTCGCAGGCGTCACGTTCGACGTCGCCGAGGGCGAGGTCGTGAGCATCGTCGGCGAATCGGGATCCGGCAAGAGCGTCACGGCGCTGTCGCTGCTGCGCCTCGTGGACGATCCGGGGCGGATCACGGGCGGGCGGGTGCTGTTCGACGGCGACGACGTGCTCGCGATGCGCCGCACGGCGCTGCAGCGGCTGCGCGGCGACGAGGTCGGGATGATCTTCCAGGAGCCGATTCGGTCGATGAACCCCGTGTTCACGATCGGGCGGCAGATCATCGAGACGCTGCGGGCGCACACCTCGCTGTCGAAGCGCGCCGCCTACGACCGCGCGATCTCGTGGCTGGAGCGCGTGGGCCTGCCGAACCCGGAGCGCGTCATGCGCGCCTATCCGCACGAGCTGTCGGGCGGCATGATGCAGCGCGCGATGATCGCGATGGCGCTGTGCTGCGAGCCCCGCCTCCTCATCGCCGACGAGCCCACGACGGCGCTCGACGTGACGATCCAGGCGCAGATCCTCGACCTGCTCCTCGACCTGTGCGACGAGACCGGCATGGCGATCCTGTTCATCACCCACGACCTCGGGGTCGTCGCGCAGATCGCCGACGCGGTTCTCGTGATGTACGGCGGGCGCATCATCGAGCGCGGCGACGTGCTCGACATCTTCGACCGCCCCCAGCACCCCTACACGGAGGCCCTCCTGCGCACCAAGCCCGTGCTCGGCCAGCGCGCCGAGCGTCTGCCCGTGATCTCGGAGGAGGTGCGGCGCCTCGCGCTCGCCGGACCCGTGGGGGCGGCCGCGTGAGCGCGCCTCTCGTCGAGGTGACGGATCTCGTCAAGCACTTCCCCGTGCGGGGCGGCCGTCGGTCGCGCGACGTCGTGCGCGCGGTCGACGGCGTGAGCCTGTCGATCCGCGAGGGGGAGCTGTTCGGGCTCGTCGGCGAATCGGGCTCCGGCAAGACGACCTTCGGGCAGACGGTGCTGCGCATGCACGACGCGACGAGCGGATCCGTGCGGTTCCGCGGCGAGGAGATCCTCGACGTGCCGCGGAAGGATCTGCGGGGTCTGCGTCCGCGCGGGCAGTACGTGTTCCAGGATCCGTTCGGGGCCCTGAACCCGCGCCTCACGATCGTCGACGCGGTGGGCGAGCCGATGCGCACGCACGGCCTCGCGACGAAGGAGGACGAGCGCGAGCGGGTGACCGCCGTGCTGGAGGCGTGCGGGCTCGGCGCCGACGCGCTCGACCGGTTCCCGCACGAGTTCTCGGGCGGACAGCGGCAGCGCATCGTCATCGCGCGCGCGATGGCACTCGAGCCCGACTTCGTCGTGGCCGATGAGCCGGTCTCGGCGCTCGACGTGTCGATCCAGGCGCAGATCATCAACCTGTTCAGCGACCTGCGCGACGAGCGCCGCACGGCGTTCCTGTTCATCTCGCACGATCTCGGCATCGTCGAGCACCTGTGCTCGCGCGTCGCGATCATGTACCGGGGGCGCGTGGTCGAGCAGGGCACGCGCGAGCAGATCTTCGACGCGCCGCTGCACCCGTACACGCGGGAGCTGCTGGACGCGGTGCCGATCCCGGATCCGCGTCGCCGGCGCCGTCACGTGCGAGCCTCGCGCGAGTGGGCCGAGACGGCCGAGCGCCCCGCGCTGCGCGACGTGGGCGACGGGCATCTCGTCGCGCTCTGATCGGCGGGCGCTCCTCCGCGCAGGTCGCGCGCCGAGACGGGGAGCGGGCGAGAGACGTGGACGGTTCGGGTGCGGGCCTCCGCCGCACGGCTCGGCGCGCTGAGGCGCGGGGGACGCGGACGGCTGGGGTGCGGGCGCCTCGGCCGGGGAGGTGCCGTTGTGCGGTTGCGCTCGTCCGGGGCATGTCCGTCCGCGTCCGAGTGGGGTGTCTGCGCTCGGGTGGGGCGCCATCCGGGGCCTGGGTGGGGCGCCGTCGCGCGGGGCATGTCCTCGTCTGAGCGAGGTGTCCTCGCCCGGGTGGGGCGGATCCGGGCCGGTCAGCGCCGTCCGGAGAACAGCACGCTGTCGACGGGCGGGAACTCGGCCGAGCGCGCGTCGTCGTCGATCGCGGCGAGCTCGAGGTAGCTCAGCTGGTTGTCGTCGACGAACAGCAGGAGGAGCGCGCCGTCGGTCGCGGCGTCGAGCACGACCCGCGGCCCGTCGGCGTGCGTGGGACCGTCGGCGTCGCCGAGCTCGATGGACGGGCACTCGTCGCATCCGCAGCGCTCCCAGACGCGCACCTCGTCGACCTGGCTGCGCCAGAAGCGGCGCTCCGCGGCGTCCTGGGCGGGTGAGACCGAGTCGTCCCGCGCGCCGTTCTCGATGAGCGCGACGAGCACGTCGCGCTCGCGGGCGGTGAGTTCGCGGGGCTCGGACATGGGCCCATCGTGGCACCCGTCGCGGCACCCGTCCACGAGTGTTGCGGATCCGTTATGTGGGTGACTCGCATTATGGCGTGCGTGCGGATCGCTCCGCCAGGTGGGGCGGCGACAGGCGGGGCGGAGCGATGCACGACGACGCCATTTCTGTGTGCGGGACGCCGGAAGGCGGCGTGTCGGGGTCGGAGGGGCGAGGAATGGCGTCGTCCTGGATCAGACGCGCGGGAGGGCGATCGATACCCTGTGTCGATGAGCAGCGAGTCGTCGCCGTACCGCGTCCGCGCCGAGACGCCGACGGTCGAGGTCTACCTCGATCTGCGCCGGAGGGCGGGGCTGGGCGCCAGGTCGGCGGAGGCGGCGGAGGCCGGTCTGCGGGACACCTGGCACGCCGTCGTCGTGCGCCGCGGCGAGGGGGCGGTCGGGATGGGGCGCGTGATCGGCGACGGCGGGTGCTTCTTCCAGATCGTCGACATTCTGCGTGCTCCCGGAGCATCAGGGGGCGGGGCTCGGCAGGCGGATCATGGCGGCGCTGATGGCGGAGGTCGAGAGCCGTGCCCCGAAGAGCGCGCACGTGTCGCTCATTGCAGACGGCGACGCGCGCTTCCTCTACGAGAGGTTCGGCTTCGCCCCCACCGCCCCGGCATCGATCGGGATGAGCCGCACGGTGTGATCGCCGGCGCCTGCCTCGGGAACGACGAAGGCCCCGAGATCCTTGATTTCTCGCGGATCTCGGGGCCTTCGCCCTGAGCGGTGACGGTGGGTCATTGATGGAGCCACGTCAGAACGTTGAAATAGCGCACTTTACTGAGATGGCGTTATCCAAAAGTCAACCTGCCATGTCAACTCAGTCGCCGCGGATCGCGATCAGACGACCAAACGATTTCAGGGCACGTTGCGCATCGTCCCAGTCCCCCAGGCATCGCAGAAGGTCTCCTGCGTGCGCTGAGGGCACAAAGAAAGCCCGGCAACCCCATGGTGGATTGCCGGGCTCAGGACGCTCGAAGCGTTCAGGCGTTTTCCTTCTTGAGCATGTCGATCCTGTCGGCGAACTCCTCCAGAACTTTCACGGCCGCCTTGCGCTTGGCAATGGCTTCGTCGCGGCTCCTGGCGTAGAACGGGCTCTTGCGGTGGCTGTCGTCCACGAGGCCGCCGACTTCATGCTTGAGCCGAGCGAATACGCGCACGAGGTCCTTGCGGCTGAAGTCGTCGGACGGGGTCTCCGCAGTGGGGGCATTGCTTGCCATAGTTTTTCTCCTGTTGACCGGGGATTTAGTTTGGGTGTGGCAACAATACGAACTCCTAGACCTCTGTCAACTCGCGTTCTTGCGGCTGTTGGATGGAGCGTTCTGAACGCCACGTCTACACAGACGCAGTCTTCGCCGCTGTGGACCGACTCCAGCGTCTTCCAGACGAACAATCTGCTGAACAGGCAGTTTCAATACATGATGCGACGGCGGCGCTTCCTTCCCGAAACCTCGCCGCTCTCCGAGGTGTCTTGAAAACGCAAAAAGCCCTCGGACTTTTCAGTCCGAGGGCTTCCTGCTCTCGTTGGTTAGCTGGCTCGTCGCACCCGGTCGTAGCCGCGCTCCCGGCGCTCCGAGCTGGTGAGTCGTCTGTGGCCGCGATCGGTGTAGAACTTCTCGCGCTGGCGATCTACCCACTCCAGCCAATCTGAGTAGTCCTCCGCTTCGTCGTAGTATTCGGGCGCGAAGTCGAAGAATCTACTGAGGTAGACGTCAACTCTCCGGTCGAGTTCAGCGTCATCGCCCTGGCGAGGGGCGTCGCCTTTCCAGGCGTCCACGAGTTCCTGGACGTATTCCTCGATGCCGTCCCGCTCCCAGCGGGCCTCGGGCGTCCCCTTGGCCCGCTGGCAAGCGGCTCTTCAAGTGTGGGCTGCGACGGCTGGTTCGGCGTGAGCTTGCCGAGCCGCGTAGAAACCTGCGCGTTCCTTCTTCATCCATGCCGCCCAATCCCGATAGCTGGGATCTTGCTCATTCGGAGCGGTGTCGTAGAAAGGAATGAAGTAGGACTCAACCTTGCGGTCGAGGGCGTCGTTGTCTCCCTGCTCAACTGGGTATCCGTCGCGGGCGTCCATGAGCCGCTGGTAGTAGCTCTCGGCTTCCATGCGCGCCAATTCCGCCTCCGGCGAGGCCTTGAGAGTCAGGCAGACCGTCTTCCAGTCCTGCTTCGGAGCACTCTTGACAGTGGCCGTGAACGTGTCGGCGTTCTCTGCTGGCCGCGACGCCCACTTGGTCTTGCTGACTGCGGCCTCGAAGCCTCCGTCAGCTTTGGCCGACTTCCGCTTGGCCTTCTCCGAGCGACCAGCGGTCTTCCGCTTCGCAACTCCAACGGACATGCCCCGGCGCTCCCAGTAGCGCTCCGCCAGTTTGTCCTTGCCCCTCGGGGAGAGATATTCCATGAGTTCCTTGGCACTTGGAGCCTTGCCGTCCTCCCGCTCGCCACTGGCTTTTTCCACCTTTGCGAGGAGGTTCGCACGCTCATCTGCGGTGAGCACCGACACGAGCTGGCTGCTGGAAGGCCGCGGCGCCACTGGTGCCACGGGAGGCTTCGGAGCATCGGGGACTTCGCCGTAGCTGAGGAACGCAGGACCCTTGTAGACGTAGCTGCCGCTGTCGCTGTTGCCTTCCTCCAGGAAGCTCCAGTAGACCCGCAGCTCCGGGTCCGCGTTCACCGCTTGCCATGCGACGGTAGCAGCGTAGCTCTTGTCGATGTATCCATCTTCTCCGGGAGCACCGATCGGGATGGGCTGGTTGGGGTATTTCTTGGCCGACTTGACGGCCTCATCCGTAATGTAGGTCTTCCCCTTCTTCGGCTTGAGTTCCCGAATGTCGTTGGGGATAGTAGTGGGCTTGATCATGGTGATCTTCTTTCTGGAGCGGTCGCTCCGGGTTTGTTGTGCCGAGATTTCTCGGCTGTTTTTTGTTGGGGAGATCTGCTCTCCTCGATTTCTGTGGGTCGGTCGGGAACTCGCGGCTGTTCCCTTCCGAGGTCTTTGGAGTGGCTTGTCCGGACGCGAGAGCTGTCCAGATTCGCCGTTCTTGTGGTGCTGATTTTTTTCGGTTTTCAAGGTTCGTATCTGCTCGGATCCGTGTTTCCTCCCCGAGCGCCTCTCCGTTCCCGGCCTGGCAAGAACTAACTTACGGACGGTTATGGAGGCTTCGAGACCACTTCGCCGCGGGGTCCAAGGCGCTCGGGAAAATGGCCTGTTTCGGCCCGAGAATCCGAGGGATGATTCCCAGATTCGGAAAAATAAAAAAATATGGATTTGCGCTCATCGGCGTGTCGCGAAGCGCAGAGCATGTCCCAGCTCGTCGCAGGAGACGATCTAAGACGCTCCCTCGTCTCGGATGCGTCATTGTTCATCTGAAGGATTCGAGGTCGTTAGATCGCCGCCTAATGTCCCCTCGCTTCCCAGAGCGTCGATTTCGACTTATTTTTCGACTTAGAGTTGACGGATTTCACAATCCATTGCGAAAAGCGACCCTCGTCTGTCGATAGCTGCGATCTCACGGACGTGCGAACACCTGAATCCGTCCCGCAGACCCCTCCCGGGGTCTCGGGGCTCCCAGCAGCTTCCGCTGCCGGGAGGGAGTTCCAACAGCTGCCGCCAGGAGGCTCAGCCTCCCTGGAGGAAGGACCGTCTGCGCCCTTCCGGCACGCTCCGCAGCAGCGCTGTCAGGCGCTGGTGCTGCCAGGGGCGCGGCAGCGCTCCTGGCCCCTGGGCTGCTTCTACCATCGCGCCTAGAAGCAGACAGGAGTGTGCGCACACTCCACTGAGCGCTCGTCGCATTCCCAACTGACGAGGGCAGTTCTCGACCGTGTCCATCGAGTCGGCCACATCTGCCACAGCACGATGAGTGCTGAAAGCTGCCATCAAGAACCGGCACCTTTACTCAACGGCTCTACTCAGCACCAGAGATGGATGCTGGCTCTCAACCCGATCTACTCAGATGGTCAGTGGGAGACGGCGAGCGTCTCCAGGAGGCGGCAATGTCGGCGGTGGTTCTTCTTTTTTGGCGGGCACCTGGGGCCGGGGGCACTAGCGTGGCGCTCGGTCAGGCCGTGCTCCCCGGATAAACTGGCGGTCCGAGGGCATCAAGGAGGCTGGAGAGACAAGATGGCACAGCAGCGGCGCGAGATCGACAAGGCAAACTTCAACCAGGGAGCGGTGCTGCCCTACAACCTCCGCTTGCTCGACTTCGAGGGCGCCATGCAGGACGTCTATGACTTCTTCTACGATGTCAACTCCCACCTGGCTGATCGAGATCTCTCACGGCTCGACGAGCTCCTCCGGCCTGCCATCTGTTCCGGAGTCATCTCAGACATGCTCACAGAGTCGTTGGCAAAGCACAGCCGCTCCTTGACCGTGAACGCTTACTTCAACGGACACCCCGACCTCATCGTCAAGGGCGCTTACCCCGGCGACTCGGTGAAAGCTGGCGAGAAGGGCGTCGAGATCAAGTCCACTCGAAAGAAGGGCGGTGCAGTCGATACGCACGGCGGTCGCAAGCAGTGGATGTGCGTCTTCGTCTACGAGGTCGACTCCGAGGGCGAGCCCGCCATCGACCGAGCGCCGCTCCGTTTCCGAGAGGTCTATCTGGGACAAGTGGAGCCCGACGATTTCCGCCGCAACGAACGCAGTGAGCTGGGGACCCGGACTTCAACCCTGGACAAGGACGGGATCCAGAAGATCCGCAGCAACTGGATCTACTTGGATGACTCTCCGCTCAGTTGAATCTCGCTCAGGGGCTTGATCGAGTCCGCAGCAAGCGCCGCGTATTCCGCGTCTCGCTCCACTCCAATGCTCTCGTAGCCGACCGCCTGAGCGGCTGCAAGAGTTGAGCCGGACCCTGCGAATGGGTCAAGAACAATCCCCTCACCGAGCGGAAGGATAGCTCGAACAACTTGCCGCAGGAACGCCTGGGGCTTCAGCGAGGGGTGGGGGGCGATCTTGCGTTCCGTGGAGCGTGTGGGGCCTGACCGGATTACATCACCAAAGGGCTGATCCTCAGAGATTCTCCGGAGACCTCCAGTCTTCCAAGTGCGCAGATTCTGCGCCACAGTGCCCTCGAGGGGCTTCCGGAAGAGCAGCCAGGGCTCCCACATGCTTCGCGGCATAACTGAGACGTCCGCGAACTCCTCATGGGCGTTCTTGGGGCGGTCTCCTCCTCGCATGGTCTGGACAAGTCGAATAACCTCGCCGCGGCGTTCGAAGCCCGCTAAGTCGAGCGCTCGAGAAACATAATGGGAGAGCAGCGGATTGCAGGCGAGCATAATATGCCCCCCTGGTGTCAGGACACGAAGTGCCTTTTCTCCGAACGAACGGAAGAAGCGCTCCAGGTTGTCGATCTCCGCGGTCGTGAGCGTAGTGAACCTCGGGAGCGGGGAGCGCTGATGCCCATCGAAGGACGGAGGGATTCTCCAGACCCCACCCTTGCCGCTCCGGAGCTTGGTCTGCTCGCGGGAGGTGTATTCAACCAGACCGTATGGTGGATCCGTGATGATTCCATGAATGCTTGACTCGGCACGCTGATCGAGCCATTCGAGGCTATCTGCGTAGAAGAGCCGCGCTTTGCCCACCGTAGCCAGGGGCTTCTCAGTCGAGGGCTGCGAACCTGCGGGGTCTATCGGCGGGGTCAGGACAAGTTGGTAGCGGCCGCGCTCCACGCGCTCGAAGACCTCTGGCGTGTGAAGATTGAGGCAGGAACGGATTGATGACTCCGAGACTCGCCTCCCCAGCGCGTCATCAACTGAACTGATGATCTCACGCAAGGAAAGCGTGTTCTCCTCGGCATCCACGAGAGCCCGCATGACAGCGTCCCTGATCTCTCCAGGCCTCGCCTTGGGCATCTCCAGTGTCATGGGCACGATTCTACTCCTTTGACGTCTGGACGTCATATTGTGCCGGCTCGGGCGCGTCCGACGTCAAACTGTCCGTGGTGCCTTCGAGGATGCCAGCTACCTCCGACAACCACGCAGCGCCTTCCAGCCACCCCGTTGATATAACGGCGTTGCTCCCGGAGAAGAGCTTCGACAGTGGGTTGACCGCCAAACTTGCCCCACTGCCCCCAACTTCGCCCTCGCTGATCGCGGGGGCGAAGTTACGTTTTCTCGCTTCGATATGAGTTCGCATCTATCCACGGATCGCTTGGCGGTGGTCCTCTCTTCTCCCAGGGGGCGATTTTTATGCGCTGATCTTCCAGGCGACTGCGGGCCCGGTCGCTGCTTCACCGTTGTCGGGGAGTTCTTCGAGGGCCGCTTCACGGAAGGCGCTAGTTAGTGATCCTTCTTCCCCAGAATCCCGCGCGGTGTCCGCTCAAGTAGGTCAGGGCGACTGAAAGAAGATGCGGCGGGGAAGTCCGAAACGGGCAAGCTAGCCTCACTCGGTGAGGTTCTAGGAGGGCCCTCCTGCCTGGACTTTGAGTTCTTCACGCTCCCCACAGACGCAACCAGGGAGATAGTGGCGAATAATGCCCGGCCTTGCGAGGCTCGCGGCTATGCCACACCGAGTGGTGCCCGAGGCACTGAGAACTCATTCGAGGGAGATGGGGCCTTGCTTCGGCAAGGAGTCCGACAGGTGGTGGTCGGCCCGGTTGCTCACTCGCCTCGACTGAATCATTCGGTGGAGGTCATAGATACAACTGTCTCAACTGCGAGTGATCTACAGAGTGCCGTTTCTAAGCTCGGCCGCTCCGAGGTATGCGCACACCCCTGGCAACGCTCCGAGAGGGCCCCGGTGCACTGAGACCTCCTGCGACACGCCGGTAGATGTCCCAGTTTCGGAACTTCGAGGCAGCTAACCTTTGTGAGAGTGTCGGCGCCGGAACCTGTGGATAACTCGCCTTGAAGGGCTTGAGTGCCCAGTCGTTTCATGGCATCGCGCCGATCCAGACTCTCCCGTTCGCTGTGGAGGAATCAGTGGAGAGCGTGTGGATACGGCACTGAGGTCCAAGGCCTTGAACTACACCGGTGTAACTACAGAGCCTCTGACCCCGTGGAATGTCACGCTCAGCCGGTAGAATGGGAGATACCGGCGGGCAACCGACGAAAAAGCCCCTCAAGTCAGCTGCAACTGACTCAAGGGGCGGAAGCTCCTTGTTGAGGGGATGCTTCCTCCAAGGTACGCCAACCGGTCGCGTTCACCAAATGGTGGGCGTGTCGTCAACAGCTCCTTTGGAGGAAGCATGGCTAGCAAGAACAGCGGGCTGCGTCCCGGTCAGATCGCCGACACGTCGGGGCAGTATGCCCTGGTCGGCCCTCGTGGAGGCCGCACGGATTCCGAGCGGACGGTAGTCAAGGGAGAACCCTTGCCGCCGACGCCTCGCCCGAACATGAGCTACAAGCTCGTGGACGCCACCAAGCACGGAAAGCGCTGATGGCTACTCGGAGGGTCAACGGCCCTATCTATGTGTCCTGCCCTTACTGCCGGGCACAGTATGGTCCATTCAAGCGACTGATGCTGGGAGCCCGCTCCTGCTCACGCTGTGGGCGGTCTTTCAACCTCCGCTAGTCGAAGGTCCTGGGGGTGTCGGCTTCGGTCGGCACCCCCTTTTTCGTGGCCTTGAATCCGAGCCTCACTCAGCTGGCTACTTCTTCCTCAAGGCTCCGGAGTCCTACCACTTCCGGGGCCTTTTCCGTGTCTGCTCGAAGAGCCATCTGCGACCTTCTGAGCGCCGTGTCCACACGGGCGCTGTCTGCGCTGCTGTAGATCGCTCCGGACGCCTCCCAGATCAACAATCTCGCAATAGCGCGCTTCGTGAATGATGATGCGCAAGTCGCCAGATTCGTCCGAAACCCCATCTACGCTGGCGCTGCCTGCACTGCTCCAGACGCGGGATTTTTCACTTGGTTGGTTCCCAATCGTTGGAATCTGCTCTGGAGCCACCATCTTCGCCATGGAGGCGTCTGGAGCGCCTGGGGTCTTTCGAGTCGTGGCACGTCCGCGGAGGCGGCACTTTATCGAGCGTTTATGTGCCACCGGGCAGGAAGTGCTATTCGGGAGCGCCATTGATATAACTAAACGTGGTAATGAAGAACCACGTCAAAATCCCAGGTCAGAGGAGATAAATCATGAAGAGGATTGGCTACATCAGGGTCAGCACCAAGGAGCAAGAGCTGGGGCTCGAAGCACAGACGCAGCAGCTCATCGACTACGGAGTGGCGGAGGCTGACATCTTCGTAGACAGGGGAATCAGCGGCACGGTCAACAGCCATTCGGAGGTCATGGCGAAGCTCATGGCCTTCGTCTCGGAGCACCCCGCTCAAGTCGAGGTCGTGGTCTCGAAGCTCGATCGCTGGGGCCGCGACCCCGAGGACACCATCGAGAAGATCAAGGAACTCCACAAGATCGACGGCTGCCTCACCTCCCTCGCCGAAAGTGTGCTGAGGGCAACCCCGGACAACGCGGCGGGCATGCTCCTCATCCGAATCCTCCTGGCGGTAGCTGCCATGGAGCGAGAGCGGATCGCAGAGCGCACCCGCGATTCCCTGGAAGCGCTCCGTAAGCGTGGAGTTCCCCTGGGTCCACCCCCGAAGCTCACGAGCAGGGACGTGGAGTGGATCAAGGAACGGCACGAGGTCTACGGCTGGGGAGCACAGCGCATCGCCAAGGCGCTCCCCATCGAGCGGAACGTCGAAGTCAGCAAGATCACTGTGGCGAGGGTGCTCGGCCAGATCAAGGGCGCGAAGCCCTATGTGCCCAAGGACAACCACAAGTATGTGAAGCGAGCCGAGGAGCGGGCCGCGAAGGCCAGCGCAGCCACCTCCGACGCTGTGAAGGCCGCAGCATGACCACGGCCGCAGTAACTGATGTTCCCTACTGGTTCCCGGTAGATGCGTTGGCGGACTATTGGGCTCTGCCCTACGCCACGGTGCGGGACGAACTCCAGCAGCGCTTGACGCTGGGAGAGATCGGAGGCTCCCTCTGCGCTGAGGCCAGCGACGCGCTGGCCTGGGCTGATCGTAGATTCGGACTCCGCGCCTCCCAACGGATGCTCGATGACCTGGTTTCCGTAGCTGTGGTGCGACACCACGATGAGGTGCCGCTCACCGAGGAGTATGACCAGGACACGGACTCCGACCTGCCGATCCTGATATGACTCCAGCCAAAGCAGTTCAGCTGATTAGAGGCCGGTTCCCCTTCGCGGGCGCCGGCCTCTACTTTTTGACGGCGGCTCCTCCGAAGAAGCTGTCCACGTAGCCCTTGGTGGTGTCGGCGGCTTTCGCGGCCATGTCAGCGGACGAGTAGGTGGAGATCTGGGCGTCGGCGTTCTTGGGACTCCAGCCCATCATGGCTATGAGGTCATCCCGCTCTGCCCCACCTTCGATGAGGGCTGTGGTCGCGACGTGGCGCAGGGTGTGGACGGTCATGTCCTCGGGGATGTTCTTGATGGAGCCGACGAGCTCTCCCAGCGCCTGACGGTCTCGCTGGGCATAGATGGGCTTGCCGTCCTCGCGGGTGAAGAGCAGCTTGTCCAGACCCTCGCCGGGCTCGGGATGGAAGCCGGGAAGTTTGCGCTTGGCCTGCTGCTTCTTCCGGTGGGCGACGAGCATCTGCCAGGCGTCCTCGGTGATGACGATCTCCCGGTAGCCGTTCTCTGTCTTCGTCTTGGTGAGTTCCCAGCGGTTCTCGCCGATCCGCTGAGGGCAGTTGGTGCTGGACCTCCCGCAGCTCCACTTGCCTGTGGCCTTGCTGAGTTCGCAGCCATGCTCTGCGCTGATCCTCTTGAGCTGTTGCTTCACCACTACCCGTCGACCTCGCTTCGCTGGACGCGCACCGTCGAGAGAATCATCGGTCATACCCAGCACTTCGCTCTGTCGCAGTCCCAGGAGCCCAAGGAACCAACGGGCTTCCTGTCCGGCCTTGAGCGCTTCCACCATGAGGTATTCGCCCAGGAACTTCGAGGCCCGCCGGATGGCTCGGGTGTCCTCGAGGGTCTTCTTCTTCCGGGCGGGAGCCTTGAGGCCGACCATGGGATGCGCCACGAGGATGCCGTCTCGAACGTAGTAGTCCAGGGCGCTCTTGAGACAGATGAAGGTCTGGCGGATCGAGTCAGGCCCCAGGTCCTTCGCAGGCAGCGTCTCCTCGAAGAACACTTTGAGCTGACGGTAGGTGATGAGCCGCACCGACTCGGAGCCAAACGCAGGAAGCAGATGGTTCCTGATCCTCGCGTCATACATATGGAGAGTCGCGGGCGCCAAGTCATCCCGCTTGCGCTCCCGGAGCCAGTCTTCCAGGCAGTCGCCCACCGTGAGATCTTGGAGCTTGGGGTCGGGCGGCAGAGCCGATTGCGGCTCCATGCCGTAGGCAACCTTGGCCTTAAGGATCTTGCGATCCCGCTTCTCGATGGCCTCCAGCTCGGTCCGAGCCTGAGCGACAAACTGCTTGCGGCTGTCTCCCAGCACCACGGTCTTCTTTGCCCAGTAGTAGGTGGCCTCCGTGCCGTTCTTGAGCTTCCGCGTGATGGAGACGACGGTGCCCTCTCCGTCTGCGCGCTTCCGGGGCTTCAGAGGACGCTTGGGCGCGTGCTTCTTGCGCAGGATGGCTTCGAGACGCTCGATGTCCTCCGGCTGAAACTCATACACGGATCGAACATATGACCGGAGTTGATCGGAAGTCAACCTACCGTGTCAACCCAGCGAACCGTCTCACGCGAAGGAAGAAGCGCATGATCTCAACGGATTTGACTTCTCGTTGAGATCATGCGCTCATCTGGCGGTGACGGTGGGATTTGAACCCACGGTAGGGGTTACCTACACAACATTTCGAGTGTTGCACCTTCGGCCGCTCGGACACGTCACCGGGGTCAAGTTTACGGATCCGCCGCGGCGATCCCAAATCCGCGTGTCTGGGGATCCGCTGGCAGCGTGAGGCGGATCGCCGCGAGGGGTTGACGGGACGCGTCGACCGGCATAACGCGCAACCCAATGGTTGTACATCTGGAATCCGACCTGAGCGACGACGAGGTCGACCGGGTCTTCCGCGCCCTCGCCGACGCCACGCGCCGCGACATCCTCCGCCGCACCCTCGAGGGCGAGGAGACGGTGTCGCAGCTCGCGGCGACCTACGACATGTCCTTCGCGGCCGTGCAGAAGCACGTCGCCGTGCTCGAGCAGGCCGGCCTCGTCAGCAAGCACGCCGCCGGTCGAGAGCGCCGCGTGCGCGGCGAGCTCGACGCGATCCATCGGGTGCAGCGCCTGCTCGCCCGATACGAGCACGTCTGGCGAGGCCGCATCGAGCGCCTCGACGCGCTGCTCGCCGACGACTGATCCGCGCCTCCCGGCGCCCACCCCGAAAGGCTCATCATGCCCGTCACCTCCGTCGAGAAGGACCTCGACGCCCTGACGATGACCATCGTCGCCGACTTCCCCGTCCCCGTCCGCCGGCTGTGGGACGCCTACGCCGACCCCCGCCAGATCGAGCGGTTCTGGGGCCCGCCCGAGTTCCCCGCCACCTTCTTCCGCCACGACATGAGCGTCGGGGGCCGATCGCAGTTCGCGATGACCGGGCCCGACGGATCCTCGCACGGCGGTTTCTGGGAGTTTCTGGCGGTCGACGAGGGGAGGAGCTTCGAGGTGCGCGACGGATTCGCGGGGCCCGACGGCGAGCCCGCGGCCGACATGCCCACGATGCGCATGGTGTTCTCGTTCTCCGAGACCGACGACGGATCCCGGCTCACCACGACCACCTGGTTCGGATCCGCAGACGAGCTCGAGCAGCTGATCTCCATGGGCATGGAGGAGGGGACGCGCGCCGCCATGACGCAGATCGACGCCGTCGTCGCCGACCTCGCCTCGTTCGCGGCCGGGCGCGGCACCGAGGTGCAGCTCCTCGGCGAGGACCGCGCGCGCATCAGTCGCGTGATCCGGGGGAGCGTCGACGAGGTGTGGCGCGCCCACCACGACCCCGACCTGCTGCGCCGCTGGCAGCTCGGGCCCGACGGCTGGACGATGCCCGTCTGCGAGGTCGCCGAGGCCGTCGGCGACAGCTATCGGTACGAGTGGGAGAAGGAAGCCGGGACCGAGCGGTTCGGCTTCACCGGCTCGGTGCTCGAGATCGACGCCCCGCGGCGCGAGGTCGCGACCGAGGCGATGATCGGAGCGGAGGGATCGTCCGTGCGCAACGAGATGACGCTCACCCCCGTCGACGGCGGCACGCTGCTGGCGCTCGTCGTCACCTATCCCGACGCCGACACCAGGGAGGCGATCCTCGCCACCGGCATGGCCGACGGCATGGAGCAGAGCTACGCCCGCCTCGAGGGGGTGCTGGGCTGACGCCGGATCGGACCCGTCGGTAGGGTCGGGGCATGCCGCATCTCCTCGGAACGCTCATCACCGTCGGGACCTGGGTCGTGCTCTTCGCCGCGGCCTGGTTCGTGATCCGCACCGCGGTGCTCTCGGCGCTGCGCGCCCACGAGCGGGAGAAGCGCGCGCCGCCGGTGTGACGGACATCACGATCATGGCCGCCGACGGCCCGGAGGAGC